>CAYLOO010000037.1:0-25784 GCA_964385355.1 uncultured Anaerolineaceae bacterium
ATCTCTCCAAGCTGTGGAGATTCCATCGGTATGATTCCCGAACGAGGCAATGATTGCCCTACGGTTAGATTTTCTAATGAGGCAACACGGATTACGGTTTGTATGTTTTGAAAGGGACTCTCCAATCGTTCGTAGCATGCCTAGACGGTGATCTTCATCTCCAGCACCTTCTCACATAGAGCCTGGTAATGTCCGGGGTCAAGCTCTCCACTCTCAACTTCTCGCTTCCAGTCGGTCTCGGAGACAGTAATGCCCAGTGAACGCCGGCAATCCTCCTCATTGGCGATGCCAACGTCAACATGTCTTACTAAGTCGGCCATAATCTCGGGTGCCTGCTTATTATAAGTCCGAGAGACCTCCTGATACGATAAAAGCCATAACCTTCCCGCTTTCGATCCCCAATGGTGTCACCTGCTCTATGGGAACTACGATTACATTACCTGCAAAAGTATAGGATTGAGGGATGTAAACGGCCATACTCTCTGCCAAGTTGATACTTGCCAGACTCGCCCTCGTAATATATCCCAAGATCCGGATACCGTTTCCTGGAACAACGTTTACTAATACAGGCCTATCAAATCGCCTTTCAGTCCCAACAAGTGCGCTCACCACATCTTTGATAGCTGTATAAACCATCTTAATGATAGGCAAGCGGCGAAATAGCCCATCGATGACATTCGCCGCGCCTCTTGCAAGAAAAGTGGAGACCAGGAAACCGATGGTCGTGATGAGCGCAAGGGTCAACAGAAAACCCAAGCCTGGGAGACTGAAAGAAAAGAGCCGGTCAACGCTTGAAACAATTACATAGAGGATGTAAAGCGTAATGATTATTGGGGCGAGAAACAAAAGTCCACTGATGAAGTAGGTGCCAATTCTTTTCATAAGACCTCCTCAGGTCGATGAAATGCGTCCTCGTTAATGCCTATAGAAGATTGTACACCGCTCATTCGACACATCTTTAAGTTAAAAAGATCACATTCCTGAATCATGCCCCATTTTGAGTAGGGCGATTAAATATACTTAAGTTCTTTGGACCGTAAGTTTGACGTTTGGAGCAGCACTTGGCAACGATTTCGTATCAATGATAAGATGCATTACTCGGAACCAAATTCCGGGTTAAAAATACAACCAGAGAGGGGTTAAAAGCCCAACCGTAGTCCACACGGTTACCCTCCATGAGCTGACCACACGGTTCGCGAAATCAAGGATCCGTGAGGTCCGCGGTAGGGGTTTTAGACCACTGGGTTCACATCCCGTGCCCCCTGCGGGGATAATAAGGTCGATGGTTCGAGTCCATTCGCGCCCACCTGTTCAGCCACTGCACTAGTTGCAGTGGTTTTTATTTGCGGGCTAAATGATATTTTTCCCGGAGCACCCCCGAGCGAAGCGGAGGGGGTCGCGCCCACCTATTTGACCGCCGCAAGATGATGCGCTGGTTTTGTAATTAGCCCGCACCCATGTCACCAGAGAAAGAAAGAGATCAACAGCAGAGCAGATTTGTTGCCAAGAAAACCAATCAAGAGAGTACAATAAGGCCAGACATTTATTCGGAGTTTGCGACATGGCGAAAAAGAAAGGTCGTATCGGAATATTGACAGGCGGCGGAGACGTCCCAGGGTTGAACCCAGCCATTCGGGCGGTCACCATACGGGCGTTGCGGGAAGGCTATGAGGTGGTGGGTTTGAGGCGAGGTTGGGCTGGGATCGTAGACGTCGTGAGAGACAAGAAGGCTGACAACAGCAACAATGTAATGAGGCTAACGGAAGAGGTCGTAAATAAGGCGGGCAGAACCGGGGGCACGTTCCTTCACACCTCCCGTGCTCGTCCTAGCCATGTGCCACAAGAGCAGGTGCCGGACCATTTAAAAGATACCTACAACCAGGAGATGAATGATCTCACCCCCGAGGTGCTTAAAAACCTGGAATTCCTAGATGTTGAATATTTGATTCCCATAGGGGGCGATGACACTTTGAGTTATGCGGTCCGCTTATTCCAAGAAGGCGCGAAAGTCATCGCCATTCCAAAGACGATGGATAACGATGTGCCCGGCACGGACTACTGCATTGGATTCAGCACGTGTATCACGCGCACCATCCAGATCACCAACAGCTTGCGTACGATCGCCGGCTCGCATGAAAGGTTCATGGTAATAGAGGTATTTGGGCGCTATGCAGGCTTCACCGCCATGCTGCCGGCGATGGCCGGGGCAGCAGATCGCTGTGTAATCCCCGAGTATGAGTTTGATATTAATCGATTGGCAGAACTTCTTTCTTACGACCGCAACCGCAATCCGAGCAAATATTCCATCGTGCTGGTCTCGGAAGGCGCAATGTTCGCAGGCGGCGAGATGGTCTTTAAGGATCTAGCGGTGGACGCCTATGGGCATAAGAAGCTAGGTGGAATCGGCGATCTGGTATCGGTGAAGCTGAAAGAGCTCTCACCTAAATACAACGACGGATTTCATGTTAATGTTGTCACCCAGAAGCTGGGCTACCTGGTGCGCGGCGGGGATCCGGATGCAATCGACTCCATCGTCCCGATGGCGTATGGAAACCTGGCTCTGGATCTCATCTTACAAGGGGTTCACGGTCGCCTTGTAGTGCTCAGGAATGGTCGTTATGACAATGTCCCCATCGATGTTGTGGTTAGCAGGAAGAAATCAGTGAATGTCGATAAGTTTTACAATGTCGACCGGCTGCGTCCGGCCTACCGCAGCTTCGAGATGAATCCTCTCTTCATCATGACGGAGGGTTAACGAGTCCGATTTTAATAAGCACATACGCCCACCCCGAGTAAGTGTTTGCATCACTAAAACCACGAGAACGCCTTCCAGCAACCGGGGGGCGTTCTTGTTGACTTCGGGTAGAGGGCAAACACCAAATCTACCTCAACGTGAAACTCCCCGATCCTGGATCAAACGTAACCTCGACACGATGTAATGCGTCATCGTACCCTTCAGACTCCCAGATGCCAATATCCTGATCGTCATCCCCAAGGTCATCCACGAGCGTATAGTTCCCGGGGATGTGCACGCTGCCCGAGCCCGAATCGTGGATGACGACTCGCACTCCGATCTTCTTAGGAACATTGATGGTGAGGCTCCCAGATCCGCCATCAATCTGCGCCTCGATATTTGCCCTTTCCCCAATCACGATATCCAAAGAGCCTGAACCAACAGCGATCGCTAAATCTATTTTGGCGTCGTTTTCGATTTCGATGTCGAAGCTACCCGAACCGCCGTCGATGTTCGCGGTGTACGCAGAGGCACTTGCGGGAAGCGCTAGCGCGGTGCTCCCTGACCCTCCATCGATATCCATATCGGACAGATCTAAATCCATGAGATCGAGGTTCGCCGAACCCGAGCCGACATCCACGTAGAGATCCATGGGTACATCAGGGCTGAGGCCGATCTCCCAAGTGGCATCGCTACGAAGCAAGCTGTCCCAATCGAAACCGAAGAAGCTATTGTTGCCCGCGGGTTCTACGCGGATAATCTTCTCTTGACTTCCCCTGGCCGAGAAAGAGACGTCTGTTACTGTATCCAATTCCGCCTCTATTAACATCTCAGGGCTTGATGTTGAATCGATGGTTGTGGGGTATCTCTCAAGATCGAGAGTGATGTCTGCAGATGTTGCACCGCCAAGCGGTTCGCTGAACTGTAGTGTTCTGAGTTCTCCTTCCGGTTCAATCCCGAGCGTGGGAGCAAGGAAGAGCAAGGCGATGAACAAAGCGAGGGCGCCAACGCCGATGATGCTCCCGATGATGAGCGAGCGCCGCCCGATGAGGATATATAGTCCAATGACGACCAGCGCCAATGGCCACAGACGAAGAAGGAGACGTAAACTGGGGACCGGAAGGAGATTCAGGCTCCCAAGTAGCCAAATGATCCCTACTCCGATGAGTAGAACAGGCCAAAAAAGCGAACGATAACCGGACGTATTATTCTCTTCCATGGTTTCCTCACTAAGATTGTCTAAGTCGATCAATAAAGGTAAGGGTCGGCTGGAAAAACCGGTATAAGTGGGGCGTGATACTTACCCGAACCCCACATATGCAATTCCCCTTCTCGCTTTTAGGATCTTTCTGGCGCAGTCTTGGTTGTATCTACCGAGGGTCATTCTGAGCGACTGCTTAGTGTTGATGGACATCTCAATCCGAAGGTGTTGAGTTAATGGGGAGCCAATCCGATATTACGAGTGACTTATTTGGATCGCCGATTAACTATTCATCGCTCTGTAGATCACCTTCATCCACCACGACAGGCAGCGACGGTTCATCGCCCATAGCTTCTTTCCGTGTGAAGCTGCGTATCAGGATCCAGAACCCCACCAGAATCACCACCGCAGGGAAGACGTATTGGAAGGCCTCGACCATCAGGAAGGACAATCCGATTGCGGCCATGATCCCCCCGGGGATGAGCGGCCACCATTGCTTCGGATTGCGGATGTAAACGACGAAGAAAGGAATGGCGATGATGAACATGACGTAGGCGGGAACCAGAAAGTCGCCGAGAACCCCGAGTTCTTCCAACAGGATCATGATCCCGATGCTCAATAAGACATAGGCGGGGATGAGCGACCACCATTGGGCCCGGTTCCGCAGGTATACCGCCAGGAAAGGCAAGGCGATGGCCGTTAGAACAAAGGGGGCCTGGAAGGCATCGCGCAGAAGGGCTGCCTCGCTCAGCAAGATCATGGCGGCGACGGCGAGCAAGACGTAAGCGGGTATCAGAGCCCACCACTGCGCGCGGTCCCGCAGGTACACCACGATAAAAGGTATCGCGATGGCGCTTAGAACATATGTCGGCAAGAACTGATCGCGCAGTACGTTCAATTCAACCAGAGCGAGCAGTCCGGCAATAGCCCAAAGCACGTAGGCGGGGATGAGCGGCCACCATTCTGAGCGATCCCAGAGAAATACACCAAATATCCCTAAACCAGTGACGGCAAGGATGGAAACCCACACCCACGGGGTGAGATCGGTGAAGGATTCCACCAGCCCCACTACACCGAAGATGATGAGTAGACCGCCCCAGACGAGAGCCTGGTTTCTTGATTGCTGTTTCATCGTTTATCCCTCTCTTTCTCCTCGCAATGAATGTATCTGAAATTGAGTAAAGATAGATCTAAATTCTATACGTGTCTAAGGCGCAGAAAGTCGCAAGCACTCTTCGCCGCGCTTCGTGTTGTAGCCATCAAATAGAACACCATGTTGAAGGAAGAGTTTTGAAAATAGAGCGACCGGCGGTTCTTCTTGCCCGATGGGTAAACCTACGCGAGCGCAATTTTTTTGATTGCTGTTAGATTCTCCCGAGCGCAGGTCTCGCCGGCGGCGATGATTTCAGCGGCGTGGGTGAAGCCGGAGAAGACACCAGCTTCGGCCGGAATAGGCGGGCACAGAAGGAGATCAGGCGGAGTCTCTTTCAGCCTCACCTCCGTCATGGCTCGAGATACGATGAGGGCGACCCGCATGAGGTCTTTGGCGATGCCGCGCGAAAAGATGGATCCATCTGTTTGGGCGTCCAATTCATCTGCGTCTAACGCAGCGGTCACGTAAACGGCGATCACCACGTCAGCGCCGAGCAGCCGTGGCTGTTCAGTGGGGAGGTTGTTCAGGACACCCCCGTCCACGAGTTGGCAGCCGTCGATCTCGACGGGGGGGAATACCCCGGGGAAGGCACTCGTCGCCATTACAGCATCGAGGACATTGCCCTCCCGTAATGTGTGCTCCTTACCGCTATTCAGGTCCACGGCTTGCATGGCCACGGGGAACCTTAATTCGTCGAAAGTGACATCCTCACCCACAAATTTAGTGAGGTATTTCCGGACGTGTTCTCCTGCCAACAGCCCCCGGCGCGGCGGTCGGAGGTCGACCAGCGCCGCAAGTTCTCTAAGATTGGCTAGCTTCAAAGCCGCGGCCTCGAGTTCAGACGTGCTCATTCCCGCGGCATAAGCCGCAGCGATCAAACCGCCCATGCTGGTGCCGGCCAGGGCGTGAATCGGCAACCCCTCCTCCTCGAAGACCTTGAGCACGCCGATATGAGCCAGGCCGCGCGCACCGCCTCCACTTAGGACCAAACCAACCCGTGGGGCTTTTCTCCTTCTAAACAGCGCTCTAAACATCTTATCTAGGTTAACACGTGATGTGCCGCCCGTAAAGCACTTTCGGTTCTGTGGAAGGGACCATGCCAGACATGAAGGATAGTACAATGAAGGTCGGACAGGACCAGAGCGGGTTGGTAGATTGATAGGGGAGGGAACCTATGCGCATCGCCATTTTCTCCAACGCTTACTTACCGTCGATCAGCGGCGTCGTTAATTCGATCATGCTGTTTCGGAAAGGTCTTATCGCCGCGGGTCATGAAGTACACGTCTTCGCGCCTGAGTACGAGAAATATGAAGATGAGGAACCCTACATTTTCCGCTTTCCAGCCCTTGACCTGTCGGGTCAACTTGATGTCTCGCTTATCGTACCGATAAAAAACCTAATAGAATCGGCCGTGAGAGGGGTAAAGCCGGCGTTGATCCACTCCCAGCATCCGATATGGATGGGTGATCTGGCCGTTTCCTTTGCACGCGCATTGAACATTCCCCTGGTATTCACCTTTCATACGCAGTACGAGAAATATGCCCAGCATTACGCACCCATCGCCCCGAAACTGGCAGGGCTTATCACAGATGAAGTCGTCAAGCGTTATCTGCGAAATTGCCAGCACGTCGTCGTTCCTACAGAGAGTATTCGTGAGATGCTCGCTAAAGACTATGGAATCGAGCGGGGAGTATCCGTCGTCCCTACTCCAGTCGATCTGGTGAAATTTCAAGATATTCAACCCGATAAGGTAAGGGTAAGTTTCGGATTAGAGGGAAAAGAAGTGCTGCTTTTTGTCGGTCGCCTGGCTCGCGAGAAAGGGCTTGATTTGCTCTTGCAGGCATTCACCCTGATCCAGGAACAACGACCGGGAGTGCGGCTGCTGCTGCTGGGAAGAGGGCCCTATGAAGATGCGCTGAAAGCCAAGCTGGCCAAGTTAGGTTTTAAGGATTTTGTGATCCTCGCGGGAGCGGTGCCGTACGAGGATGTCCCCGACTATTACGCCGCTGCTGACTTGTTTGTTTTCCCCTCTACGACGGAGACTCAGGGGCTGGTCATCATCGAAGCCATGGCTGCCGGCCTTCCCGTCGTGGCAGTGCGGGCGCCCGGGGCGGTCGATATTTTGGCCGAGGGCGGTGGCGTTCTCACCGAGAATAAGCCAGAAACGTTTGCTAGGGAGGTTGTGGACATTTTGGCGGATCCAGGACGGCAGAGGGAATTAAGCGACGAAGCGCGCCGGGCTGTTCAGCGCTATTCCATCTCAGATGCAGCCGCGCGCATGCTTGATGCTTATGAGACCGCGATTGACAGTTGGGAGAGCCGAGGTCAGCAGCGGTGATGTATTGCCCCTGTATCTAATAAAATCGAGTATAACGTTTGGTTTTATAGCAAGGAACCCGTAGGTATCCCCTTTGATTTCTTCCACCCAAGTTTTCAATTAACAAACCTTTTTACGCACGGTTTTGTGACCTTGGACCCTCCGCCCAAATAATAATGTAAAAACCGTGCGCAAAAGGTTGCTACACGGTTGGAGATATAACTTGTGCCTTCTCGTTTCGGTAGCAGGCTGTCGTAGCTGAGGCATTCAGCTTTAGACCCTAATGCTTTGCGTCTCCACCTTTCGGTGGGTTTGCCATTTCGTTGAGTCGTTTTATTTTGTTTACGTGCTCGTGACACCTCTTTTGCGTCAATCCTACATAATTCTATTTGATTCTCGTGTATATATAAATCCCCTTCAATTCCTATACCAGGGATTTCTTCGGCAGCGTATATTCCCCCTGCCTGTTTAATCAGTATATATTCCTAGTACTGTCTTTACATCCCCTAAACGAGGGACTTCCCCCCATCCGCGATATTGATTTTTTCCTACGAGCATGCTCAATTGATGGAAATTATGCAATGCAAGAGGACGCGCAGCAGCAATCTGAATGAATCAATGGCTTAATGGATGACTTCGGCTCGTTTCTTCTCCCTCACCCTGCGCCGAACTCGCAAGTTAAGTGCGAGAAGACCAAGTGCAGCTGCTAGACCGACGAGCGCCATTCCGGCCGGGTTGTCCGTCCGGTCGGCACTGCTCTCAGCGAGGAAAGCGAGCAGGATGAAGAAGGTCAGTGTACCCGTCGCGAGCGCCAATCGGCCAACGTCTGTCCATGCTCCTTCACCCGAAGCCCAGCGGAGGAGACGCAATACACCAAGAGCGAGGACGATCAGGAACCCGATCGTTGACACAGGTGGGATGCCCAGTTCGGGCAGCGCCCAGCCGCCGATGAAGTATGTACTGATGGAGAGAAAACCGCTTATTCCGATCCAAAGCGGATGCAAGCGCGGAGCCGGTTGGGGTGGTTTGAATCGCTTCGGCATCCGACGGGCCAGGAAGTATAGACCAACCGTGGTGATGAAAGAGAATAGGTAGGGAACAAATGGAGGGCGATAAGGTGCCATGGCGAGAGCGCCGAAGAGCACAACTGCCGCCAGGAGAATGGATAAGCCGATCCTACCGCGCCGGCTGGTCCAGGGCTCATCCCGCCGATCGGCATAGAGCAACTCTGTCAGCAAGATTGGGATGGCGATGCTCACCGTCGCATGGTAGAGTGAGAGGGAAACGCTCCAGACCCAATTCACACCCGCTAAGCGACCGTATGTACCCAGGATCCCAAGATCCATCCAGTTCGGATCGAAGAAAGATTTAATCATTAGCCCCTCTTCAATGATGGCGTAAGCTAAGCCTAGCGCCAGGATCGTTGGCCATCGCTTATCCCACCGCATTGTAAGCTCGCGCACCAGCACCGCTCCGCTTCCATACAGCGCCGAGAGGATGGGCAGAGAGAAAGGATTGAAGAACTCAACCGGGGGAGCCGATCCGGAGAGCAGCTCACCGATCGCAGGTGCCAGGAAAAAGAGAAAGAGCGCAGGTGGGATTCGTCTCACGATTTACGTCCTTTGTAATTCTTTCAAATCACTGTGTATTAAAAGGTACTCAACTAGCAGGAGAAATGTTGCAATTTTTAAGTGGATTGATTTATAAAGGGGACCCAGAAGAGGATTTATAAACTACGTCAAAATGGAATCCAGAGACAAATTCCTCGCTTATCTGACACTGTTTATCGGACTTATCGCCATTGGTTTTTCGGCGATTTTCGTGCGCGGGGCAGGCGTTCCCGGGACTGTGGCCAGCTTTTACCGTATGGCAATCCCAACAATCATCCTCGCGGCCCCTTCGATTAAAAGACTCCGGGAGCGAAAGGGTAATAGACTGCCATTGCGTTGGGCTATTTTTGGTGGTTTGGTTTTCGCGCTCGACCTGGCCTTCTGGGCTTCGGGAGTAGTCCTCAGTGGGGCAACTATTCCAACGCTGCTGGCAAATACCGCTCCAGTGTGGGTTGGACTTGGAGCCTTGCTCTTCTTCCGCGAAGAGCTGCCAAGAAAGTTCTGGTTTGGATTGGCGATTGCGCTTCTCGGGACCGCGCTGGTCTTGGGTCTCGAATCCTTCGGCGCTATTTCGTTCGATCTTGGTGCATTGTTGGGATTGATCGCCGGCATATTCTATGCAGCGTATTTCCTGATCACACAAATCGGGCGCAAATCGTTGGATGTGCTGTCTTATTTCTGGGTTTCAGGGGTGACTGCTACGACCGCCCTCTTAATCTTTAATCTTCTCTTCAACCAGCCCATGTGGGGGTTCACTCCCAAGACCTATTTCAATCTCGTGGCTCTCGGCTTGATCAGTCAGGGAGTCGGTGTGTTGGCGATAAATTATGTACAAGGTCTCTTGCCGGCGACGATCGTCTCTACGACTCTGCTCGGACAACCCGTCGTGACAGCGCTGCTGGCGGGCCCACTCCTGGGAGAAAAGCTCCAGCCAGTGCAGATCGTGGGCGGAGCGGCGGTCTTATTGGGTGTCTATATTGTTCACCACAGTCGAACGGGCGATCGATAAGCCAGAAATCGAATGGCATCGTATCTCGTTGGCGGGGAAACGGGGTTCAGGGACTGTGGTCGTCGGCCATGAGAAGATTGGCGATCAACCGGTCAACCTTTCCCATCGGATAACTCTCCAAGTCGTGCAGCGCGGCCCAGCATAGTTGGTCATGATCCAGCGCCTGCGGTTCTCCAGATAGAATCAGGCATCGATAAGCATGGACGTTGACTTTGAAATGGGTGTAAGCGTGGGGGAAAGTCCCCAGATGAGCCCCGACCTGAACATCCACGCCTAATTCCTCCAAAATCTCTCGCCGTAAGCAAGCCTCCATGCTCTCACCTGGATCCTGTTTTCCCCCCGGAAATTCCCACAAACCGCCAAGCAGCTTACCTTCTGGTCTGCGGCCTATAAGGACCGTATCTGCACGTTGAATCACTGCCGCCGAAACATGATAGAGGGGAACACGTACCCCAGGTCTGGGGATCGGTCTATCGAGCTGGGTGCCGCTAGCGTAGGCGAGACAGTCCTGCATGAGCGGGCAGAGGCCGCACTGAGGTTTACGTGGTGTGCAGATTGTTGCCCCCAGATCCATCAGCGCTTGATTGAACTCCCCGGCTTGCCCAGAGGGCATCGCTTTATCAGCCCACTCGTTAATTAGGAGTTCACCCTGCCGCCGGCGCGGGTCGACCTCCAGATCGATGAGTCTGGCGATGACGCGCCGCAAGTTGCCATCTAATGCAAGAATGTCGAGATTGAAGGCCAGTGCGGCGATGGCTGCGGCGGTGTAGGCGCCAACACCCGGCAAGCGCTCGAGATCAGCGAGCTGGTCAGGGATAGCAGCGTGGAATTCCTCCAGGATTATGTGAGCAGCCTTGCGAAGATTATGGGCGCGCCGGTAGTAGCCAAGGCCTTCCCAAACGGAGAGCACCTGATCGGCAGAAGCGCGGGCCAGGGTTTGGATATTAGGAAATTGTTCCATCCAGCGGGTATAGTAGGGGATGACCGTCTCTACACGGGTCTGCTGCAGCATGACCTCTGAGATCCATATCGCGTAGGGATCTTTGGATTGGCGCCAGGGGAGGTCGCGGCCATGAACACGGTACCAACCCAGAAGCTTTTCGTGTAGAGTTGCGTTCATGTGCTGAATTGTACCGGTCTGCTGGGTTAGGGGACAAGGGCAAAATGCCGCCCGCTGTATGTGTTTTGCCCTAACTAGCGGATTCGATGCAGCGATTATCCAAATCACCAGGAGACACCAACCAGGATATGCGCGGCGGATACAGGAGTTGTTCACATGCCAACGTATGATGATGCCCTCGAAGTCTATCTGCGAGATAACTTCGCGATCGAAGACGATGTATTGAGAACTATTCGTGAGAACATCGCCGCCCGCGGGCTTCCACAAATCACCCTCAAACCGGAGGAGGGACGCTTCCTGGAGTTTATCGTGGCAGCATCTGCGGCACGCCTGGCATTGGAGATCGGAACCCTCGGCGGCTACAGCGGGACGTGGATCGCAAGAGCGCTACCCGATAATGGCCGCTTGATCACGATCGAGGTAAATCCTGAACATGCCTCGGTTGCGGATAACAATTTTCGACTTGCAGGGCTGGCGGAGCGCGTGGATATTCGCGTGGGTGACGCCCATCAAATGCTGCTCGAATTGAGCGCAGAGGGACCGTTCGATTTTATTTTCATCGATGCCGAGAAGGAAGGCTACCCGGCGTACCTCGACTGGGCGCTAGAGAATCTTCAGCCGGGGGGCATCGTCGCTGGTCACAATGCTTTCGGGCATGGTGACGTTGTCGATACGGCGGACGCAAGTGAGCGGACCGAAGCGCTGCGGGCCTTCAACCGCCGCCTTGCCGAAGATCCGCGCATGGTCAGTTTGATATTCCCTGCCGGGGATGGGACAGCATTCGCGTTAAGAAGAAAGTAAGAGAAAACGCTCCTTCTCCATAGCAAATCAAGGACCTGGTTATTTAGTCCGATTGAATTTCGATCAGTACAGCTCTAACGACGGTGCGACGGCGATACTGATCCGTTGTTTCGTCGTAATCATCGCAGGTGATGAGCGTCAGCCAACGGCGGGGGTTACGGTCTATTCATGAAACGGGAGGAAGATCGTAAACGATGTTCCAAGCTCAGGATCGCTCTCGACCTCGATCCAGCCGCTGTGTTGTTCAACGATTTCCTTGCAAATAGCCAGACCGAGGCCGGTGCCAGGCTCACCTGAATCGCGGCCTGTTTTACCACGGTAGAAGCGCTTGAATAGATGGGCATGGTCTTCAGGCGGGATTACCGGTCCATTGTTGTAAACCCGGAGAGCTATATGAGGCTCTTTACGAGCATTAACATACTCGCTGGAGAGCAGCACATGCCCCCCTTGATGTGTGTATGACAAAGCATTGCCCATAAGGTTTGTGATCACCTGAATCAACTGTTCGCGATTAACCATAATTGCAGGGACTTCCGGGTTCAGTTCATGCTGGAGAAAGATGTTCTTCGCTTCTGCCCGAGCGTGTTGTGAGTCAATTACCTCAGCGATTAGCGCATCCATAACGTGGAGTTCTTTGCGCTCTGACTCGACAGCGCCGTCAAGACGAGAGAGCGTGAGGAGATCTTCGATCAGTGTAGAGAGACGATTGGCTTCGTTTTGTAAAACACCCATATAGACGTCACGCTTATTGGCTTTACGTGGATTCCGGAGTAAGGAGAGGTAAAGCATCACGTTGGTGATTGGAGTGCGGAGTTCGTGGGACACGTTGGAGACGAAGCTGGACTTCAGTCGATCAAGCTCTTTTAGTTGTTCGTTGGCTTCCTCCAGTTCCTGTGTTCGCTTACCAACCCGGACTTCCAAGGTTTCCATCAGCGTTGCTCGGCGGATTGCATTCGCAGCCATATCAGCGATGGCTGTCATAATCCGGACCTCGCTTTCATCAAAGGGGTGTGTGCGTCCGAGGAGCAAAGCGCCAAGGGTCTCCTCGTGAGCGATAAGTGGGACGCAAATGAGTGCGCGCATCTCCCCCAAGAGTTCTGGGCGGGCGAATAGCGGATCGGAAAGAAGATCTTCGCTGGTGTATAAATCGCCCGATTCGATGACTTTGCCGCTCACACCAATCCCAGCCGGGAGTCGCTCTCCCTTCCATTCAACCCAGACAGAACATGCGGAAGCGATCAACGTTTCCCCGCTTTCGGGTTCACGTAAAGCAATAGCTGCCCCGTTTGCATCTAGAAGGTTTTCCATCTGGTCGAGCAGGATGGGAAACATTTGCTCTCGATTGACCGCATTGCGCAGGGCTCTGGATACGGCAACGATGGCGTCCTGTTCTTTCTCCTGTTTTCGTCGTGCAGTTAAATCCATGAATATGGCCATTGTCCCCACGAAATTCCCATTCTCAAATAGTGGGCTGCCGCTCACCTGCACCGGGATGCGCTGCCCGTCGCGATCTAGGATCTCTAGCTCGTAACGATCGGAGCCGCCGGTTGCGCGCCGGCGATCGGCGGCTTCTACAACTGGATACTGGTCTTCCGGGATCGTTATCTTCCAATGCTGTCCTTCGATCTCCTCTCGTTTGTAGCCGAGAAGTGCGGCTGCGGAGGGGTTCACAAGCGTGAAATAACCATCCCGATCCTCGACCAAGATGCCCTCGAACATATTGAGAAGGATATTCTCGTTGAATTCCTTGAGGTGCTTGATCTGCTCTTCTGCTTGTTTGCGTTGACTAATATCACGAACTGCCGTCACCCGAAGATTGCGATCCTTGTGGGAATAATTCTTTCCGCAAACTTCGACCTGGAATCGGGTTCCATCCCGTTTCAAACACACAGAATCGTAGGGGTGGTCGTACCCCGAGAGAATCTTCTCGAGGGCTACCTTGCGAGCTTCAGGAGCAACGAGTTCAGTAACCTGCAATCCAATAAGTTCGCGTCGTTTATATCCAAAGAGGCTGGCAAATTGATCGGTCACTTCGATTAAACATCCACCCTCGGAGATGGCGATGCCTTCAAATGCGGCTTCGGTGAGTAGGCGGAAGCGCTCCTCCTGCTCCTGCAAGGTTTGATCCGCGCGCGTGGCGGCGATGAATAGCGGTCCAATCCAGGCGAGTGCAAGCATCAGCACAAGCGAGACGACAAGAGCGATAACCTCGCCGATTGAAACGACGGTTGATCCTGGGGTTCCTGAAGCGATTTGGTATAGGACCAAAACTTGACGCAGGGCCATGAGGACCATGCTGATGGCGATCGCGACCCAAGCTTTGAGTCCGCCCGTTATTCGGATCAGACGCAACGCGAGATAGGCAGCTAACAGCTGCAGCAGAGTCGATATCGCCAGAATCGGGATTAAGTACATCGTGAACGGTCCTTTAGCCCATAAATATTTATGGTAAAGCGACGCATGATGTTCAAGTCTTGAACGGCCATCTCAAGTTGGTGTGCAGGCTTTATGCCAAAGCACTCCCTCCGCTGCCGTATAAGAGGACGTACACATAGCGAGTGTAAATGACATACTGTCGGTGGAGCAATGCGTCTTAGGTAACCCGGATCGAAGGGTTATAAATAACCGTCAGGGGGCAATTCAAGGTCCATTAATAGTAGGCAGCGGGACCCCAACCACTTGCGCTGGACCCAAGCCGCAATACAATGACCGCGTTTAAAGGATTACGAGTGGCGTGTGAGAAGGTACCGCTCTTGCAACAGCGGCAGCAGAATCTCAGGGAAATTTCATATATGGTTCTAATGCTCACGTTCGCGCCGGTATATATATAATTAGGTAGAGTGTACAGGCTGTTAGGTGCATCTGGAGGATATGGCATATGATGCGATTTGATCGATTTACCGAACGCGCCCAGGACGCGGCACAGCGCGCGGCGGAGATCATCCAGCGCTACGGCCACAATCAAATTGACACAGAACACATTCTGCTGGCGCTGATAGAACAACCGCAGGGGGTTATCTCGCAGATTCTAGAACGTTTGAACATCGACATCGATCACATTTCTGAATTGATCGATCAGCAATTGCGCGCCAGCCCCAAGGCGAATATCTATGGCGGGGGCGCTGGTCAGATTTTCATTACGCCACGCGTGAAACGCGTGGTAGATATGGCTAACGAAGAAGCCAATCGCTTGGACGACGAATACATATCAACCGAACATCTATTCCTCGCAATTCTCTCCGAGCGCAACACAGCCATTTCTCGCTTACTGTCTGATGAAGGAATCACGAAAGACCGCGTCTATGACGCGATCAAAGAAACCCGCGGCGGTCAGCGGGTGACCGACCGCAAGGCAGAATCACGCTACCGAACATTGGAAAAGTACTCGCGCGATCTTTCTCAGCTCGCCCGGGAGGGTAAATTAGATCCTGTCATTGGCAGGGATGAGGAGATCCTGCGTCTGATCCAGATCCTCTCGAGACGCACGAAAAATAACCCGGTTTTGATAGGGGAAGCGGGCGTGGGTAAAACAGCCATCGTCGAGGGGTTGGCACAGAAGATCATAGACGGGGACGTTCCGGAGATTCTGAGTGGAAAGCGAGTGGTTTCACTCGACCTCGGTGCGATGATCGCAGGCTCACGTTTTCGCGGAGAATTTGAAGAGCGCCTTAAAGCCGCGATCGAGGAAATACAACGAGCGGAGGGCGAGATCATCTTAATGATCGATGAGCTGCATACGGTGGTCGGAGCCGGCGCCGCGCAAGGAGCGATGGACGCATCCAATATGTTGAAGCCGGCCCTATCTCGCGGCGAACTCCAATGCATTGGAGCGACGACACTGGATGAATATCACAAGCACATCGAGAAGGACGCCGCGCTCGAGCGGCGATTCGCGCCACTCTACGTTGAAGAGCCCTCCATTGAAGAGACCATAGAAATGCTAAAGGGGCTGCGCGATCGCTATGAAGCGCATCATAAAGTCCGTTTCTCGGATGAAGCCTTGGTCGCCGCGGTAAGGCTGAGTCAACGATATGTAACTGACCGGCATTTGCCGGATAAAGCAATCGATTTGATGGACGAAGCGGCTGCCAAGCTGCGTGTTGCGCTGTACTCCCTGCCGCCCGAGCTGAAAGAGCTTAAAGCCGAGGTGGACCGCATGATGGCTGAAGAGGAACAGGCGGGCCAGGAGCGCGATTACGAAAGAGCCGCGGAAAAAAAGGCCCAACGCCTTCGACTTGAGAAGGAATTTCGAAAAAAACGTGACGCCTGGGAAGTCGAGCACCAACTGGATGAGGTTGTGGACGAGGACGACATCGCTGAAGTCGTTGCGCAGTGGACCGGTATCCCGGTACACCAGGTGATGGAAACTGAGGCCGAGAAACTGCTGCAAATGGAAGAGCGTCTGCACGAACGCATCATCGGGCAAGATGAACCTATTAATGCATTAGCAGATGCAATTCGGCGTGCGCGTGCAGGCCTCAAGGACCCGCGTAGGCCTATAGGTTCATTTATCTTCTTGGGTTCATCGGGAGTAGGCAAGACCGAGATGGCAAAAGCTCTTGCGGAATTTCTCTTCGACGAAGAGGATGCCCTGGTGCGAATTGACATGAGCGAATATCGTGAACAACATTCTGTTTCACGATTGTTCGGCGCACCTCCGGGTTACGTTGGCTACGAAGAAGGTGGACAGCTTACAGAAGCCATAAGGAGGCGTCCCTACCGTGTGATCCTGTTCGATGAGATCGAAAAGGCGCATCCTGAAGTGTGGAACACGCTGCTGCAGATCCTGGATGATGGCCGGCTCACCGATGGACAAGGCCGCATCGTCGATTTCCGCAACACCGTCCTGATTATGACCTCCAACCTGGGTACAGAATTCGTCACCCGTTCGGGGACGTTGGGGTTCCAGCGGTCGGGCGAGGGGGCGGATAGTGAGGGGGAAGCAAAGATTAAGCGCGCGTTAAAAGACACCTTCCGACCCGAGTTTCTAAACCGTATCGATGAGGTAATCATCTTCTCCAAACTCACATTAGAGGATATGGTGGAGATCGTCTCCCTGCAAATGGAACAGGTCCGTGAACGACTGGAAGATCATGGTTTGAAAGTCAGCTTGAGCGACGCGGCGCGCAACTGGCTAGCTCAAGAGGGTTTGGATCCAGACTTCGGCGCTCGGCCTCTCATGCGCGCGATCCAGAAGCATGTTGAGAGCCCGCTCTCTGTCAAGATCCTCCAGGGGGAGTTCAAAGAAGGCGGCCAGGTGTTGGTCGACTATGTCGAAGATGAGGGTGTGATCTTCCGTCCAATTGAGGATAGCACACCAATCGAAATCGACGAGGAAGTCATCGCCTGAGGGGTAGGTATTCGAGTGGAAAGTTTCGGGGGCTGTCCCAAAAGGGCAGCCCCTTACGTTTATTAAATATGGGGGGCTATTGCTCTTCCATCACTCCACCCGTTTGCGCTTCGATCTTATCAGCGCTGGCTGTGTAGAGCAGTTCAGTGGCACTCTCGAGGTTCGACTGTGTCACGCCTCCCAGCATAGACGCCATTTCCGTTATCCGTTCCGAATCGCTCAAAGAGTGTGTAAGCGTGATCGTGCGCTCACCCTTTACTTGCTTTTCAACTCTGACATGCTGATCTCCGAACGATGCTAATTGTGGGAGATGGGTGATACAGAGCACCTGGTGTTTAGGTGTTAATCTCCACAATTTCTCCCCGATGATTGCGCCGACTCTGCCGCCGATCCCCTGGTCGATCTCATCAAAAATCAACGTTGGCGTTCGATCGGCTTGCGCCAGGATGCCCTTTAATCCGAGCATAAGGCGTGACGTTTCGCCGCCTGATGCGACCTTCGCCAACGGTTTTAACCCTTCGCCCGGATTGGGCGCAACCAGGAACTCGATATGATCCAGACCGGTTGGGCCAAGCGCGATATGCCGCTCGCCGATAGGGGCTCCGTCAGGATCGTCATCCCAGCGTTGGGCGAGGCCGAAGTGGGCCCCCTTCATATGTAAATCCGCCAATTCGAGCTCGATTGCCTTTGCCAGGCGCTTTCCAGCTTCTTCTCGGATCTGTGTGAGCTGCTCGCCAAGCTTGCCCAGGCGAGGAAGGAGGGCACCTTCCTCCTCTGTCAATTCTTTCAGACGTTCTTCTGCATGGGTAATATTCTCCAGGTCTTCTCTTGCAGTTTCACCTTGGGAAAGCACGGCTTCAATACTTCCCCCATACTTGCGCTTCAGGGTGGTGATCATGTTCAAGCGCTCTTCGACTTCGTCCAGTCGATGCGGGTTGAACAGGATTTCCTCACGGTAAAGACGAAGCCGCCGAATGAGTTCGGACACTTGCTCAATGATCGTTTGCGCTTGAGCTTGTGCATCGGCCATGCCAGGGTCAATCTTGGCTAATCTTGAAGTGGAATGTACGACCCGCCCAAGAAGATCGGTGGCTGATTCCTGGTCATCCATCTGCCCGTCAAGCGCGGTGATCGCCTCCTCCGTTTGATGCGCAAGTTGTTCGGCGTTCGCCAAGCGGGAGCGCTCCTCAAGTAAGGTCTCGTCCTCTCCGAGTTGTAAATTGGCTGACTCAATCTCGTTGATCTGAAAGGTGAGAAATTCAATCTTTCTGGCGGAATCTTGTTCCTGCTTACGCAGTTGTTCAAGCTGACGGCGGACTTCCCCCAGGGCTTGATACTGCTCTTTGTACGAATGGAGAATGTCGTTGCTGGAAGCATATCGATCCAAGAGAAGGATGTGCTCGCGCACCCGCAGCAGGCTGAGGTGCTCGGATTGACCATGGACATCTACCAGCAACTCTCCGATTTCTGAGAGCAAGCCTAGTGTGACCACGCGCCCATTCACCCGGCAGATATTTCGTCCCTCGCGCCGGATTTCTCGCCCAAGGAGAATCTGTCCTGGGTCATCGAGTAAACCCTCTTGGTCTAGGATGCGATTGACCGGCTCCTGGGTGGATGGCTCGAGATCGAAAAACCCTTCGATAAAGGCTATGTCAGATTCGGTGCGGATGAATGTGCTATCTGCCCGGCCTCCCAGCAACATCTCCACGGCATCAATAATGATGGATTTGCCGGCGCCAGTCTCGCCCGTGAAGACGACAAAGCCAGGCTTCAGGGTAAGCCGTAAATCTTCGATAATGGCGAAATCTCTGATGTGAAGTTCGTTTAGCATGTCGATAACTAGAGTTTTATTGCCCCAAGTCGGTAGTACATCGTGCTGATGATCAAAAAACCGTAGCCTAGAGGCCAGGCGAAGCTTAAGAGCATGGTGCCGATGAAGCCCGGCTCAAGGCTGATGCCCAATGCGAGATAGGTGAAGAAGGGAAACGAGTGGAAGCCCAAATAGAGAAGTACTCCCAGGATGCCGCCAATGATGCTTGTTTTCGTTAGCTGCTGGCTGCGGCGCTTTTTCACTGCTAGGCGTATTAGTTCGGCAATGCCCCCGCCGACAATCGGGGCTACAAAGAGCCCCCAGAATCCTAGAAGGTCCAGAAGCGCCGTTGCAAGGCCGACGGAAATTAGTGCAATTACACCGGCGACAGGAAGATCAATTGCAGTGGATGTTTCGAAAACTTTCTGGTGTCCGCGAATACACTCGCGGCAGCGGTAACCAACCGGGGTTTGCACGGCGCATTTAGGACAGATGGGTTTATTGCAGTGGTTGCATCGCAGGGTCGTTTCCACTTTGGGGTGGTTGGCACAGGTGAGTGAATGCTCGGTCATGTTATCTGGCTCGCAGAGGGATTTTGGTTCATATGTGAGGTCAAATTTCGATAGAAATAATCGGGACCCTGAAAGCGCACGAAGAGGGCAACATATTCGCTGGCGTAGGCTCTAATGATATCCCGGTCCTGCAGTCGAATCGGTTCGTGACCATCCATGCTCAGGGAAGCAAGATGGTCTGTTTTTATCTCAATCGACACTTCAGAGCCTTCATGGAGCACGACCGCGCGGTCAATCGAAAGGTGCGGGGCGATGGGAACGAGCAGGATGTTGCGCAAAATTGGCGGGAGGACCGGACCCCCGGCGGCGAGCGCGTATGCCGTCGAGCCGGTTGGGGTGGACACGATCAAGCCGTCGGCGACATAAGTCGTCAGGGGATGGCCATCAATCTCGGCTGTGAGGAACACTGGGCGTACCATCTCACCGCGCCCGACAACACACTCGTTCAGCACATCCCACGAGCCAAGAAGCTTATCGCCCCGGAGGTGTTCGGTGTGAAGCATCATCCGGGTTTCGAGCCAATAGTCGCCGCGCAGGACTTTTTCCAGGGCGACCTCCCACTCATTTCGGGCGATTTCAATGAGGAATCCCAGTCCGCCAAGGTTGATGCCCAAGATAGGTATATTGTTTGGGGCGCATAGGTGGACAGCGCGCAGCATAGTGCCGTCTCCACCAAGAGCGATCATCAGGTCGAAGCCGCCGGCGTTAACTCGGCTGCGCAGCGTTTCATCAAAAAGCAAGCCTGAATATGCATCCAGGCCCTGACCGGAAAGGAATTCGGAGATATCGTTCGCGGTTTGTTGAGCGCCGACCGTTTTAGGATGGATGGCGATGACGATCCGCTTCGGGGGGGAATCAGGGTTTAACATCGTGTTTATTATAAGCGCACGTCTTATCCTCTGCACACTCAGGCAAGGGATTGGTCACAGGATGAAAGGTAGCCGCAGGCTCGGCACTTACTCGGGGAACTGTGCGATCGGTCCGGCGATGAATACTGCGCTTTTCGTAAGGTCCCCAAGGTTTGTAAAAGTTCTTGCTGCAAAGTGCGGGTGTACTGAATCTTGTAAGTGCTATCGGCATATTTGAGCATGCCATATGCAGGACGTATTCCCGTGGTAGTTTCAACCAGGAGGCAGTAGGCGGCTAGTTGGAGTATGTGTGAGCGATGAGGTCTCTGGGGTGCTCGACCGGATTTCACCTCGACCGGGATGCGACTTCGACCTCGCTGAATGAGGTAATCGGGTCGCCCGGTTAGGCCTGAATCGGGGTCGTACAGAGGTTCGGACACAGGAATTAATCGTGAAGTGTCGAGAGAAATCAGGCGTCCGGCGGGGATTCCCAGTTCTTTTAAGCGATGGCGGCTGGTCAGTATCAGCAGCGCTCCCAACACAAACAATAACAGGATGAGTGCCGGCATAGGTCATCCAGAGAGGGTCGAAACGAAAGCGATGGCGGCCAGAGTTATAGCGGTGAGGATGGTCAGGAATCCAAGAGTTCGGGCCCATCGCCAGAGAACGACCTGCAGCCCATGATGCTGGTGCCATTGTGTTCCCTGTGCGAGGGATTCTGCGTTCTCGGGCGGAATGTCAAGGCGCGAGTACCACCATGCCCGTTGGCAGAACACGAAAGCAGCGATTTCGGATGCCCGGATTGTGTGCGCGCGCAAGGTTCAGACTTCCTTAAGTCGCTTCTCGACTGACAGCAGGGCGCGCTTCAACTCACCCTGCTGGAATGTTGTCGTCAGGTCGCCCCGGGTCCGTTCGGTCACGCCCCGCACCATGTCGGTAATCCGCCTCAGATTGTGGGTCAGGGCGTCAGGGAAGTCGATCGTGACAAGCAGGCCGTAGATATCATCCATCATCTCCAGGAGGCGCTCCGCCTCCGCCAGGTCATCGCGGCGCAGGACGTCGAGGGTTCGACGGCGAAGTTCCCCCGCCGCTTCGCCAAGGCCTCCCAGATAGGGAACGAAACCTACTTGCAGATCTTCGGGCTCGGGGAGCGGTTCGCCGGCGACGAGCCGGTACACGATGCTCGCCTCGGCAAACTCCTTGAGCGCTGATTGTGTGTATCCCGCTTTGTAGAGATCGGGAAAGGGCGTCAGTTCGGTGCTCAATAGATCGACAAGCTCCGATGCTTCTTTGAGGAGATCCTTGGCGAGTTCAAATTCATCGCGATGAACGGCGCGGATGGCTTTTGAGCAGAAACGGATGAGCGAGCGCGAGCGTTGGAGGGCTTGGTCGCGCGCGGTATTTTTTTCTTCCAGGTGCTGCCGGATTCGGTCGCCGATTTGATCAAGATTTTTCATCAGTACCCTCGTCTTCCGTTTCATCTGAATGTGGTTTAAAAAGCTGGTCGGCTAGTGTATTACCCTTGGGTAGTTCAATTTCGCCAAACTGGGATTCAAAACGTCCCATATGGTCGCTGAGTGCACGAAGAAGGAGCTTGGCGTTATAAGCAGTCATCACCACGCGGGCCTGCACACGAGCCTGTGGAATTTGCGGCATGACCTGTGCTAAGTCGATCACAATCTCAGAGCGTGAATTTGTGATCAGGGCAAAGTTGGCGTAAGTGGGCGTTAAATCGGCGGGAAGGTGAACGGGCATGCGCCCGCCGACGTGCGGTTTCTGCGATTTTTTTGTCATGGATCGTCTCCGTGGGATAACAGACCTGCTCCACCGATATTGCCTCGGTGGAGCAGGAGTTGGTTCTTCTCCCTAAAAGGGGATATCGTCTTCCGATTCGGGTGCCGCGGCTGGCTGTCCTTGATCGGTGTCGAACGGCGCATCGTCTCGCCCGCCCAAGAATTTTACGGTTTCTGCTGTCACCTCAAAAGAGGCGCGGCTTTGCCCGTCATTGCCTGTCCACATCCGTGGATTGCCGGATTCGTCCGGGTTCAACCGGCCTTCGACAAGAACCGGGCGGCCTTTGCGCAGATACTCGTTGCAAGCCTCCGCTGACTTACCCCAGACCGAAACGCGGAACCAGATCGTCTCTTTGACAGATTCGCCGTCTGACCTGGTGTACTGCCGGTTGGATGCAACCGACAGGTTGGTGACCGCTTGCCCGCTAGGCGTGTAGCGCATCTCGGGATCGCGGCCGAGGTTACCAACAAGAATCAGTTTATGGAACATTGGGAACTCCATTCCGATGGGGAGTGTCTTTAGTTACGGCCCGGGTGGCCGTGAGAGCATAAAATGCGCCCATCGGCGACTAGAACAATTGTACTACTTTTTACCTTCTCCTGTCAAGAGGCAAGTTATTTTAACCAGTCGTGAGGCTCAATCCGGGCCTTCAAAAACCATCGTCATGCTGTAAAAAGATTCAAGAATGGCGCTGGATATTTCTTCGCTGGCGGGGAATGGCCGACCGTCGGTGTCGAGGAGAAGCGGTACGAGTTCCAGTTCACGGACCCCACGAGCGTCGATCCAAATATTCAATAATCCCGTCTCTGGGGGACCGGCATCTTCGAAGGCGAAGTTACCCAACCCGTAGGCGATCACACCGTCACGGAAGAGTTCAATAGGCTGCAGGACATGTGCATGATGCCCGATCACGAGCTTCGCACCAGCTTCAATCGCGGCACGAGCCGCGGCCAACTGGGGCGGACTCGGCTGAATGATGTTCTCATACCCGCTGTGCAAGATCACAACTACGAGGTCGGCTTGTGTGAGGGCATCGCTGACATCGGAGCGGATGCGTTCTGGCTTGGCCCAGGCGACCCCGGCGTGATTCTCGCCAGCGATCCAGACCCGGGCATCAAAGCCCCGAAATTCGACGGGCACGTCCACATAAGCCAGGAAGGCGAGCTTGATACCCTTCATCTCGAGGGCGACCGGGCGGTGAGCGGCGGCATCATCTGGTCCCGCGCCGACCGTATTAATCCCCCGCTCTTCTAGCAGTTGGATCGCCTGCATCAACGCCTCAGTGCCGAAGTCCATGGCATGATTGTTCGCTAGAGAGAGTACATCGAATCCGGCCAGCGATAAGCTCTCGACCGTCTCTTTTGGAGCTTGGAAGGTATACCCCTTATTTTCGGGAGCGCCCAGGTCTCCGAGCGCCGATTCGAGGTTCCCGATGGTTATATCGGCGGTGGAGAGCGTGTCTTTGACCTGCGCAAAGGGGTAGCTCACATCGCCGGCAAGCACTGCCTCACCGAGAGCTCGATCCAGCATCACATCACCTGCTGCCGCAAGGTGAATGACCGCGTCAGATGCCAGCTCTTGTATCAAGAATGGGGCCAGTTCTTCGGCGGCGCTCTCGAAGCCTGGCGAGCTGTGCAGAGACCATTCTTCGCGCAGCCGATACTTCGCATCGGAAGGATGAAGGCCATCTACGAGGAGCGATCGCATATTTGGGGTCATATCCGACCAATCCAGCACGGCAACATAGGGGCTGCCTTCTGTTAGAATCTGTTCCGCATCAGGCAGCGAGATCTGCACCAATGAGCTTGAGAGCGGGACCGCCAGTGAAAGCGGCCGGCTCCCAACAGGGATACCAGCCGCATCTCGTAGCAGCGCTATGTCGAAATTGCCATGGGAGAGGGTTTCGTTCGCCTCGATTGATGGGTCGATGACCCATTCCCAGTTCGATCCTGCACCGGTTAAATTCTCGACGGCCTGCGCAGCGGCTTGTGCCCATCGAGGCGGTACGCCGAGGAGCAGCGATTGTGGGGGCACAGGCGTTGGAGAAGGCTCAGGTTGGGATGGAGTATTCGTCGGTGTCTGAACCCCAGAAGGGGTTTGCTCTGCAGCGAGCGTTTCCGGTGTTGTGACCGGGGGCGAGGTTAACTGGCAACCCGACAAGGTGAGCAGCGTCACAATCAGAGTGGTCCAGTACAGTTTCGAGTTTCGCCGCCGTGCAAACAGGTTCATTGAAGCGCTTTCACGAACAAGGATAGAAAGACCAAGGGTAAGAGATTATACGACTGTTCGGCTCATGCGTTCGTATAGGAGCAAACCTGCGCATGTCAGCGCTTGTTAAAGAGGGAAACTGGGGCAGGATGCGGGTCCGCCCCAGCTTTCGCTTCAGTGGAATTTCATCGGGTTGACTATGGTTACTGACTGTAACTCAGCGGTTCGAGTTCATCCTCGACGACCTTGACCACCAAGTCGTCGAGCGAAAGGACGCTGTAGTCATCGACATGGTGGATTGTATCATCACCGGGACCTCCGCCTGCCCCGTAAGTGAGAAAGAGGAACTTCCCCGCGGTCATCTGCGCTAGCTGGCGGAAGATGTACTCCCCCTGGTCGTCGAGCCCGCTAGAAGCGAGCGGGATGATTTTTATGCCGTCTTCGGTGGCGTTGAAGATCTCTTGAGCGTAGTCGTAGTCTTGACTGTAATCGAGATGCGGTGGGGCATCGGCAATCAAGAAGATCAGGCTGACCGTCTCTTCGACGCGCCATTCCGGTAGGTGAACTGCGCTGTGCAAGCCCTCGTTCAGACTCTCGGGGTAGTCACCGCCGCCTTCAGCGACGACCTGCGCGAGCTCATCCGTGAATGCCTGGATATCCGACGTGAAATCAAACGTGCGGCTGATGAAGAGATCACCGCGATCGCGGTAGATCGTCATCCAGAAGCGCATATTTGGCTCGGAAGGTAGGGTGTGAATACGTTCAGATACGCTGATCGTATTGTCTTTGAGTTGCTGGATTTCATCGCTCATGCTGCCGGTGGCGTCGATCAGAAAGAGCACATCCAATCGAACCGGGTCGGTCGATACTTCTCATTTTGTGACAGTGGTCAAGAGTTTTGATGAATTGTATTCATCCCCCAGAAACGCGCTACTCTGCTATATTCTTGTATTTTCTCGGCGAACCCGACCTATTGGCGATGGAAAGAACAAACTCCATCGGTGAGGTTCGATAGTTCGTTTTCATTGAGATTGCTCATCCAGCCACAGGCCACAGGCGTAGTGTGGATAATGGATAATGGTTGACACTGGCCTTGAAATGGGCATAATTGGAGTCGTTATAGATAAAGGCTAAGACTGAGGAAAGTAAGCGGGCCGAACTCGCCAGAGAGGCTGGGGCGTGGCTGGAACCCTGTCCCGAGAGAGTCCCGTTGAAGTTCCCTCATGAGCCGCCCGGGGGAACGCCTCGCAAGAGGCC
>CAYLOO010000038.1:0-24357 GCA_964385355.1 uncultured Anaerolineaceae bacterium
TAGATGAGGGCAGGTAGTCAAATTTTACCAGCAGGGCAGCCTGATCAGAAGTAAGGAGAAGAAGGGCCTGCCCTCGGAAAACCGGGGTTTGAGTTTGGAACGAGAGGATTGGGAGTCCTCTGTGGGCCCGGCGGAGCTAAAATTCATGATCATAAACTGACCACGGAAAAAAAAAGGGTCTTTATTAGTTATTTCGATTAATGTCTACATGATGGTTGTGTTTAAATTGATCACTACTTTGATCATTCATGATTCCATTTGTTATCGTGATCATCCTTTGGTTTTGAATTATTGTGACCCAGAAATATGGCTGGGCTATTGAATATCAGTTCACATGAGTTCCGGAAGCCATTTCCGGCGTTCCCCTAAGGGAGGAAGCTTTTTCTTCCAGGATATTGCCTGTTCCCTTAAGGCGGTTTGCATTAAATCATTAGCGTAGTCAGGTAATTCCTTTTCGACCTGGACAATCACCTGGGGTATTAGAAGAGCTGTGACTGCCTCAAGTTCATTTTGCCATTTGAGAAGAGTGATTTCGCTATGACAGGTCAATACAAAAGGAACCCTGCCTGCGTGAAGGAATATTTGAATAGAGGCATTGGGGGAGGGGTCTGCATCTATACCGGGCGATTCGCGATAGGGTCCCTTTGACATGATGATCGGGGATAACAGGTTTAGAAAACTGTCTGAGCCGGGGAAGGATAATTGGTCATGGAGCGCATCTGGCTTGCGGCAAATAAGGGGACCGTGAAGGCCAATAATATATTGTTGTCGGTGACGAGCCTCTCAATATTTGATGTCCAGGCATCGTACGTGTTTTGATCACCCATCCCGATGTTGTAGTGCTTTTTGAACTGTTGGATATGTTTTTGGGGATCCTCCCAGGTCCTGAACGAAAGTTTTGATAGATGCGCGCCAACTGGTGATGGAGCAGGAGGGGGGAAGAATGCTTTTCAAAACGTTCATACACTTCAAGAACGTATAATAGGGGGCCAGCTTGTTTGATAGATTGATTAACTTGATCTCTGTATACTGGATGCAAAACGTCGGTTACCCCATTGATATTTGAGAATTGGTGAAACATAATAATTCCTTATTATTAACCCTTCATTATCAAGTTGCATAAACACAAATGAGCGGTGCTTTTTTATTTGATAACAATTCAATATTCAGTGTAACTTGCTTGTTTCAGAGAGTACTGGCTCCAGATATCCATTAATTGTAGGCAACCTAATTAATTATTAGTGACTTGCTGAGTCGTCAATCCAGCTGGGTTGGTGTTTTTTTTGTGCAAAAGTGGTGCAATTGGGGTGGAAAGGATGGATTTTATGCTCTGACTGGACAGTTTTGGTTTAATTCCATCGAGAGGATAGACGGTTTTTTCCCCCATGGAAAGGATTTTCGGTTCTTCCGGCTGATTTGCTTCCAGCGTGGATACAGTTTACCTTGCTGGTTCCTCGGTGATGGAAAATGTACAGGCATCTCCTCCAGCAGCGGAACATTCCTCTTCAGTGACTTCAAAGCTCTTGCCAGAACCCAGCCAATGTAAACATCCTTCAAGTAAGCCCGCAAATCCCTGACAGGTTGGTGACAAGGTCTCTCGCCCCCAGCAAACCGGGCAATTCTGGACGCGGAATAGAAGGATGTTATCTTCTTCCTGAACCTCGCACTCGAGGTCACTAGCCGCTGAGAGTACTTCAGCAAAGACTGTTAACCCTTCTTTATATCTCGCCTGAGCGGGGAGGGAGTCGAAGTCTGCAGTTTGCAGATTCCCTAGAGCACCATGCTGTTTCCAGGTGAGATCGAAGGCGGATTTGGAGGCTCGACGAGCTAGGCCATGACTGCCTTTGGAACCATAAATCTCATCAAGCGCTGCGTTCAGAGAAGAGAATTCAGAAAGATCAACGTCACGTTCGAAGTTTTTTGCGGGGTAGGCATCAACCCATTCTTCAAGGCCTGCTATTCGAAGTACGGCATTCAAGCCATTCTTGCCGAGTACATCTTCCAACTCCAGGAGGAAGGCTCGAGTTGGATGGTTCGGATAGGTCTTGTGGCTTTTCTCAATCGAAATCACAGATTAGGAATTCCTTTAGACAAGCTCGGACAGATCTTGCGTGACGCGGCGCATATCCAGGAATAGTAAACCTAACTTTGCTTGTTTACGTGCCAGGACAGTAAGTACAGCTTCATTTCCGACGGCCATCAGGATCATAAAGCCGTTTGCACCTCGAATATAAACCTGGTCTAGATTCCCACGACCAAGCTCGCCTGAGATGCGTTCACCCAATGAGAGCATGGCCGCTGACATTGCAGCCACTCGATCTCCTTCAACGTTTTCGGGGAGGGCTGAGGCGATCGTTAAGCCATCAACGCTAATAACCGCAGAAGCCTCGACGTCGGGGGAAGAGGCTTGCAGGTCTCTTAAGCGTTCGCTCATTTTATCAGTGCGGGAAATTGCCAAGCTTCATCTCCAGTCTGATTATCAGGTTAAGGCATTAATTGAGAGCGGCGGTACTTTAGCACAGTGGGAGATACCGTGTCAAGTTATCCAATCTCCTATGTCGCCTAACCTGGAACTGTTACCTGACCAGACACTGCGAAGTTCATGCCCCCGATGTTCCACTCGCTATGATCGTCGTCGGCGGTTTGTTATTCTTTCCCGATCCCACCTTCCGAGACGTCCCAAATGGGGTTTCAATGGATCATTCCTCTAACACAGGAGTGGAAGGTTCTTCTTCGCTGGTTAATAGCTTACCTGGGATTAACCAAATTCCTAGAAACGCGGCGATGCTGAGCGTGATTATTACAACCCCGGCGGTGCCGCTGACGACTGTCAATACGGATTGAAGATCTAAAGGAGTGAGATCTTCCTGAACAAGGATAATCACACCCACACCAAGAGCAGAAATGTTCCACAAACTATGTAGGAGAACAGCGCCGAAGTAATACCGAAGCGCATCTCTCCAGCGACCATGTTCACGGGCGCGTGCAATCCCCAGGCTTGTCAATGCCGTCGTGATCATATGCATCATGGTTGCTCCACTGCGAGCGATCATCACTGGAACCCAGGAAACCCCCGGTTGTCCTAGGAAGAAAGCCTCAAATAAGCCATATCCAGCACCTGCGATGGCACCCCCAATAAAGGCTTGAGATTGGGTGAAGCCGCGTCGGAGCACAGGCCAGAGGCCTATGGTCTTTATGGCTTCTTCCACCATAGGCACAAATAAAATGAGAAAGGTCGTGATCAGGAATAGTATCAATGGCTGGTTGGTTAATTCCTGTATCTGAGATACTAAATATGGCTCAGTCCATTGCTCTGGGCGGGAATAATTATCGATCAATCCCTGGCTATTGATCTCCTGAAACAACGTTGCGAAAACGATTATTAGAAGCGGGATTGCAGCTAGAATTTCGACAATGAATGCGACCACCGGGGAAGCCCATAATCCGGCAAGGAAGTGCCCCCATATCCTTTTGACGCTGATCGGTGATCCCTTTCTTAAGAGGATAGCGAGAGTAAATACGACAGGTATGGTTGCTGCGGAGACATGAGCCAGGGGACCCAGAATGGAAGGAAGAATATCTCGATTGAACGCCAGGTAACCGAAGCCCAAAACAAGCGGGAAAAGGAGACCGATATACACCCATCCTGCGAGAGGTTTATCCTTTCGCTCTTGGATTCGTCCCTGCATGCCCAGATATCCATAATAGATTCCGGGAATAGTGCATATGCCCATTACCATAAACGCGGCTGCAATAATCCAGGTCATACTCACTGGAGTCGTTTTATCAATAAACCATGTAAGTATTCCCAGAAGGGCTATTCCCATAGAACTTACAGTAGCAAGTAGCAAGGCGAGAATGCTCGCTATTAGCAGAAAAACACTCAATTGATCCCGTTCTCCAGTTGTAGCGTTCATTTGACCTCTATTCTTATTGACTCGGTATAAACTTGTGGCGGTGTTAGGAGATCTTCCAAGGGATCTCGCACTTCAAGGTCAAGCAGGAGATCTAGTCCCTTTACAACGCGACCAAAGATGGTCCGGGTCCCATTTAATTCTGGCAAGGGGGAGAGGGTTATGAAGAATTGACTGCCGCTTGTGTTCGGTCCTGTGCTTGTGAGAGCGGCTATTCCCGATTGGTTAAAGTCCAGATCAGGATCGATCTCGTCGGGAAGAAAGTATCCGGGACCACCAAGACCTGTCCCCGTTGGATCGCCTGTTTGGACATATTTTCCCGGAACAATGCAATGAAAAGAGTTGCCGTTAAACCAGCCGTTCTCAGCCAGAAATACGAAACTATTCACAGCCGTTGGAGCGCTCTTCGGGAAAAGCTGAAGCACGATCTCACCGATATTTAATTGCAGCTGAACCAGATAGGCAGCTTCTGGGTCGATGGCCATCTCCGGAGCACTCTCGTACATCCGATAGGAAAGAAGTTCGAGTCGCAGGGCTGCTTCGAGGTTCAATCGAGTTGGGTTCAAGCGGAACCAGTCATTGTTAAGGAAGATGAAGGGTGTTCCGTTGATGCCCGCGCCGTAGGCGCTGACAAATGACTCTTTCATCGCTTCTTCGAATCGTCCGTCGCGCAAGTCTTCTTCAAACTGTTGATGATCGAGGTCAAGATGTTTAGTGGCGAGGAGAAGCCATTCGAGGAAGCTCTCCGGATCGAGATCTTTCCACTCGTCGTAATCACTATTGAGCAGGGAATATAGAGTCCAGAACTGATCTTGCTGACCCGCGGATTCAGCTGCCTGTCCAGCTAAAGATGCCTTATCGTGGACGGTCAGGAGAGGGAATTGCCGGTAAATAACCCGCAGGTCCTCCGGGTAAATGGCAGCAAGCTCTAGGATCACTGCGGCGAGGTCCACGCAGTATGGAGATTGGAAATCGCAATACACAAGCAGCGTTGCCAGAGCTGTATCAGGACCCCAACTCCAATCATCATCATTGATAGGGGCGATTGGCATTAAGGTGGGGGTGGGATTCAGCGGCATCGGAGTTGGGCTGGACGGCGGAGATGTGCTCGTAGGTCCAAGCTTGGCAGCGCTTATTGTAGGTTCGATTGTTTCAGCCGTGGATGGTAATACTGTAGAGCATGCAGATGAGCACAATAGCATGATGCTGCATAAAGCCCATATGAGTCGTAAGAACCATCGGTCTTCCCGAACCATCGATTGTCCTTTGCGTCCAAACCTACTTCGCGAGCGGTCCAAATAAACCCTCTCACGAGTTACTAACCCCTAACTGTAATTCCACTCCCGCGAGAATGCCAACCCGAGAAGTGAACGAACATACTGATTATTCTAACCGACTCTCTGTGGGGTGTCTCCTGAAATGCCACTGCCGCCAACTTTCCAGATGGCAACCTGAAGCAATCCTTGCCGTGTAGTAGTCGACGCGGTATCCTTTTAATCTTCGGGGGTGGTTGGGTCCCGGTGGGCTCCCCGGTCTTCAAAACCGGTGGCGGGCCGCACAGCGGGCCGCGGTGGGTTCGACTCCCATCCACTCCCGCCTTTTCATTTGTTGAGGTGTGTATGCTTCTGGATGACAATGGATCAACAAAAATTAATCTAGCTGATATGCTGCTCCCGATTGTTCGTCAGGTAATGTCGATCACAGATATCACCGAGGGAGATCAGAAGCAGCCTTTTGCTGTTCGCTTCCGTGGCACTTTGATTTCCGATTCGCAGCTGGCTTTTGAAAAACTCGACCCCGTTTTTAGGCAGGCAGGGACTACATTATTTTTTCGCGAAGAGAATGATGGACATGAGATACTGGGAATGCCAGGGGTGATCCAGCCTCAAGTTTCCAATCCTTTAGTCAATGTCGTTCTTTTTCTGCTCACGCTGGCAAGCATGCTGATGGCCGGCGCAATGTATGGCATGGAAGCTCCTGCAGATACCAGCTATCTGGGGCTCTTGCGAGCTACCCTCCAAAATCTGCCAAACGGAATCATGTTCGCCGCGAGCTTGTTGGGGATTTTAACAGCGCATGAATTCGGGCATTATTTCGCGGCGCGTTTCCACAAGGTCGCGGTTTCGCTGCCTTATTTCTTTCCATTTCCATTCAGTTTATTTGGCACGTTGGGTGCTTTCATTCGCTTGAAAGAGCCGCCTAAGAACCGCCGCGTTCTTTTGGATATCGGCCTCTCGGGTCCCATCGCTGGACTAATCGTCGCCATCCCGGTGCTTTTGATAGGTCTTTTCCTGTCGGATATCGGTCAATTGCCATTGAATGCAATGGACCCTCAGGGCAGTGTGCTAGAGGGAAATTCACTGCTGTACCTCGCTATGAAGTTCCTCGTTACGGGGGAATTCCTACCAAAACCACTCCATTATGCGGGTCTGAGCCCATTTGTGTATTGGATCCGCTACTTTTTCGTCGGTTTGCCCATGCCCTATGGGGGTACTGATGTGTTATTACACCCGCTCGCGTGGGCTGGCTGGGCTGGATTGCTCGTCACTATGCTCAACCTCATCCCTGCCGGGCAGCTCGATGGTGGCCATGCAATCTATGTCTTACTGGGAAAGGCAACCGCAAGACTCTGGCCCTTCATCATCGGGTTGTTATTACTGCTGGGAACTGTATGGCCGGGGTGGTACATCTGGGCTGCGTTAGTTTTCCTGATGGGGCGCACCTATGCCCGTCCGCGGGACGAGATCACGCCTCTCGATCCCCGCCGGAAGTGGCTTGCGATATTTGGTCTGGTCCTTTTCGTTTTTGTTTTTATCCCCGTTCCGTTGCGGACGTTCTAAACCGCTTATTTGATAACAGAAAACCAAATAATTCAATGCGGTTCCCCTCTATTTACTGCGGCAAGGTGACATAATCTTGGAACCCTCTGTCAGGTCAATCGTCACTCGATCCCTCAGCCGACCGAACGTATACTCCTTCCATAGAGACGCAGCATGCTGCGTCTCTACTTTGCGTCCAGGCGCAGGCGTAGCCTGCAGATTGAAAGTCGCGGTTTAAACCTCACGCAGGTTCGAATCCTGCGGGAGGCTGGTTGGCAGTAGGTTGCGTAAGGGTGGTGGATCGACACGCGGATCGGCCTCGACGATTTATATATATTTAGGTTTGGGCATCTTAAATCCGCTCGGTCAACAGCACAATTTAGAGGAGAACCAACAATGGTGTGGTGTTGATTCTTTCCACAAACCTGTCGATCAGAATTTATAATATAAGGAATCCTGCATGGAAGCCGGGTTCTTCTCAGGGAGACCTTGGTTACATTGCCTCCAGCGTCCCTCTCCTTTTCGCCAGTACCTCGATCCATCGGAAGAGCACATAGCCAAACGTGATGTAGATCATACCGATCCCGATCTCCTCAAGCATCGCCGGTCGAACATCTCGGAACGTTGCTCCATTGATGATGGCGCGTGCGCTGGCGATGCCCCGCGTGAGAGGGAGAACGTTGGAGACGGCTTGAAGCGCCGAGGGGAGGCGATCGATGGCGATGTTGGAACCTGAGAGCACCAATAGCACGAAGTAAGCAGTGTTGTTAATGAACATAACATTGCGTGTAATCAAGCTTAGACTTCCCAGCAGGAGACCTAAGCCCGAAGTGCTGAAGGTTGTGACGGCAATGACCAGCAGGAGTGCCAGTGGGTCCGTATTCGATAGATCGAGCCCAAGGAGGGTGACGCCCCAGGTGAAGCCGATGAGTACGCCGAACATTCCATCGATGATGTGGATCACAGCCCGTCCGAGGAACATCGTCATACGATTCGCCGGGGTCCCGAACAGATAGGGCAGCGTTCCATTCCAACGGTCGCCAGCGAGACTGAAAGTGACACCAAAGATCCCGCTCAACGCGGTGATTTGGATTGCGTTCCCGATGATATAGAAGTCCGCCGATTCCCCCGACGTGCCGAACTTACCCATGAGCGTAAAGAAAAGGATTTGCGCTAGAGGTCCCACGACCTTCGTGGCAATATATTGAGAAGGTCGAAGCCAATGAAAGAGAGCGATGTAAGAGAGAACTGCTCCCTGGAAGAATAAGCGAATATTGGCAATCACTTTCGACATGTCAGGACCCAGTCAAATATCCCTAGAAACCAACCAGAATGCCCAATCACTTCATTGCCCACTGAGGGTGGCATCAACGCGCGCCTTGAAAAGCATCTTCTTGAACAACCAGAAAGCTATAACGAGGTATGCAACACTAAGAAGGCCCATCATGATCCACGGTAGACCAACCTCCAAGATTCCCGGATTTGTGCTTGAAGAAATGTGTAGAGCCACGGCAGCCCAGTACGGTGCCAGCATGTAGCTGAATGGTGTCGTCCACTGGGGTAGTATGGCAATGGGGAACAGGAAACCAGCAAGGATGAAGACCGGGAATTCCAGGCCATTCTGCCAGCGCTGCACATCCGGGTTTAACACGAAGAGGGTTGCCAGGACGAGCCCGAGACATACAAGTGAAATCACGGTCATGATAATCGATAGGATAAAAAGAACAGGCGATTCAACATGAAGCGGGTAACCAAAGATGATTGAAGCGAGTGCGTAGGAAACAACCATAGAACTCAAGGCTTGGGTTACAAAAGCCAGATTCTTACCGAATACGATCACCCCCAAAGGTGTAGGCATGCCTACGAGCGCTTCAAGAGTCCCTGTCCACCGCTCTCGGGTGATACTGCTCCCGCTTTGGAAAAGGACGCTATCCCACAACCCCGTGAGACCACTCCCCACAACAATAAAAATCGCTATCTCATCTCCCTGGTCACCCAGGACAAAGAGCGCCATGATGGCGATGATCAAGGGTTGGACAAAGATGCCGAATAAGACGAAGGCGTCCGTCATGGCTTGCTTTAAGGTGAAAATAAAAGCAAGCCTTATAACATGAATGTAAGCCTTCCATACGCCGAGTTTCATTCGTTATCAAACTGATTCATAGTTTGTCCATGGATAGGTATTCACATTCTTGTCGGTTAGGGACTGGAAGCCACGATAAAATCTCGTGTGTTATTAGACTTTGCCACCTACTAGTCGTACGTACGCATCTTCGAGAGTCGGTTCGCGTACTGTCACCTTCCCGACCCTTACGCTTTCCAAGGAAGGTAGTAGCGATGGTACAGCTTCAGACCCCATTTCTGAGTGAACCAGAAGCATCTGCTTCTGGTCCATGTCCTCAACCGATACTGTGTCAACAAAAGGTAGATTTCGGATCTGGTTCACAATTTCCTCAGGAACTCCATAGACCTCGATCTCGATCACTGAGAGATCGCTTACGACCTGCTTCAATGCTTCCGGTGTGTCGAGGGCGACGATCCGCCCTAGATCGATGACCGCGACTCGTTCGCAAAGCACATCAGCTTCAAACATGTAGTGAGTCGTCAAGAGGATGGTCTTCATCTCAGATTGCAGGTTGCGGATCACCTGGCGGATTTCTCGCCCTCCGACGGGATCTAACCCCATTGTCGGTTCATCGAGGAAGAGGATTTCGGGGTCGTGCAGCAGCGTGCGTGCAATATGAAGGCGCTGCTTCATCCCGCGCGAATAGCCCTCGACTTTTTCTTCTCCCCGATCGGAAAGGCCTACTAACTCAAGTAATTGTGGGATGCGCTTCATGGTGACTTCCGGATCAACGTGGTAGAGGCTGGCGAAGTAGCGCAGATTGTCGATTCCGGAAAGCCGCCAATACAGACCTCGCTCCCCGCCGAAGATGAAGCCAATCCTTGATCGGATCTCATTTGCCTGGTCAACGACGTCGTAGCCAAGGATTTTCGCAGTGCCGTCAGTGGGGATGAGAAGTGTTGTAAGCATCTTGATCATCGTCGTTTTTCCGGCGCCATTAGGGCCGAGCAAACCGAAGAGTTCGCCCCGATTAACGTCAAAGGTAATCCCGTCGACGGCGACTACTTCTTTTATCTTCCTGCGGACAACGCCGACGGTTGTCTTGTATATTCGTCTAAGGTCTCTTACTTCGATCGTGTTCAAAATGCTCCCCTTGCATTAGACAGTATATTTTTACGAACCTCGGTTTGATTTGTCAGGGTAGCACGATTGTTCACATGCTTCAAGTGATGCCTTAAATTGTTTAAAAATAAATCTTGTAAAGCCCGATGTTGGAAGTCAACCCGATGAAGATGCACCGATGTTATTCTAGCTGCACTTCGGCGTTGACCCCCAATACCTTCGGTCGGGGACTTCGCCCCCTAGTCCCACGTCGCTTCGCCCACAAAAGAACGGGGGATTTCGCAGGGGAAGCCCCGCGATTATGAACAACATTTCTCACTTGAGAGAACTCCCGCCAGAGAATTACTAGAATTTTCACCCCCGCAGCGCATTGGTTCAGAATGACATCCCCTCAAAACCACTATGACATAATACTAGACTGGTCAGGCTAATTTGCTTTCATTTCGATTTTATATATCTCACCTGATGGGAGTCTTTCTTATATCACACGCGTACCTTCATGGTTAGATCTCATCCGTGAACGAACCCCCGGCGCGGTCATGTGATAATCACATCAATAGTCCTGTATAATGAATGTGAAGAATTTAGCAAACAAGCCCGCGAGTTGCATCGGTTATTCAATTACTGCAGGGACGTTCTCGGCATTCATCCCATTCTGAGAAGAATCAAGTCTAATTAACGGATGAACTGGCATCATGCTCATGCGAACGCGTAGCTGGGCTTCGTTTACCTGCCTGAGGAACGAGTATGGATCTTCAAAGAACGGTTGTAGCGGGAGCACTTGGTGAGTGCGTCCATGTGGCAGGAGTGATCAACTTCCTGCGCTTAGCAGAATCGGCTGGATGGCGCACAGTGTTTCTTGGACCGGCGATGCCTATTGACAAGTTCGTGGAGGTTATTCGAGACGAACGCCCGGACCTCGTGGGTGTATCTTATCGCCTTACTCCCGAGACCGGGGAACGCTTGTTGGCTGAGTTCGCCGAACAGGTGGATTCTTTCCGTGAGCAGGGAGTAAGATTCGCATTTGGCGGAACGCCGCCCATCGCCGAACGAGCTGCGGCGATGGGTTTCTTCGAGAGAGTCTTCGATGGAAATCAAGCATCATATGAAGTTCTTGCATTTTTAAAAGGAAGTGGGGAGGGGCTGCGTGTCGACCAAGAATTTCCCCAAACACTTGTTGACCGGATACGCTGGAAGTCACCATATCCAATCTTTCGACATCATTTCGGCTTACCTACATTGGATGCGACCATTAAAGGCGTAGAAGCCATAGCGCAAGCGGGCGCATTGGATGTTATTTCGCTAGGGACAGACCAAGATGCTCAAGAGCATTTCTTCTCTCCCGAGCGTCAAAACCCGCGGACGCGTGGTGCAGGCGGGGTTCCGGTTCGATCGAAGGATGATTATCGGAATATTTACGAGGCCAGCCGTTGTGGCAATTTCCCTCTGATGCGAACGTATTCTGGAACCGATAAGTTCATTCAGTTGGCTGAGATGTATGTCGAAACGATCAACAATGCCTGGTGTGCGATCCCGATCTTCTGGTTCAACCGCATGGATGGAAGAGGCCCGTGGGATTTGCTAGGCTCGATTCACGAACATCAAAAAGTCATGACCTGGTATGGCGAAAGGGGGATCCCGGTTGAGTTGAATGACCCGCACCATTGGGGGATGAGAGACTCGGCGGATGTTATTTGCGTCGTTTCTGCTTATCTATCTGCATACAACGCGCGCGCTTTTGGCGTGAAGGATTATATCGCTCAACTGATGTTCAACAGCCCACCGGGCCTTTCGGATGCCATGGATTTGGCGAAGATGCTGGCGTGCCTGAAGATGATTGCGCCTCTGGAAAACGCCGACTTCAGGGTGTGGCGACAGACCCGGACAGGATTGTTGAGCTATCCATTGGATCCTTCAGAGGCGCGTGCCCATTTAGCCTCAAGCATTTATTTGCAGATGGCTTTAGATCCGCATATCTTGCACATCGTCGGTCATACAGAAGCCCGACATGCGGCTTTGCCAGAGGATGTCATCGAGGCAAGTAAAGCTACTCAACGGGTTGTTGAAAATGCAATACATGGTGCGCCAGACATGACGGCGGATTCCCATGTACAGGAACGTGTTGATGAACTATGCAGGGAAGCCAGAGTAACACTCGATGCTATTGGGTCCTTATCGGCAGCTAAAGATGCAGATCCATTATTGAACCCAGAAATACTTGCTTTGGCAGTCAGGCAAGGAATTCTTGACGCCCCGCAATTAGTGAATAATGAGTACGCACCAGCCCGCATGATGACGCAGGTCGATGAGCGCGGGGCATGCGTGGCGATCGATCCGCATTCAGGCAATGAACTTTCTGAAGAGGAGCGCATTACATCTTTGTTCTAACCATTACCAGGGTAATTGCGCTTTCCAAGTTGAGGAGAAAAAACGTGGCGAAGAAGAAACGGTTCACAGTGATTGGGGCCGGAAATGGTGGGAAGGCGATGGCTGCCCACCTCGCATTGAAGGGCTTTCCTGTTAACCTGTTCAATCGCACCTTTAGTCGCATCAGCGCGATCGCCGAGTTGGGTGGGATCCATCTGGAGAGTTATGAAGGGGGTCCGCATGGCTTTGGGAAGATGGAGATTGTTACCTCAGATATTGGCGAAGCAATAGATGATGCCAATGTGATCATGGTCGTGGTCCCTTCCAGCGCTCATGCCAGTATCGCTCGTCTAATTGCATCTCACCTGAAAGATGGTCAGATCGTCATCCTTCACCCCGGCAGGACGGGGGGTGCCATCGAGTTCAGGAAAATCCTGAATGATTCGGAGGTTCTTGCAGATGTAATCGTCGCTGAGGCGGAAACCTTTATTTATGCCAGTCGCTCAGAAGGACCGGCGGAAGCGCGGATTTTTCGTGTGAAGCACGCTGTCCCGCTGGCAGCTCTTCCAGCGACAGATACACCCACTGTGCTAGAAGCGCTCAAGGATACCTACCCGGAATTTGTCGATGGCATCGATGTCATGCATACCGGAATGAATAATATGGGCGCGATATTCCACCCGGCGCTGGTAATCTTAAATATGGGCCGGATTGAATCAACAAAGGGTGATTTTCAGTTTTATATGGATGGGGTCACGCAAGCGACGGCGCGAATTTTAGGAGTTCTTGATCGGGAACGTGTCACGGTAGCAGCTTCGATGAACGTCCGTGCGCGCACAGCGATGGAGTGGCTGCGGTTCGCATATAACGTTCAGGGCGAGAATCTCTACGAGGCCATTCAGAATCAAACCGGCTATTTTGGTATTCGGGCGCCCAATACGTTGAAACATCGCTACATCTTTGAAGACATCCCCATGAGTTTGGTGCCCATCGCTTCACTAGGGAAGCGTTTTGGCGTCTCTGTACGTGGCATCGAGAGCATCGTCCGCTTGGCTGTTATTCTGGATGGCACGGATTATTGGGTTCGGGGCCGAACTATAAAAAAATTGGGAATAGAAAGACTGACTGTATACGAGTTGCAGAATTATGTGAAAACGGGCGTGAGACCCAATCGTTAGATTGACCGCTCCATTCAACACAGAATTAGAAATAGATCCAAATCAGATGATGGGCAAAGTCAGCCAGGTGCACACTCCCACAATTCGGTTTTGCTGTTGGGAAGGTGAAGATGTGTGGTGCAAAGCTTCCCTAACGGAATAGCAAAGCTGCTCTACCGAGAGTTCCAAAGCTTTCACTCAATTTTCATCTCCTATTCCTCAGGTCGATGCGGCTCTGTTGATTCATGGACCCATCACCGATCGTGCACTAGCAGTTGAATCCGGCGCATAACTGACCTAAAATGATGGTGGGATTGTGGTTTGTTCCCACCAGGGCGTCGGCTCAATTCATACCAGGTCTGGAGTTAGACATGGCAACGAAAAATTCCATTGAAGTGGATGTTGTTACTTCTTCGCATTGGGTCACTGGGATGATCTTCCCAGAGGCACGGGGCTTATTCAGTCATATGAACATGCCGACGGAATCGTCGATTGAGATCGAAGCGGGTGAGCTGACTACGCTTTTCAAGCGTTCGCAATCGGCGGAACGTTTCGGCAGGATGTGGCTGGTCAAACAAGAGATTGTTGCCATACTGGTTGGGAATCGCGCGGGGCTAGGTCCATCCAACGTATTGCAGGCTGGGTACACGAAACCATTCCCTCATTCAGTGCAAGTTCTCTTGGAAGGTTACGAACTTTATGGAAAGATACACAGCGTTGGCAGGTTTGATTTCAGTAAGGTGATATTTGAAGGGGACAGCCTCTTCACCCCGTTGTATGATGCAAGGATCCAATCCATCTTGTTTCCGAAAACGCAGGCGGATGCCCCGGCACTGCTCTTCAATCGCAAGAGGGTTCAGGGTCTCACACTTATTTCGAGCGAACTGGCGAGTTAGTCCCGATATTCGTAGGTTATACCGCCTATCTATTTCACATATGAAGCCTGTATCAATTGTTTGGCTATAAGACGGAAGGCGTGATTAATTGAGCCACCTGATCAATAAGTTTTTCCTAGAGTTTTAAGGGTTTACCCTTATGAGTAGTCCTGCATTGGAAGTCTAAAACATCTCTTACAAGTACGGCTCCTACCAAGCGCTCCAAGAAACCTCATTCACTGTCAACAACAGTGAGATTGTCATGATAACCGGCCCAAATGGTGCCGGAAAATCCACCTTGATGTTGTGTCTTGGTGGCTTGTTACTCCCCACAAGCGGCAAAGTCATTGTTGATGGGTATGACCTATATCAAAGAGAACGTTCTGCAAAAAGAAGGCTTTCGTTTCTACCCGATTTTCCACATTTTTACTAAGAGCTCACAATTTGGGAACATATACGTTTTGTTGCCCTAGCTCACAACGTCGAGCAAGGATTTGAGAAACGAGCCAACATCTTGCTCAGCGAGTTTAACCTATCAGAGGCCCGGGATATGTATCCCCACGCCCTATCAAGAGGTATGCGCTTGAAGCTCGGCATCATTCTCTGCCTATTTCGTCCGTTCAGTGTGCTTCTGATGGATGAACCCACCTCGGCACTTGACCCTGAGGACATTGCGGTCCTCAGTGAGAAACTTTCCACTCTTAGAGCGGATGGAGCAGCCATCATTGTCACAACTCACGATCTTTCTTTAGCAAGTGTGGTAGGCGGTCAAACGGTCCGAATGCAAAGGGGGAACATTGATCTCGGCTGACAGACGATCTATCTTGATGATTCGTGCTTCTAGGCGTCTGGATTTTAAACATTCTTTTCGCTCGAGGATGCGTTTTAGGGTACTATTTTTCGATTTGACACCTTTTTATTTATCTATACAATAAACGCCGCAAAGTCAGGGCAATGTGGTTTGCACCGCCTGGAGCCCTGACCGTGAGCGCCGGTCTCACTTCAGTTGAGACCGGCGTTTCTATTTGTTTTTGGACAAACCTTGGTTCAAAGGAGGCGAACACACACCGAGTCCGATCGCGAATATTCATCCTTGATTTGCTGTCACTCCACCCAATGTTTATTCCCAAAAGACTAACCGTTAGAATTCCCCGCTTCGAATTCTTCACAAGCTTCATTGAAAATCTTCATGACTTCTTCGCATCGAACTTCTAATATTTACGTAATAACTTGAATATTTCATGAGGTGAAATAATGGGAATATCACGAACAACACGCTTAAATTGGATATTGGATGCTGGAGTGTTTTTCACTGCATTGGTGGCAGGCTTCTCGGGTCTTTATTTCCTATATGTCCCGGTTGGCGGCTACCAAGGCGGGAAGAATCCATGGTATGACATTACGATTTTGTTCAACCGTTCCACTTGGGATGACCTTCATTTGTGGGGTGGGGTGGCGATGATCTTGATTGTTACGATCCATCTCCTTTATCACTGGGATTGGGTTGTGAGTATGGCCAAGAAGATCTGGAATCAAATTCGATCCGGGAAGTCGAATATGTCCCGTGGCGCAAAGAACAATTTAACAGTCAACCTGGTTATCGCCACGAGTTTTCTGCTTGTCGCCATCTCGGGAGTTTATTTCCTTTTCAGTCCTACAGGAGGGTATCAGGGCGGCGCTAATGCGAATTGGGATATCGGGTTTCTTTTCAGCCGAACAACATGGGATCTCATTCATACATGGTCGGGCGTTGCACTGATCATTGCCGCTGGTTTCCATTTCCTCATCCATTGGAAGTGGATACAGAAGGTTACATCTCGTTTTTTCCAATTCCAACAGTTCTCAGTGCGCCACGGCGCATGAGTCGGGATAAGAATCTGAGTTTCTAGAACACCAAAATAAAACAATTCAAAAAGGAGAGTCAATCATGTTACGGAAAATAGTTGTTGGAACGCTCGTAGCTGCTTTATCAGGAGTACTGATCGTTGGTGCGATCAATCGGACAGATGCAAAAAGCGAACAGGTTGCACACGAACGAGAAGCAAATTCTGGTAGGCTGGCTAGAGAAGAAGATCGAGAACCCATGCAGCAAAACCAAGGTCAGCAGGGTCAGGGAAATCGTGCTGCCTATGCTGAAAACGATACGCTGGAAAGTGTGTCGAGGGGTGGTGGCCAGGGTCGATTTAGTGAAGGATCTAGCGGCAGTTGGTTGGAGGATACGAGCAGAGGCGGTGAAGGGTCAGCATCCGTTGATGAATGGCTGGAAGTCGTCGGTACTGTAGTATCCATGAATGAAGAAGAGCTGGTCCTGCAGCTTCATGACGGTCAGGAGATGGTCGTCGAATGTAAATCCTGGACCTATGCCCTCGAGTTGGGATTTACAACCGATGTCGGTCATGAACTAAAGCTGTACGGTTTCTATGAAGGTGACGAGTTCGAGATTGGTGGGTTTGAGGATCTAACGGCGCATCTACTAACCATGGTCCGTGAGGAGAGCGGTCGTCCTTTTTGGGCAGGGGGCTCTGGTAGAGGGGCGTAGGTAAGGCGGTCCAAATAATCTAATGCTGGTTTCTACGAAAAGGGTGGAAGCGACTCTTCCATCCTTTATTTTTGTTCTCCTACAATTTATGGGTGACCACGCGGGTTTATACTGCGTTTCTCTGTCCTGAGCTGCTACGGGCTCAGCAGTTACACTAACCTCCCGCAGGATGGAAAAACCTGCGGGATGTTTAATGCCAGTGAGCGGAAGCAGGGTTTCCTGACACCACATAGGGGGGAAACATTTGAGACAGGTCCTGGATCCTAATAAAGAGATGTCGCTGGATTGCGTTTTACTTGCCCAATTTTGTTTGTAAGTGGTTAGTAAGAGAGGTTGCTCCCGCCGATGAACTCACGAATAACTGAGTCAGGAGGTATAGGTGATTCATCTTCCACCGGTTCAACCTCATTTAGCATGCGCAGAATTCTGGAAGCTCGCTTGAACGCATCCTCGCGAAGAGGATCATCGCGGTATTTCGCTTCCCACTCCACAAAATTCTCGAATAGGCGAAGGCGATAAATTGCCAACTCATACGGCATTGCGCTATTGATGATCACGTCAACATTGCCAATATTGGGGATGATATTGCGCAGTTCACTTGAGCGGACATAGTGCCAATGTTGAAGTGTCCGCTCTGGATCATAAGCACGATGGACTTCATCTCTTAACATCCTGCGGATCAGGCGTAAATCAGCCCAGCGTATGTACTCGTCGTCGGCTCCCCGCATCTGAAGCAGAGGCTCAAGGTAGATAGCGAATTTCTGTGCACTTGGGATGCCCTCTGTCATGGGAGGAAATAGACCATGGAGGCTGTCCAAAAGGAGGATTTCATTCTCTTCCAGCTTCATGGGTGTTTGGTCAGGTATACGGCGACCCGCTTTGAAGTCGTAGTAGGGGATCAGCACTTCTTCGCCGCGAGTTAATGCTTGCAGGTGTTCGTTTATCAGCGGCAGATCGAGTGCTTGTGGTGTTTCAAAGTCATAATCGCCGAATTCATCCCGCGGGTGCTCTTCAAGATCGAAGAAATAATTATCCACGTTCAAGGCACGAAATTTCAGGCCCTGCTTCTTCAAGCGCTGTTCAATCTTGATCGTTGTTGTGGTTTTTCCAGAAGAAGATGGGCCACTGACGATCACTATCTTCAATCCATCTTTACGATCGACGATCATCTGGGCTGCGGTCTCGACGTTATCATCGTACGCGGATTCAGACTCGTGGACGATATGAGGGAAATCGCCTCCAAGAATCCGTTTATTTAAGGCGGATACCGTGTGAAGGTCGTGTTTTATTGCCCAATCAAGGACATACCAAACCTTGCGCCAGGGTATGTTATCTCCGTGAGTCGAAGCCCGTTTGCCAGCCTCCTGTCGAGTTCTATTTCGGTCTTCACGGTAAAGGATAAACGCTTTGGAGACTTGAGCATGGCCATTCTCGATCAATGTTTTTTCAACTGCGTCCTGGATCTCTTCAATGTGAGGGGTGGACCCCTCTGGCAGGTTCTCCTGAAGATATTCGACAACTTTCTCTGCAAGCCATTTGGCGCGCTCGCGATCGCGCCCACCGACTGAGACTGCCGCGCGATAGATGGCGTTGTCTATTCGCTCCTTATTGAAGGGCACGATGGCGCCGCTTCGTTTAATAACATCTTTGAATCCTTCTTTTGCCATTTGCTTGCTTCCTATTTCTGCTTCAATGAAGCACTAGGGAAATGATTAGTTGCGCTCGTTTATTTATAAATTGATTGTCCATGAATAGCCAGGGGTGGAGCTCCTCTAGGTTGGCAGTAGTATGCACTCACTGCTCTTGATTTTAGCAAGTCACGCAATAGGCAATCCGCCGGTCTTCTGTGCAAATCCAAGAGGGATTAAATATAACGGATAATGCGCCTGCGGGAACTGCAAGATTTCACTCACCTGCTCTTCATAAAAAGCTCCAATGGGGACGCCATCAAGCCCGAGGGTGGTCGCCTGTAATAAGATGTTCTGGGCGGCATGCCCGGCTTCGAGATAGATGTACTGAGGCGAGCGTTCTTTTCCATATTTCGTTTCAATCCTGCTGAATACTGCCGTAAGGAGAAACGTTGCCGGAGCTTGGACGATACATTCCTGCCCCAGCGCGGCGCTGCTCAGCGAGGAGCGCATATCCCCCTCAACGTGCGGTTCTATCCGATGTCCTTCAGGGACATAATAATAGACACCTTCTTCTATAATTAGGTAGAGTTCGAGCGGGAAAAGCGCGCCAGCGGAGGGGACCGTGCGCTGACCGAGCGCATTGCGAAGACCCTGGCCGGACCAAAGAAGTTGTCCTATTTGCTCTAGCGAGAGGGGTTGTTTCGTAAAGCTGCGCACGGATTCCCGATTCCCTATTGCCTGTTCTAGCGAGATAGATCCCTTGGTGCTGGGTTTTGGGAGATCGATTGATTTCAATAGCATACATACCTCTTGGAAAGATGGATTCCTCAAGTTGTCTGCAAACTTAATATACCATTGGCGCTCAGTCTCAATTTAAGTTCGAAACGCGCGCTGTTACACAAGATATCACAAATCAGCCTCTGGAGGTTGTACTTTAACCTCCGAAGAAAGTAGAAACCCGGGGATAAGTGATCGTTCCCTCTTCAATATTTTATATGCGCTCAAGTAGAGCATCTAGCCCTGGAAGAGTATTCGATAAGCCAGAGAATGAGAATGGCTCTGATATAATGACCATCAATCCGATATCCAATTAATTCCCCGTAAGAATCATGAAATGAACCTTGTCTGAATGTAGAATCAGATATTCTCAAGGGTTAGTAATCTTCGAAAAGCATGGTGCATGATGGTTGATTTTTCTGATAAGGTAGTTGTAATCACAGGAGCAGCTGGGAATTTAGGAAGCGCTGTGGCTCACGCATTTGAAGCTCAAGGGGCGAGGTTGGTCCTTCTAGATCGGAAAGAGGGCCGGCTTCAGGAGATTTTTCCTGAAATTTCGGAGTTGAATAAACATCTCCTGATTGACGGTGTTGATCTGGCTTCCAAGGAATCGGTCGATGACGCGATTTCAAAAGTTATAGCGCTTCATGGTCGTGTCGATGTCTTGGTTAATACTGTCGGCGGATATCGAGCTGGGACACCGGTTCACGATACTCCTGTAGAAACGATGGAATTCTTGATGGATTTGAATGCCAGGACGACCTTTCTGAGTTGCCAGGCAGCTGTCCCTCATATGTTGAAAGCAGGAGGCGGTAAGATCATCAATGTCGGCGCTCGTCAGGGAACGAGAGGCATGGCGAAAGCCGGTGCGTATGCGATGTCGAAGAGCGCTGTACTGAGGTTGACTGAAAGTCTATCCGCGGAGCTCAAACGTGAAGGCATCAATGTAAATGCAGTGCTCCCTGGAACTATTGATACGCCCGCGAATCGAAAGGCGATGCCGGATGCGGATCTCTCCCGGTGGGTAACTCCACAGGCGATTGGCGAGGTCATTCTTTTCCTCGCCTCGGATGCGGCATGTGCAGTTCATGGTGCGCTAGTCCCGGTCTTTGGGACCGGATAAGAAAAATCCGAATGGTTATCTCGAATCTATGTGCGGGAGTGTTTCTATGGCAGACCTAAAATCTTTGAATGAGCTTGGCCAGTCTATCTGGTATGACAATATTCGCAGGGCTTTACTTGAGTCAGGCGAATTCGAAAAAATGTTCAAATCCGGTGTCACTGGTGTGACCTCAAATCCATCGATCTTCGAAAAGGCGATCGCTGGAAGCTCCGATTACGACCAGGTGCTCGATCCTCTCTTGTCCGCGGATTTGCCCGTAATAAAGATCTATGAAACGCTGGCCATCGAAGATATTCAGCGAACGGCAGATTTGCTGCGGACAATTTATACCGACACAAATGGCAAAGATGGCTATGTAAGCATTGAGGTCAGCCCTGAGCTGGCATACGATACCGAGGGCACGATTGTAGAAGCTCGTCGGCTTTATGCAGAAGTGGATCGGGCAAATGTGATGATCAAGGTTCCTGTTACCAGTGCTGGCATCCCGGCGATAGAGACATTGATTGGAGAAGGCATCAATGTAAACGTTACCCTGATTTTCTCGATGGCTTCTTATGAAGAAGCCGCAGAAGCTTACATCAAGGGGTTGGCTGCGTTTGATCGTCGCGGGGGGGACCTGCGTCGCGTTGCCTCGGTCGCATCGTTTTTTGTGAGTCGAGTGGATACGGCAGTTGACCGCGCTCTCAGCGAAATGGGGTCGGGATCACTTCAAGGGAAAATCGCTGTTGCCAATGCTAAAGTAGCCTATGCTCGTTTCAAGGAGATATTCTCGGGTGAACGATGGGAGGCTCTGGCGGAGAAGGGCGCCTGGGTGCAACGCCCGTTGTGGGCGAGCACGAGCACGAAGAACCCGGCTTACGCAGATACGCTTTATGTAGATTCACTCATTGGACCGGAAACCGTGAACACCGTCCCACCGGCTACGCTCGAGGCTTTCATAGATCACGGAACGATCGCACGTACCCTGGAGCTTGATGTTGATGCTGCCGAGGCGGAGCTTCAACAGCTCGCAGACCTTGGTATCGAGCTTAGTGAAATAACCGCTCAGCTTTTGAGAGAGGGAGTGGACGCATTCGCAAAGGCTTTCCGATCGATACTTGCTAGTATCGAGGGAAAACGTGGTGATGCACATGAAGGATGAAACTATCCGCTTTGAGTTAGGTGGATACTCAGACGCCCTGGAGCAGGGCTTAGAGCTATTACAGGACCAGGATGTCTTCAAACGGCTCTGGAAACACGATCACACCGTTTGGAAACCTGAACCAGACGAGATCACCAACCGCCTCGGTTGGCTTCATGTGCCCGAGGAGATGAAAGAAGCCGTTCCGGAGCTCAAGAGATTCGCGGATGAAATTCGTGAATCCGGGTTTCAATTTGTCGTCCTGCTAGGGATGGGCGGCTCCAGTCTCGCCCCAGATGTATTGCAGACGACCTTCGGCAGCGCAGACCTGTATCCTGAATTATTCGTTCTCGATAGCACCGACCCCGGCGCCATTCTCAACCTTCTAGAGAAGATCGACATTACGAAAACGATATTTATCGTATCCACGAAATCCGGCTCGACTGTAGAAACACTCTCGCTTTTCAAATTCATGTACACGAAAACCGCTAACGTCGTAGGAGTGGATCAAGCAGGGATGCATTTTGTTGCAGTCACGGATTCTGGAAGCTACCTCGAGAAACTAGCAAAGAAAGTCCGCTTCCGCCGGATCTTCCTCAATAGCCCGGATATCGGCGGACGATATTCGGCGCTCTCCTATTTCGGGTTGGTTCCCGCTGCCCTTATTGGCATAGACATCGATGTGTTATTGGACCGGGCGCTCTCCGTCGCCCGTGTGAGCGGTAGAGAGACCAAGGTGAATGAAATTCCTGCAGCCAAACTTGGCGTTGCTCTTGGGGAGCTCGCAAAAGCGGGGCGGGATAAACTTACCTTCGTCATCGCACCAGAAGTCGCGAGCTTTGGAGATTGGATTGAGCAATTGCTGGCGGAGAGTACCGGCAAAGAAGGGAAGGGGATACTGCCCGTTGTGGGGGAGAAACTTGCCGCACCGAACACTTATAGGGATGATCGAGTATTTGTTTGGCTTCATCTAAAGGAAGATAACTCTCTAGCCAAGGCGTTCGAATCGCTCATCAAGGCAGGCCATCCTGTGATCGAGATTGTTCTGGGGGATATCTATGATATCGGTGGGCAATTCTTCCATTGGGAGATGGCCACGGCGATAGCAGGGCAGCGTCTGGGCATCAATCCGTTTGATCAGCCAAATGTGGAATCCGCAAAAGTGAAAGCCCGTGAGATGATGGTTGCTTATCAGGAGCAGGGTCAACTTCCCACTGAAGCGCCGCTATTTGAAGTTGATAGGATCAAGGTTTATGCGATCGCGTCTGGCATTAACTTTCCTACCGAAAAAGAAGATCCCTTGTTGAAGGAGATTTTCAAAGGTTTCCTGGGAGCTGCAGATTCTGGTGCGTATTTCACCATACAGGCCTACTTGCCTGACACTGATGAAACGTATCAAACATTGAGTGTCCTGCGTCATAGACTGCGTGATCGGACCGGGTTTGCCACAACACTCGGTTTTGGCCCGCGCTTCCTGCACTCAACCGGTCAAATGCATAAAGGTGACGGCGGCAACGGATTGTTCATTCAAATCACATCAGAAAAATCGGCGGATCTGGCGATACCCGACGAAGCCGGAGCCGATGAATCAACCATCTCCTTCGGTGTTCTCATTCAAGCGCAAGCGCTTGGAGATCGACGTGCTTTGCAAGAAGAAGGCAGGAAAGTGATCCGCTTCCATCTGGAGGGAGATGTTCAGGGCGGTCTCCAGAAATTAACGGACGCCTTAGGTTAGTGAGAGAGCGGATGAAATCCGGTGCTGCTCTTTTACAAGCGGGATGGTTTATTGCGATGCGTATAGCCGTTTTTGAGGTCTACCGATGATCGAAGCCGTAATCTTCGACCTCGATGGCACGCTTGTTCAGACGGAAAAGCTGAAGGCGATCTCCTATGCTCGTGCGGTGGCTGATCTTTGCCCGCATGACGTAGAGGAAAAACAGGTAATTGAAGCATTCCGTGAGGTTGTTGGGTTACCGAGGCGCGAGGTTGCACAGGCTTTGGTTGATAAGTTTGACCTCTCGGCTCGCGCATCCCAGCGGATGAAGGAGTTCGGTGTTAGCGCCGCATGGCAGGCGTTTGTCCAAATTCGCCTTAAGCACTATGAAAGAATGCTGCAGGACTCAGATTTAATTCTGAGCCATGAATGGCCGCATAATTTGGCCGTTCTCGAGGAAGCCAGGAACGCAAGCTGCAAGACTGCTTTGGCGACGATGTCGCGATGTCCTCAAGCTGCCCGGGTTTTAGAGATTCTCAAGCTGCAGGATGCGTTTGATTTCATCGCAACCCGCGATGATGTCGAAAGAGGAAAGCCCGATCCCGAGATCTATCATCTTGTCGCTAGCGAATTGGGAATCACGAATGAGCGCTGTATCGTATTGGAGGATTCGCCGTCGGGTGTCCGTGCGGCAGTGGCTGCGGGTATGTGGTGTGTGGCGGTTACAACATCTTTCACGAAAGAAGGTGTGCACGCGCTGGAGTTGCTAGAAGAACGGTGGATCGTCGATGATCCGCATCGGGCAGCAGATGTGGTCAGGGAAATGATTATCGAGCGGAAAAAAGAGAGATGATCTGATATGGCAGACGATCGAGACGCGCTGAAGAAAATAGCTGGTGAGAAAGCCGTCGAGTATGTCAAATCTGGCATGGTGGTTGGCCTAGGGTACGGCAGCACGGCAATACATGCCTTGCGATTGATCGGCACATTAATCCAACAAGGAGTATTGGAAGGAATTAAGGCGATACCCACAGCTGACATAATAGCTGAGGAAGCGCGTCAAGTTGGGATTCCATTGACCTCTCTGGATGACTATCCCCGGATCGACGTTACGATTGACGGAGCGGATGAGGT
>CAYLOO010000038.1:24457-25657 GCA_964385355.1 uncultured Anaerolineaceae bacterium
CAGGGCGGGGATCGTTGAGCATGGGCTTTTCCTCGACCTGGCGAGCGAAATAATCATCGCTACGGAAGATGGGATTCGTTCGCTAAGGCGAGATTAGGACGCTAAAAGAAAGTAGGTTGTGAATATGCAAATCGGAATGGTTGGTTTGGGTAAAATGGGGGGGAATATGACCTCTCGTTTATTAAAAGGCGGGCATACTGTCGTTGTATTCAACAGGGGCACGGGCCCGATTGAGAAAGCGGTCTCGGAAGGCGCAGTAGGAGCGGAGTCCCTCCAGGACTTGGTCAGCAAGCTTCAAGCCCCTCGCGTTGTCTGGATCATGATCCCGGCGGGTGATCCAACTGAGGCGCTCCTGAACGAGCTGGGAGAGCTGCTCTCACAAGGCGATACTATCGTCGATGGCGGCAATAGCAACTATAAGGACACCCAGCGCAGAGCAACTGACCTGAAGGAGAAGGGAATCTCGTTGGTGGATGTTGGCACGAGCGGCGGGATCTGGGGTCTTGCCGAGGGTTACAGTATGATGGTCGGTGGAGATAAATCCATCGTGAAACAGCTTCAACCGGTCTTCGAAACCCTCGCCCCTGGGAAGGATAGAGGCTGGGGTCGTGTAGGGGAAAGTGGCGCGGGTCATTTTGTAAAAATGGTCCACAACGGGATTGAATACGGCCTGATGCAGGCATACGCTGAAGGCTTTGAGATCATGAAGGCCAAAGAAGAATATGACCTGGATTTACGCCATATCGCCGAGATCTGGCGTTATGGAAGTGTGGTGCGTTCCTGGCTGCTGGACCTCACAGCGGCGGCTCTGAAGGAAGATGCAGACTTGTCCGATATAAAGGACTGGGTTGCGGATAGTGGTGAAGGCCGGTGGACGGTTGCTGAGGCAATCGACCTGGATATCCCCGCTCCGGTCATCACGCTTTCGCTGATGATGCGCCTGGTGAGCCGGCAAGATGAGCGTTATTCGGCGAAGCTCCTCGCTGCGATACGCAATCAGTTTGGTGGACACGCGATCAAGCGAGAGGGTGAATCCTGAAGATGTGGGCTGCGGGCAGCGCTGCGCTGGAGGACGGTGAATGAGTCAAGGTACAAAGGGATCAACCCCTACAAGCATTGTGATCTTCGGGGCATCCGGTGATCTGACCGCCCGTAAACTGGTTCCGGCACTTTTTAATCAATATCGCAAAGGTCGGCTGC
>CAYLOO010000039.1:0-25641 GCA_964385355.1 uncultured Anaerolineaceae bacterium
AGGAGCAAAAGCAAGGGTCCCGGGTGAAGAAAGCGATCAAGAAGCAAAACGGTGGTGCCCATCGCCAGCGCTGCGATTGCGGCTTTTCCCGCATCGATGAGGATACGGCGGGCGTCTACGATCTGCCAGCGGCGATGAAGGATCGTTAATCCAATCAGTGCCTCGATGCCAACGGCGATGCCGTTCGCAAGCGCCAGGCCGCCATGTTCGAGTCCACCCTGTAGGAGTGGTCGCGAGAGGAGGATCGCCAAGCCGATATTGAGCGCGGTTGTGAAGAATGAGATCAGGAGTGGCGTGAGGGTATCCTTCCGGGAGGCAAAGGCGCGGACAACGATTTCGAGTATGGATTGGCTGATGAGTGCCAGCGCGTAGAACTGCAATGCGAAGAAGACCATGTTTGTGCTCTCGGCTGTGAACTCGCCTCGCTCGAAAAGGAGTTGAATGACAGGACGACCAAGGACAATCAGGGCGACAGCTGCTGGAAGGGCGAGCGTGAGGATGGCGCGTAAAGCTCCGCTGATTGCCGCTCGCTGAGCCTTAAATTCCCCTTTCGCGGCGAGTACGGCGAGAGTGGGGAAGACGGCTATACCGATAGCGGTACCGATGAGAGTCCAGGGTGTGTTCATCAATTGAAAGGCGTAGCGAAGGGAGGAAACCCGTCCTTCGCCGAGACCTGACCCCAGGTTGGAATTGATCCAATCGATGCTGGCGCGGGCCATGAGCAAGTCGATCACGCGCGGCGCCATGAGAATGGCAACGCGTCGCAGCGCTGGGTTGTTCCATCCGAGCAGTAACCGCGGGTGTATTTGGTTACGGACCAGCCCCGGAACTTGTACGAGCAGGTGGAGTGTGGCACCGATCACAGCTCCCCATGCCAGACCGAAGATCCCCAGACTAGGTTCCAGGACCAGCGCGCCAAAGATGATGCCCAGGCTGTACAGAGATGGTGCAAGCGCGGGCAGCAAGAAGTGTTGGTGTGCGTGCAGCGCCCCGGTAAGGATGCTGCTAACCGCGAAGATGATCGTCGAAATAAGCAGGATGCGCATGATCTGCGCAGTTAGCAGCTGGACCTCGGCGGGAAAATGAGGTCCGATTCCCCAGGGGGCGGATACGAGAGTCGGTGCAAAGAAAGCAAGCAGAAGTGCTGCTATACCGGTCAGGAGGAGGATCGTAGTGATAACCTGACCGATCAGGTTATTCGCCTCATCAAGCCGGTCTTTACCGAGCAGCTCGGTGTAAACAGGGATGAAGGCAAAGGCGAGCGCCCCACCGGCGAGCATTGTAAAGAGCAATTCAGGAATGCCATTTGCGGCTGAATAGGCGTCCAGGGCGGCGGATGTGCCAAATTTACCGGCGACAATGCGCTGCCGGATTAGTCCAATCACGACCGATGCTGCTATCCCAGCCATCACAACCAGGGTTGAGCGGGCAATGCGCGCCGTGCGCGTATTTGCTTCGGAGGCAGCTGTTTGGGTCATCATACGGTATTGTATTAGGAGGTTACACCGAGACGCCTGAGCTGTGCAAGCGCTGGCTCCCAATCAGGATGCCATTTCAAAGCTCTTTCGAAATCTTCGATCGCGCCGGCGACATCCCCCAGAGCCTCCCGCGCCAGACCCCGCCAATAGAAGCTCTCTTCTACCGATGGCTCGCTCATGTTGTAAATGGTGAAGTCCGCCAGACTGACCACATCATAATAGCGCCCGCTGTAGTAGTAAGCGAAGTATGGACCGGTCTGGTACCAAAGCATTCGCCATGCGCGGTGTTCCGGGTCGCTGACGGCCAATTGGGCATCGATCTGGAAGGCTTCATCATAGGCGGCGGCAGCTCCGGCATAATCCTGCAAGGCTTTTAAATTTGTACCCCGGTTGAACCAGGCGAAAAATAGTGGACGACCGCTAAGTTGGAAAATTTCATCAGAGGCAAGTTGGGCAGCGTACTGGTAATTGTAAGCCTCATCCACGTGCGGTCCGAGCAATGAAAAAACCTCGACCTCTCGGTCGGGAGGATAGATGACGATGTAGGTGTTATTGAAGTGGCGCCAATAGAGCTCGAGTTTATCGTAGTCGACTGGAAGATCGGGCATGATGTAGGAATCTTGGGCAGTGAAAAGACGCTTATCATCATCGTAGCCAGTGAGGACCTCATAATGCCCCATCCAGCCATCGAAGCCAGGTCCTTCAAATCCTTTCTCGACAAGCACAGGAAAGCCGGCGGCTATGAATTTCTTAAGCAGTTCGATATCTCCGCCAACCCGGGTGATCACCTTTAATCCCGTCCCATCCTCGACGAAGTTCGCCAGCTCATAAGGCATGACATTCTTGTCGCGCGGATTGGGTTTGACAAACTCTGCAATGGGTCGTTGATCGCCATCCCAGCCCCAGAAAGAAAGCGCCATAGAGAGGTTAGCCGGGCCGCAATTATTCCATTTCTGGTATTCGTGGCGGACGCCGGCGAGTTGCACGCTTCCGGGGATTGTGGTTGGAACGGGACTCGGCGTTGGAGTGAGCGTCGCGGTCGCGGTCGGGGCAGTGTTAGGCATGACCGTCGCCGTCGGTGTGTAGGCATCGAGCGTGCTCTGAACCATGGCGACTACGGTGGGGTTTGGGGTGAAGACCGCTTCCTCTGGCGGTGAAAGCGAATATTTAATACGAGCCTGCAATGCTGAAATGCGCCAGGCGACTTTCTCCTGGAAGACTGGCAGCTGGTACGCAATTATGCCCAGGATGATGATGGAAACCAAGGGTAAAAGTGCCCACAAGAAGAGTCTAAGCCGGCTTCTGCGCATGGCGAGGATTATAACCGAAGGTGGGATTTGAATAGGGTAAGCTCGAACGAGGATCTTTGCGGACGGGCAACCCTATGCATAGTCGAAGATTTCAGAAGAAAAATTCATTAATAGACTGTCCAACGGTCCAATAGGTCTAGCTGCGACCATCACATACGTTCGAATGAAAATACCCCAAAGGTTATTTGTGTTTTTATTCAGATGGCGATCTGTCTATGATCTGGTCGCGCTCAGGGCCAACCGAGATGAGCCGAATCCTCAGCCCGGTGAGGGTTTCAATGCGCTCGATGTAAGCCTGCGCCTGTGAGGGGAGATCGTTCCAGGTTCTAATCTTCGTGAGATCCTCTTCCCAACTTGTGAGGGGCTCCAAAACGGGGCTGAATGGGGAGAGATCGGCCGGCCCCTGGGGAAGATCGTCGAACTGCTGCTCCCCGCTTTGGTAGGCTACACAGATATTCAGCGGGTCGATGTTTGTCAGTATGTCAAGTTTGGTGAGTGCGATTTCCGTGAAGCCGTTGATGCGGGCGGTATAGCGAAGCAGCACAGCGTCCAGCCATCCACAGCGCCGGGGGCGCCCCGTCGTGGTTCCAAACTCATCCCATGGATGTTCACCGGTGCCCCGCAATCGTGCCGCTGTATCGCCTGACGACTCTGTCGGAAATGGCCCTTCGCCAACGCGGGTCTGGAAGGCTTTGGTGATGCCGATGATCCGACGGATATGTTGAGGACCGATCCCGAGGCCGAGCAGCGCACCGGGGGCGGTAGGATGAGAACTGGTCACAAATGGATACGTCCCGTGATCCAGGTCGAGCAGGGTGCCCTGGGCTCCCTCCGCGAGCACGGTTCCATGGTTATTAAGCTTGTCATGCACAAGCGAACCCACATCGGTTATGTAGGGCTGGAGTCGATTGGCATAGGCGTGGAATGCATGCTGAATCGGCTCCTTGTCAAGAGGCTCTTGGTGATAAACATTCTCGAACAATCGATTGGCATGGTCCAGAATCCTATCGAGTTTCTGATGCAGTACATCTTTGTTGAGTAGATCTTCGGCACGTAAACCGATCCGGGCAGCTTTGTCTGAATAAGTTGGACCGATGCCGCGGCGGGTCGTGCCCAGCTGTCCCCGCGCCTTCTCGCTTTCCTCTGCGCCATCGAGGGCTGTATGCGCTGGCGTTATCAGGTGGGCTGCATAAGAGAGTTTTAAACGCTGGGGGGAGGCATCGATGCCGAGTTGGGTGAGATGATCAACCTCTTCGAGAAGAACCCGAGGGTTCACAACCATTCCCGCGCCCATTGCACAAATCGTCTGGGGTTGGATGATCCCCGAGGGGATTAGATGGAGTTTAAAGACTTGATCGGCGACAGTAACGGAATGCCCGGCGTTGTCCCCGCCATTAAAGCGGGCGACGATATCCGCATTCCCGGCGAGAAAGTCGATAATACGACCCTTGCCCTCATCTCCCCATTGCGATCCGATAACGATATCAAGCGGCATTCCCCACCTCGGAGGCAGTATAGCATGGCGTCGATAACGACGCAGTGCTCGCAGGCGATACCTTCCGAGTCTTGGATTGTAAATCTCGATCACTATTGTTCGTTGAACCCCGAAAGGGCTATAATCGAAGCATAGGGTCTGTAACGTGATGACACGACGGTTAAAACACATCCTTCTCTTTTTGAGTATCTTGGCGGGCTTCCTTTGGATAGGCTATCCAATTGCAGCGGTTCGCGCCGAGAATTCCCCCAAACCGGCACTCCAACCAACTCCATTTCTCACGCCCACTCCGCGCCAGGATGGCATGATCATTTATCTTGTCAAGGAAGGCGACTCACTCTGGCGCATTGCCGCTATTGCCGGGATCACACTTGAAGAACTCATGGCGATGAACGGTATTCAACCAGGAGATTATATAATTGAAGGGATGGAGCTCGAACTGGGTGTAGGAGGCCCGGTGGTTGCGACCACGTCGCCGTTCGACGCTCAAGCGACGCCAACACAGGACCTCTTGACACCGACACCGATCGTTGGAACCGCCGAAATTTGCATAATGCTCTTCATGGACGAGAACGGCAATGGGCGGCTTGAGGAGGGGGAGTTACCGCTTGCGGGTGGACAGATTAGCGTTGTCGACATCAATGGTATCGTAGCCGGTGAAGTTACAACGGAGGATCTGAGCGAAGACGAAGATCCGGTCGGCCATTGTTTCCCGGAATTAACTAACGGTGATTACAATGTCAGCGCAGCGGTTCCTCCAGAATTCAATCCTACGACGGGCTTGAATGTGCCCGTAACTCTAAACCCGGGAGATATCAAATATCTCCAATTTGGTGCGCAACCGAGTTCATCAAATGGCAGCCCGCTCACTACTGATGACGGGGATCGATCGACTGTTTTGGGCCTTCTTGGTGTGATCTTGCTCCTCTCTGCAGGAGCGTTGGGATATTATGCCTCACGCATGTCCCGTCGAACGCCGCGCTCCTTGCGGTAGAGTACCTTGAAGCAAAATCCAAAGCCATAAGTGAAAACGAATGTCCTGATGCCCCTCAATTATTCAAATGTGTCGAGGTCTAATCTGAATTTCGCAACTCGGCAAAGGGTGATTAAATAGGGGTTAATCTATCCTTGGAATGGCTGTCTGACGAGCGAATGGGGTTTGAGGAGTGACAAGGAAGCGGTGAGTATGGCCGGCGAGGCAATTAATGTTCCAGAAGCGAAATAGGCGATCCCTTAGACAAGCGCTTGATCGAGCAGGCGACTCGGATCTGCGCGGCCTTGAAGCGGACGTAGCCGAGAGGCAGGAGAGGATTGCTCAACTTCAGTTCGAACTCTCCGATATGCAAGCGGATTTGGAGCGTTTCGAACGCGAATATGAGGCCCAGCTTGGATCATTCCAACTGCGTTTGATTTCGTTAGAAGCGGAAGTAGAACAAGCTCGCCTGCGTGCTGCACATCGGGCGCAATGGGGAGATCGTGCGGACTCCCCCGAATTTAATGTCGATGTCGTTGAGCAATTTCGCCGGACCTGGGCGCCACGCGAGAAGCCACCCGAACCCCAACCGCCAGAGCCAGTGTCCGATGAGACGAAAGCGGAACTCAAGCAGCTTTTCCGTACCCTCGCCAAACGTTTCCATCCGGATTTGGTCACCGACCCTGAGGAGAAACGCCGACGGGAGAAGGTGATGGCGCAGGTCAACGATGCATATGCTGCGCAAAGCCTGGCGGCAATGAAAAAACTAGCTCAGAAACCAGACCGCCCTGAGGCACCCGCGGACAGGACGCGCGAGCAAATAATGGTGGATTTGAAGGCCGAGATCGTACGCCTCGATCGCGTAATCTTAGCTTTGGACAGACAACTACAGGAATTAATCAACTCTCATACCGTTCGATTGATGCTCGAGGTCAGCATAGCAGAGAGAGAAGGGGGAAATCTGTTAGCGGAGATGGCGGCGGATATACGGGCGGAGATTGCAAGGCTTGAGGTTGAGCTTGCGTCGCTCGGGTAACCAGTGAAGGCATCGTAGCGCCGCTAAGCAAATCACCGGGTATAAATTAGAAGAGGGCTGTCCCAAAAAAGACATCTGGGCAGCCCCTTGTCGTGTCCACCAATTTTCAGTCTATCACCGCTCCCCAAGATTGAAGCGATTACCTCACTTGCTGCTTGTATATGTGATTTACTAAGTGCATACCCTTGATATGCTCCTGTTTGCGTCAGCACGGCAGCCGGTTTAGGTCGTTGTCGATCTCATGACCTGAGATTCATTCAAGCCCAAGTTCTTTATAGATACTGGCGATATCGGCGTTTTCAGCGATCAGGCTTAAGAAGGTTTCCATTTTCTCCGGTTGTCCCAGACGAGTCTTTCCTAAGGCCCCCTCAATGATCTCGATTGTCTCCATGGTGTTTTCTTTAACCAATAGGATGGGGACACCGAGGCTCTCTGCCTGTTGGATGATCAGCGGGCTGGGCCGTAGATTGCCAGTGAGAAGGAGTACGACGGTTGATGTTTCAAGCGCAGCGAGTTGAATATCCGTCCGGTCTCCACCGGTGATGACGGCTTTGTTCTTGTAGCGGCGGAAGCGGGAGAGCGCAGCGTCGGCCGTCATCGCGCCGACAGTCAGCGTCTCTGCCAGAGCATCCGGATTCAATCCCTTTGTAAGCACCTCGGCGGTAAGCAAGTCCACGAGTTCTCCAACGCTGAGTGCCGAGAGCCGGGGTACGATCGGCAGGACTCCAATAACCGAGATACCTTTCGTCTGGAGAAAGGGGAGAGCATATTCATCGACGAATGAGCGGTTACTCTCAGGAACCCGGTTTATCAGCACGCCCAGGAGCTGCTCGCCCAGGCGAAAACGTGCGGCGAGGACATCGTCTATAAGGCGCATATCACCCCTAAAGGGAACAATCACAAGCGCCGGCGCGCCGAGTTCTTCCGCGATGCATAAGTTTGAAAGTCCGATGGCATAGCCCTCACGCAGGCTGGAGCCGCCCTCGAGAAGGAGGACGTCTTTCCCTTCCCCCACAGTTATAACGGCTTTTTTAATATCGCCGATGAGATCATGTTCGCCAAGGTCCTTGAGGCGTTCTCGCAGCGTCGATGCAGTGATGATGATGGCTGAAGCTTTTAGTGGATCGCCATCCAATCCCAATGAGTGGTACACGAAAACGGCATCTTCGTCTGCCAATTTACCGTCAGGAGTGCGCCAAGGCTGGGTGCTCACCGGTTTCATGTACCCCACCTTGTATCCATCAGCTTGCATCATCTGTCCAAGTGCGAGACAGACAGCAGTTTTTCCAGAGTGATGCTCGACGGAAGTGATATACAAACATTTCATTTGAAACTCCCTGGGGTGTCCACTTGCTCGGGGGAAGGATTGCTTTCAGTCTTACGAAGGATCAGGCGCATATCGAGCGCAACTCCTCCGCGACCCTCTTCATAAACGATAAAGGGGTTGATATCGAGTTCGGCGATCTCGGGGAAGTCCAGGACGAGTTGGCCGATTCGGAGCAGAGCGTCGACTAATGTCTCCTTATCAACAGGCGGCTCGCCTCGGACGCCGTCGAGCAGGGCTTTAGCGCGGATCTCGGTGAGCATCTGCGCAGCCTCCTCGCGCGAGAAGGGTGCGATTCGGAAGGCGGCGTCCTTTAAGGCTTCCACGTAAATTCCACCAAGACCGAATGTAACCAGAGGGCCAAATTGGGGATCGCGATTCATACCGATGAGGATTTCCAATCCAGAGGGCACCATCTTTTGAACCTGGCATCCCCATAAATGTGCTTCCGGGAGGTAGCGCTGCGATCGATATGTGATCAGGTCGAAAGCGTCGCGCACATCCGTCGCATTCTGAAGGCCGACTTTCACGCCGCCGACGTCAGTTTTATGCAAGATGTCAGGTGAGGCGATTTTTAAAACGACGGGATAGCCCATATCCGCCGCGATCTCGACCGCCTTCTCGGCTGTTTCTGCAATCTCTGAAGGGGGCGCTTGAAGACCATAGGCAGTGAGGATCGACTTCGCTTCCGCATCCCCTATTGAAAGCCTGCCTTCATCGAGGACGCGGTCTATTGTCTCGCGTGCGGTCTTCTGATCGACATCCACACTCTCGAAATGAGGCAAAGGTCTTGCGCGGTATTCTCGATAATGGCTCATCGCCTGGAGTACCATCGCCGCGCGCTCGGGGAAAGCGAAGTTGGGAACGTTATGTTTTGCCATGTATTCAATACCGGCCTTGACCCGAGCTTCGCCCATGAAACAAGCCAAAATGGGGATGTCGACTTTCTCGCTGATTTCGGTGATCACCGCGGCGGTTTCTACGATCTCGGTCATGGCTTGCGGCGTAAGGATGACGAGTATGCCATTGACCGATGGGCTCTCAATGACCTGCTCAAGGGCAAAGCGGTAGCGGTCGGCACGCGCATCTCCCAGAACGTCAATGGGGTTGGCGGCGCTGGCCGCATCGGGCAAAAACTTTTCGAGCGCCTTTATGCACTCTGGCTTAAACCGAGCGAGCTGGAGCCCGGCTCGTTCCAGCGCGTCCGTTGCCAGGATGCCAGGACCGCCTGCGTTGGTCACGATCGCAATGTGATCGCCTTGAAGGGGGCTAAGATAACCAAATGCCCGGGCCATGTCGAATAAATCCTGCAGGGAATTAGCCCGAAGGACGCCCGATTGTTGGAATGCGGCTTCATATGCTTGTTCAGACCCTGCCAGCGAGCCCGTGTGAGAGCTAACGGCGCGGGAGCCGGCTTGTGTAACACCGGATTTCAATGCCACGATGGGTTTAACCTTTGAGACCTCGCTCGCCACGCTGATGAATTCCTGCCCATCGGGCAACCCCTCTATGTAGGAAAGGATGACGTTCGATGTTGGATCTTTTTCCCAGGCGCGCAGCAGGTCGGTCTCGCTAACATCGGCTTTATTTCCCAACGAAACGAATTTACTCAGCCCCAGTCTTCCGGCTTGTGCCCAATCAAGGATTGCAGTTCCTAACGCTCCGGACTGGGACATGAAGTCCATCGGACCCTTCGGCGGCAGGCCGGCGGAGAACGAGGCATTCATCGGGATTATTGTATTGATCACACCCAGGCAGTTCGGGCCGATCAGGCGGATATTGTATTCCTTGATGATCTCAATAAGCTCTAGCTCCCGCTCGAGTCCATCCATGCCTGCCTCACGGAAGCCGGCGCTGATCACGATTGCCGCCGGGATTCCTTTCTCGCCGCAAGTACGCAATGCATCAGGCACCAGGGGGTACGGGATCACGATGACGGCCAGATCGATTGGGTCCGGGATATCTGAAACAACGGGAAATGTGGGTAGACCAAGGATTTGGTCGGCCTTGGGGTTAATCGGGTAGACTTTGCGGCCATCCCGCAGGAAGCCGCCGTTTACTAAATTGTCGAGAACGGCATATCCTAATTTCGACGTGTTGGTCGAGGCGCCAATGACCGCTATGGATTGGGGAGAGAAAAAAGCATCAAGGGACAAGACTTAAGCTCCGAGTGTATTTAGGTATAGTGTAATCCTTCTGGTTTCTTGATTCAATGAGAAGGGCAACAATCAAGAATGCCGAATGTCGTGAGTTGTGTTCTATCCGTCTCGCCGAACAGGCGACGGTTGAGATTAGCAGTCCTCTATGTTGGTGCCGGGGTCTTGGGGAGGAGTGCCGCTATCGGTGTGAAGGAACGCCGGTGGACGGGCGCCGGTCCAAGGGCTGTCAGTGCCTGCTGATGAACACTCGTGCCATATCCCTTGTGCTGGGGGAAGCCGTAGCCTGGATAACGCTCATCAAGCTCAATCATTATAGTATCCCGGGTCACTTTTGCGATAATTGACGCAGCTGCAATCGAGAGCACAATCGCATCGCCTCTGGGCAGCGCCGTCTGAGGAAGTTCAGACTCTGGCAGCAGGATGTGGTCGATCAGTAGATAATCCGGTGAGAGATCGAGTTCATGAAGGGCACGGGTCATCGCAGTCCGCGTGGCTAAGATCAAACCCAGCGTATCGACATCTTCGGCTGTCGCCTGGCCGACACCGATCGTGGATGCGATTTCCAGTATTTTTCCAGCCCAAAGTCGGCGTTGACGTGAGCTTAATAGTTTCGAGTCACGAACGCCGTCGAGCTCGCTTTTAAGGTCGGATCTCTCAAGCGGAAGAACGACGGCCGCTGCAACCACGGGACCTGCCCAGGCGCCTCGCCCAGCTTCATCAATGCCGGCGATTATGGCTATTCCATCATTATAAAGCGCGAGCTCGAGAACGAGATCGGGGGCACGCCCGTAATCATTCTTTGGCATAAATCCCTTTCAAGTTGTTAAGGCGAATACGAAAGAGATCTGCGAACATCGCGGCTGAGTCGCGCACAATGCGTACTCTGCTCCCCGAGTTGAAATACCAGTTAATTGGGATTTCGATGATTTGCATACCGCGCTCCCTGGCGATGAAAAGGATCTCAACATCGAATGTCCAGCCGGCGATCGTCTGTAGTGGAAAAAGCTCATCGACCACATCTGCCCGGAAACATTTGAAGCCACACTGGGTATCCTGCAGGTCCGGAAGTGTCACAATCCGGACGAGCAGATTAAAAGCCCGCCCGATCAGGTGACGGTAATATGGCTCGTTATAACGAACTGCGCCGGGAATTTCACGCGAGGCAATGGCAACATCGAAGGGAGGAGCCTGTGGCGGAAGGAACAGGTTCACCTCATCGATAGGCATAGAGAGATCGGCATCGCAGATAAAACGATAATCGCCTTTTGCTGAAAGCATACCTCTACGGACAGCCAATCCTTTCCCGGCAATGGGCTCTTCAAGTGCTTGAATCTCTGGATAGCGTGCCGCATAATCCTGGCTGATCTGCGCTGTGTGGTCTGAGCTACCGTTTTCAACAATGATGATTTCGGACTGGTAGGGTTGAGAATGGACGAACTCGAGTATCGCCTCTAAGCTCTGCGGCAGTCGATTTTCCTCATTGTGGGCGGGCACGATGATCGAGAGAAGAGGGGGCAAATAAGGCTCCTGTGTCGTGGGTGGACCTAGCCGTAAAAACTGTAGGAAATCACCAAAATGGTGAGGATGCTCAGGATCATCACTTCGAAGAACACCAAAACACCAAGGAGGATCCACTGGCGCCGCGAGAACGGGAAGCGGCTGCGTTTCAAGGAGCGCTCTTTCCGCGGGGTGAGTGCAGAACCATCCATATCGAAAGCCGCATCCAATTCGGCGGGGGAATCCTCGGGCAGTTGGATGGGGTCGACGGATCTAGGTACAGGCTCGGGTTCAGGAACAGGCTCGGGAATGGGCTCTACCTTAGGTCTGCTTGGTTTGGTTAGAACTTCGGCTAACTCAAGGATGTCATCCTGGTTCATAATGGCTTGAAATTGGTTCACATTTGCAGCGAAATGGTCGATGGCGCCAGCCTGGACAATACGCGCCCGCGGGTCGGCGGTGTCTACATGGGTCTTGGGATTGGTGAAGAGCAGGATCGCCTCGACTTCTGGGAGAGCGTAACCCTTTTCCCGAAGGTAGTCGAGTACATCCTGCGCCATCGCCACCACGCGAGATTGCAGATTCGGGCGGACAGGTGAGAAACGGCGCGATCGTCCACCGCCGTACTTCATCCAAGCCTCTCCCTTTGCCCGATAAACGCCGACGAGTGGGCTCGGTAAAATCACGCGCACACCTTGCGGGCTGAGGAGCAGCATCGGGATTGTGGTCGTTGTGCCGGGAAGAGGTAAATTAAAGATAGCTAAATGCTCGCGGCCAAGTGTATTACCTAACTTCTCATAGGCTATAGTTTGGGCTTCAAGTTCGCCATACCACTTGAGTCCGTGCTGCAAAGTTCCCCTAATGCGGCTTTCCAAGCTGATGACGCCTTGTTCATCGCGGAATTCTGAACACTCTATGCGTTTCATGATTAGTCCTTAATCCGAGCGTTTAGTTATTCTCAACGCATTCTTTTGTATAGAGAGATTATAAAGCAGACATAAACGATGACAAGCTGTGAAAAACGAGCTATTTTGAGGATATAATCGAAATTACGAGGTGCACAGTGTCTCGAAGGGCAGTCATCACGATTATCTCCCTGCTTTTTATTGCGCTTACCATACCGATGGGCGTAAATGCGCAGAGTGGTAATCGTGTGTATTTATTGGAGGCAACGGGACCCTTAACCCCCACGATGGTAGAGTACCTTGAACGGGGGATTGAGCAGGGAGAGCAGGAAGGCGCTGAGGCGATTATCTTCCAGATCGACACGCCTGGCGGGTCCATTGATCTCATGAACCGGATGGTGCAAGCGATCCGGGGAAGCCATATCCCGGTAGTGGTTTACGTCGCCCCGCGAGGAGCGATTGCCGGGAGTGCGGGCACAATTATCACATTCGCCGGGCATCTCGCCGCGATGGCGCCTGAAACTGCAATCGGGGCAGCGAGCCCGGTTGGGATGCAGGGAGAGGACCTCGGCGATACGATTGAAACCAAGGAGAAGGAGATTCTCAAAGCTACGATTAGGGGTCTGGTCGTAAATCGTGAGGAAGAAGCCATGATCCTGGCTGAATCGATGATTGACTCTGCGAAGGCGGTATCCGCTCAAGAGGCGCTTGATGTTGGTTTGATTGACTTCATCGCTGACGATCTTGAGATGCTCCTTGATCAAATTGACGGCCGGAAGGTTGATGCGCATGGGGAGCGCGTACTGCATACGGCAAATGCGATCGTCACGGAGATTCGCCAAAATTACATTGAGCAATTTCTACAAGTCCTGACCAATCCAAACATCGTCTTCTTGCTACTTTCAGTCGGGGTTCAGGCTATCTTGATCGAGATATCTCATCCAGGCGGTTGGATCGCGGGCTTTATCGGGGTCGTGTGCCTGGCTCTGGGAACCTATGGTCTCGGGGTCCTGCCTGTGAACTGGTTCGGATTGATTTTCATCCTCACCTCTTTTGTGCTCTTTATATTAGAGATTAAAGCCCCCACACATGGAGCGTTAACGGTGGCGGGTTTAGCATCGTTTGTTATCGGCTTTCTGGTCCTGTTTAATTCACCTACAACGCCATCCTTTTGGCGTGTTTCTGTCCCCCTCGTGGTTGGCACAGGCATTGCCATAGCGATTGGCTTTTTAACACTCCTGACCTTTGTGATTCGAGCTCAAATTAGACCAGTTGAAGTTGGCGCCAAGTCATTGGTAGGGCGGACTGCCGAAGCACGTTCGAATCTCTCGCCTGGGGGGACAGTTCAGGTTGGCGGAGAACTCTGGAGTGCAATCCTTGAGAATGATGAGGATGAAATTGCAAACGGGGAGAGGGTTAATATCGTCGGTGTGGATGGAATACGGTTGTGTGTGCGTCCATTGAATAGAAAAGGTAGTTGACTCGACATTAACCAGCTTGTACACTATCGCGTACGTAACGAGGAGGCGCGATGTCATCATCAGAATTCCGCATGATCGTCCGCACTGGACCGAATCCTGGAACTGTCTTTGAGCTGACCAAAGAGGTCTCGCTCATTGGGCGCGATGTAACAAACGATGTCGTAGTCGGGGACGCGGAAGTCTCGCGACAGCATTCTAGACTCACCCGCACCCCTGGAGGGTATGTTCTCGAGGATCTTGGTTCAACCAATGGCACCTTTGTCAACGGCGAACGGCTGGTGGCGCCTCAGGTGATGAACCCGGGCGATTTGGTTGCTCTAGGAGAAACCGTATCCTTAACCTTCGATGCAACATCACCGGAAGCCGCGGCAACGGTTGCTCAACCAGCTGCAACTGCAGAACCCGCGAAGAAAGCTCCCCGGGCGGCTGCACAGCCTGCCGCGCAAGCTCAACCAGCTTCGCCGCCGATCTCGGCGGTAGAAGACCCGGCCCCGGCGAAGAAAGGTGGGAAACCCTGGCTTCTGGCGGGTGTGGGATGCTTCGTCCTGATTCTCGCTTGCGGTGGATTCGTTTGGTTCATGGATAAATTCTATCCACAGATTCTGTATGCGCCTTTATACTGGTTAGGTTTCTGATAAACTCAGGAATCTTGTAAGAAACGTCGGGGCGGATCACTCCGCCCTGTTTTTTTTGTATCCATCCAATTAGCCTCATCATAACGGGATGATAGAAATTTGTAACCTCAATAGTTCTTTTGCATCTAAAGTTGAAGTGCAAATATCTTAAAGGAGATAGTTATGGAGATGGAAATCACCTTTTCTGGAGGTGCGCGTGTAGATGCCCACTTCGGATCGTTTACGATAAATACGGACCAATCCCCGCGGGGAGGCGGAGAAGGATCGGCACCTTCGCCCTTTGCAACTTTCCTGGCATCCCTTGGAACTTGCGCGGGTATCTACGTCCTGAGTTTTTTGAAGCAGAGGGGGTTGCCCACAGAAGGAGTTCGCATCATTCAAAAGACACATTCTCGTCCGGCAACTGGACTGATAGAGCAATTTGATCTTGAGATTCAGGTTCCTGAGGATTTCCCGGAGAAGTATAAAGAGGCACTGATTCGATCAGCAGAGTTATGCGCAGTGAAGAAACACTTTGACGATCCCCCGCGCTTTAATATTTACACAGAGTCCGTTGAACTGGCGATAAATTAAATATTTCATACTACAATCAAGGGCGGAGGTCGAGATGTCTAAACGGCTTACCGCCCTTGTTGTGCTTTACTTGATCATTGTCATAGCCGGTGGAGCGATCTTTCTTCGCAGCCGACAGCATGCTGTCAAAGATATCGGTGAAGCTACTCAAGAAACTGAAGAATTTACGAGGGCTACTGACATCACGGAGATCGACTTGTATGCCGCAGAGCGCGAGCAGATGGTCGAGCGCGGGGTCATTGCATACGGGATTGTCGCTCCTGAGGTGATAGCAGTCATGCGACGAGTCCCGCGGCATCAGTTTGTCCCTGAGGAATATAGCCACCTGGCATACGCGGACAACCCGCTTCCCATCGGCTACGGACAGACGATCTCGCAGCCTTATATCGTGGCGTTAATGACGCAGGAGTTGGATGTCGAGGCAGGAGATAAAGTCCTGGAGGTCGGGACCGGCTCCGGCTATCAAGCGGCGGTCCTGGGAGAGCTGGGCCTCGATGTTTTCACGATAGAGATCATCGAACCGCTGGCAAATGAAGCCGAGCAGCGCCTGGAAGAACTTGGCTACGAGAGCATCCATGTGCGTAATGCAGACGGATATTTCGGTTGGCCGGAGGATGCACCCTTCGATGCGATTATTGTGACGGCTGCTCCCGATCATATTCCCCAGCCGTTGCTTCAACAGTTGAAGATTGGCGGGGTTCTAGTAATCCCGGTAGGGCCTATCGGCGGCATTCAGGAATTGTGGCGGGTTACCCGCCTGTCGTCGGATGAATTTCAATCCGCCAGTCTTGGCGGCGTGCGTTTTGTGCCTTTTACTCGAGCAGGACACGATGATCCATGACACACTTGTTCGCTATTCAGCGATGCCGCCGGGAGATCGTAGAGGCTCAGGCTGCTAATGCCGTCCCTCAGGGGGAGGGGGACATAAGCGTGTTCGTCCGCCCATTCATAACAACTTATCGACTTTCCTTCCGCCGATCTACGCCCGAGCGACGCTCTTCGCCATTGCGGCGCTCTGGACGATGATACTTAAGATCGCTGTCCTGCCTTCGATCCACACCGGAACGGCGATCTTTCCCGCTCCTGCGCTCCTCAGCCGCGGAAGGTTGTGCTACTTCTTTCTCTGCAGACATGTCAAACTCCTTACTGTATTCTGACTTTCAATGTAGCTCAAACTCGGTGAAGGGGCAATCCAACTTTGGTCGCACATCACTGCACTGGCAATTTATACCTTCATCCAATGCTCAGCTCGGCCTCCAACTACGCCGTTGATCGCGGACAGGGAACCGTTGATCGCCCACGGAAGAGGAATCAACGCCAGTGAGGAGAACTGCAGACGCGCCAGAGCCGCGTTGAACGGAATCCCATTAAGGAAGACGAGTAGGAGCAGGCTGCCAGGTTTGCAGCGAGGAGCAGGCCTTCCTGTTAACAATGTCAAACGATAGAACCACCACCGTTCACTACTATTTTTAGTCGACTGAACACGAAGCGTTGCTGGCGGCGTGCCGACACCAATTGCGGGTGAATTCGCAAGCTAGCTGACGAGATTTAAAGTGGACGAGTGAACAGATGAGGGCCGCAAGACTCCTCTTAGATCTGGGAGTCGCTGCTACTCTGGATGGTTGGAAGAGACCGTAAACCAAAGACGGTGAGACGGAAGGTTCCCATAAAGGGGTGAAACCCTCCATCCCGGAATCGATCAGTCGCTCAATGCCTTGTAGATTGTTATTGCCGAAGGCGTCTGGCTGTGTCCCGAGATGACATCATGGGCATTCTGCGCCGTGCTCCAGTTCAACCGTAAACGTGGGCTCTTCTGTCCATACGGTCATGATAGAAGGCAATGCCTCCGTCCCTCCCGGGCAGACGATGGAAGCTGTGCCCGCGTTTGTGCTGATGATGCCAAGCTCCAGTTTTGTCTTCCCCGTTAAAAGAACGCGCAACTGCAGCGGATCGTTATAGGGCATATAGCATCCTTCATCCGCGTTAATCTGTCCTGAGGTTGGGATGATGGTTTCGACATCATCGCTGTCCTCGGGCACGGTGAAGGCGAGGATTCCATTCCCCTGCCCCGTGTTGCCGAAGTCGGTCCATGTTCCTGCCAGATGGAGTGTGCCCTCCCATGGACCGCGGATGCCGCCGCAGGTATGCGCCTCGCCAGTCATGGTGACCGATCCGGAGACGGTGCGGTTGAAGTTAAAGGTATAACCTTTGCATTCATCAGGGGTTTCGCCCATCAGGGTCTTGATAGCGGCAGCGGCTTGAGACCAGGTGGCATCGTAGCGCGCACCGCCAGGGCCAGTCGTGCCGGGCACTTCACCAAGCACCATGGCTGTTTGAAGAGCCACGAGGAGCTTGGTAATAGCCTGCTTAAGATCATCCGGGTTTGATAAGCATGGGTCGAAATCTTCGATGGTGGCGTCCAGCCCCTCGGCGGCGATGTCCCGGGCGCGCTTCAGTGCCCGCTGGGCGATGTCATCCAGGCCCAGCAACTGGGCTTCTTCCATGAGCCGCATGGTCTCATCGAATGAGGCGCTGTTGAGCTCGGCATTGGCCATCTCATTGAAGGTTGCATTGGCCTGATCGATGAAGGCCTGCCCATCGCCGCCCAGGGATTGGTAGATCCCTGCTGCAGTCATATAGCCCATGATGTACGATCTGGCTTGCTGGGGGATCTGGAGGCGTACGCTCATCAGAAAGCCCCCATCGGGATGAGAACCCAGCTCGAGAAGTGATTCGAGCAGCATGCGTGCGCCCGCCTTATCACCCTGATCGGTGAGTTGTTGGGCCTGCTCGATGATCGACTGGAAGGCTGCCGGTAGTTCGGCGTCGCAAAAAGTGCCCTGCGGCTTGATCTGATCGGCGAGCGCCTGGGCACCCTGCTGCCCCAACGCCCCCAGGGAGGGAGCCCCGTCAGGGCTGATGAGTGCTGGTGCGGATGCCGCGGCCTCCACGTCAAGTGCCAGAGCTGGCGTGCCGGCGCAGGGGTCCCAGCCTTGAGATGATTCCTGGAGGGCGTCAGGGATTGCTTGCGGGGCATTGCACGCTGCCAAGCTGAGCCCGAGTATAAGAAGGGTTGAGGCGACACGAACATTAGCGCGTACGGACATCAGTATCTCCTTCCGAACATCAAACCTCTAGGCCGTCGATGGCTTGCCCCAATTCATTCGAAGATGCCCTCAAATAGGGTCCTTTTTATGCTCACTCTTTACAGGAGGCCGGATTTTTTGATGAGGGGTGGTGGGGTTGGTGAGCTTGTGAAGCGGCGATCGCCTATTCAATGGATACCTCCACCGAGTGTGGAGTTTCACTGGAAACAGTTCAAACTCATCATACAGCTTAATCCACATGCAAGTTCAGGGAGTTGGAATTTGGTGCGAGGACGAAAGGATGAATGAACAGAGTACTTGATGGGGGAAGGCTAAAGAAGAAAGATCTTTCGCGGGCAACCCCTGGCGGCCGGATCGTTAAAGTGTGGCTTCCCAGCGGTAAGTCGCTGGTCTGGCATAGGGCCCAATTGGATTCTCGGGTTGGGCAGGACAAGTCAAGGGCCCTACTACGCCAGATTCTCCAAACAAGTAGAGAGTCCATTTTCCTAACTATCAGGAGCATGTCTCATTGCTGTGTGAGATGCCGCGCAGCGAACCAGGCGACCACGTAGATCAAGCCTCCGGCAAAAAGCGTGGCTTGAAATCCCAGCGAAAGGGAGATCATCGCCGCCAATACACCACTCACTCCGGACAGTGCACCATTGATCGCCCACGCCCAGGGAATCAGATGTGGGGATTGTTTTTCAAGGTGGGCCAGGCCCAACACAAAGGGGACACCCATGAGTAAACCCAAAGGGAGAAGAATCGCAATAGAGAGTGCAATTCTCCCATATAGCGGCAGGGGCAGGATCCACTGAGTGAAGGAGGGCAACGCGATCGTTACTATAGCGATGATCAGGATCAAAATAAGCAATGCGGGGCGCAGCGATAATCGCGGGGAGAGCAGGCTGCCCACACCTGAGGCGAGGAGCAGAATGAAGAGAACCGTCGCTAGGGCGAGAGCGGGCTGATCAAGAGGTAATCCCAGAATCTGGATCAGGGGGATTTCGATCATTAGATAACCGGCGCCCAGACTGCCAAAAAAGAGGAGCATAGAGGCGCGGGGAACAGCAGCAGTAGTTTGTCGACGGAGGACGTAGAGCGGAGCGAGGACGAGAGGAATACCAAGGAGAATCATTAACACCAAAAAGCCAAGCAGTACGAAGTAACCACTTCCACCGAATGGCTGCCAGATTTTTCCAAGGGTGGCGAGAACATCCGATGTTTGACGCCAACGAAAGAAATGGAAGAAGTAGGGCTGAGTGTCGTCCGGAGGGGTTAGATTAAACGGGTAATCGCGGATTGTTGTTTCGTGGTTCTCCAGTAGATTTGTATAAAGCTGGTGGTAAACAGGTTCTGGAAGGACGTTGTGGCGATTAACTTCATCGGTTTCTAGATTTGGGAGGACGAGGGCGTCAAACCCGTTCTCTTGTAGAAAAGCCCGCACCAGGGCGAGTTCATCGTCTGTAAAGGGCTTACGACTGGCGATCATCGTCGCTGTCCTCATCCCGCGGTAGGCGAGAGTATGTAACTGGGGGGTAGATACTCCTGCCTCGCGAAGTGCGGCAATCAGCGTGGACCATGCCCGGGCGGATTCGCTAGGTGGGGTCTCAACCCAGCGCGTGATTACGAGCAACCCATCATCCGAGAGGCGGTTCCAGGCCTGGATGACGGATTCCTTTGTGAGCAGGAAATTCTCAGAAAGACTGAAGGCACCCGAGGTCACCGGGTGAAAACTGTCGCTTAATGCAAATTCGATGACCGTGTACTGTTTTTCGGGAAGGCTCAACAGACCTCTGCTGGAGCGTGGGCTGACGGTAAGGCGAGGGTGCCTGTAAAGCCCCTGGCTGTATTCCAAGTATGCGCTTTCGAGGACATCAGTTACGAGATGGTCATCTGTTGGTATGGTGACATGTTCTGCGCCTGATGCCAACGCCATGAGAGGGCTAAGTCCGGCGCCGGGGTTGAGAATCAGAGCAGCCCCATACGGCTGGAGATCGTAGGCGAGGGCAGCTGGCATGTGGGAGGCCAGGTTGTGTAATGCTGGGTCATCTGCTGAAAGATTCGTGATGGGCTGCGGTCCTTCACCGTCCACAAACAAGCCGGCTTGAAGGGGAAGTTCACCCGATGCGATCAAGCTGAGCCCCGGAAATACATGAATGCTCCCACTCTCGATCACGTCGACGCGGGAAGATGCGCTCCAGCGCGAGTATGTGAGCTCCGCGTCAGGCACAAGCCTGATCGTTGACAGTGGTTTATAGGGCGAGAGTCGCAGCTCGAGCCCATGTGGTGTGCGCATGAACATAAGCAAGCTTAGAGATCCGAGAGCCAGGAGGCCTGCTCGGGCAGGAAGGCGAGTGCTGAATGTTGCCGCAGCGAGCAGGCCGAGCGCGATAGACAGGCCGATTGCCCCTTCCCCGCCGAGCAGCTCCATGCCCACGAGCGCCAGCAAACAACCGGCGCCGGAGCCGATCATACTGGCGGCATAAAGGCGATGGGATTCACCGCTGGCCTTGGCAAGCGCCGCGCCAACAACCCAACCGGTGAAGATGAAGGGTACTCCAGACGCCAGGAAGTAAAGGAGTAGGATCCAGACCTGTTGCCGATCCCAGGCGATGCTGTAAGAGTCGAAGGGCAGGAGATTGATAATCAGGTACGCGAGCAGCACAGCCCCGGAATATCCCAGCGCCAGGAGGGATGCCGGGGGTGACGACGGGCGGATGGCGATGAGGAATCCGCTCGCCGCGATTCCCATGACCGCCATCCCGACGACAAGGAAAGCAAAGTGGTGGAACTGCTGAACGGCGAAAATGCGGGTTAGGCTGATCTCATAAACCAGACTGCCGGCAGAGATGAGCATCAGTCCCAGCGGGTAACTATATCGAGTTTGACGCGTTGAGGCGCCCATTATGAATAAGATTGTACAGTCAGAAGATGCGGATTCAAAAGAGACGCGGGTAAAATCAGGCAGGATCAATTCCCCTGCATGTAGAGGAGCAAGAAGGATATTATTTATTGGGATGAAGCAGGTCTATGCCTCACTTTAGCGAAGTTATGCCCGGTACAATAGGTGCGCAGAGATTGAGAATTGCTTTATCAAGGGCGGCCGCTCAACTCTGGAGAAATGCGACGATCTCGCGTTAGTAGCTATTCACTATGTAGGTGTCGCCTAAGGATTTGGTTTTAGCATGCAGCGTCGAAACCTCATTTCATACTTTTTCATTCCACTGCTATTCGCTGTAAACCTGGCTGCTTGTCAGCGAGTGCCTGTTACAGTAACAGGCGTCTCAGATCCGAACGGATCTATAGCGAATCGCCCGACTCCCTCCCTGACTACGGTGCTCGAGGACTGCTCGGATTTGTTACAAGATGTGAAACCCGGATGTGTGCCCCGCACATCAACAGAATCCGTAACCATACCATCCGAGCCCCCTGCACGCGCTTGTACAGAGCATTCGGTCCGTTTGGAACATACCAGCTATCGCGGGTGGCAAACTCCAGACTTGATTCCGGTTCTGATCTATCTTCCACCGTGCTACGATGATCTTAATCGGCGTTTCCCAGTTCTTTATCTACTCCACGGACAACCTCAAGGTGAGAATCACTGGCAGATTCTTGGTGTTGAAGCTGCATTGGAGGATGCTTATGGGGATGACACACTACCTCCGTTTATAGCAGTCATGCCACGCCAACCCGAGCCACTGTTCAGCGGCACAGATGGTGGACCCGGCTCTTATGAGGATGAATTCATCAATGGTTTGGTGCCCTTCGTCGATCGCACCTATCGAACGATTGCGCAAGAGGATAGCCGGGGATTGGCGGGCGTTTCTCGCGGGGGTGTATGGGCGCTCGAAATTGGCTTCCGAAACACTGACATCATCCAGCGCGTTGGAGCACTCAGTCCGTCGCTGAATGTGAATTACGCTCGCCCTGAATATGATCCCTTCACCCTAGCACTTTCAGGAGACCTGCCGTCGAGGATATTTCTCATGTCCGGTGATACGGATTCCGCGTTTGAAAAAGCGCTTGAGTTGAGCGAGGCTTTGCATAAGGCGAATATTAAGCATGAGTACGTATTGGCATCCGGAAACCATGAGTCCAGCACCTGGCGCGGGATCCTTCCTGAATTGCTCCACTACCTGGCCGTCGATTGGTGAGCTAGCTGTATCCTCAAGTAGGTCGGTGTGCGCCTTGCTTACAGGGAAGCGTTATTGTATATGGGATTAGCTCCCATGAATTTGGTCCTCCTGTCAGTTGCAGAGGCTGAACAGATGGATTTCCCATTGAATTAACCACGTTGTTGTGAGATATTGAATTGTCCATTTGATATACATTCTCGGTAAAAGCTCGAGTGTTTTCGCAGATTGTGTAGAAGGAAGAGCACAAGAGTAGATAGATGTTCAAGATAATAAAAGTCAGAACCTGTCTGATCCTCATCCTGGCAGCATTCTTGCTTCTGGCAGTACCTGCCGCAGTTGTAACTGGCAAAGATGTTTGGAGTACAGTCGAACTCTATCTGCGGGTTGAATCAGAGTTGCTCATGCCTACCGAAACAGGTCGCTACTACCGAGAAATATTCTGGACCTACAACGACGAGTTGTTTGATTTAGCCTTAGCTTATCCGAACTTCTGGAACGAATCTTTCAATTTGATTTCCACCTTCGAAGAGGGCTTCGACGCACTCTTGAATGGCCGCGGGAGTGAGGTCGTCATTACCGCCAAGCAGATCGCCGTGGCTGAAGATTACTACACACTTTTGATGGAGATAGGCAGCCCAGCTTTGCAGCGAACGCTTCAAGAAGAAGCGGCCAGATACCCGCTTCAGAGCTTCATCGGGTTGACGATGGATGAATCCGCAACGCGTGTCCTAGGACCGCAAACCATCCCCCTATCCACACCCAATCCAGAATAAGGTTTACCCAATCGCTTGGTGAGAATACGGAGGCAGCCTGCTCGGTTGCCTGAGCGCTGTTTGACGCCAAAAGTGGTGCCGTCGGATGCCGCGATCGCTGAGAAGGATAATCTATCCTTTGCGCGATGCACACGGATCGTCTCCCCGTTTTCCGCCGCCCGACACTATCCGCAGATTTTGCTATATTAATCCAGGGTTCAGTGCCGCCAACTCGCTGATACAAACCCGGAAGACGATGGAAGGTTCTTCGTTCTAGTGAAGTGGTGTAAGCGTGTAGTTTCTAGGTTCTTAACATGAGGATTGCACGGCAGTTAACGGAATTCATATATCTCGTATGTGAACATCTGATGATAGGTGGGTATCCTTGTAAGCGTAATCTGTATACCTATAAAAGGAGTGTTGGTAATGAGTTACTACATGGTTCCACAAAGAGATCGCAGGATGTATCGTTATCATCCCGTTGGCTTCAACGGCGGCTGCCGATTGCCGGTAGACGTCCAGGCCAACAGTGATGAGTATGTGATCACTGCTAACGTGCCCGGCCTGAAAGCTGACGACCTGCAAATTGAGATTATCGAGGATGTCGTCACCTTACGCGGCGAAGTAAAGGAAAAGGAGAACGGACAAGAGGATGTCCTATTGCGTGAACTGCATCGTGGTTCCTACGAACGCAGACTACGCCTCCCCGACCTGCTTGACGCGGAGAACGCAGATGCGACCATTGAAGAGGGCGTGCTTATGCTCCGTATCCCCAAGTCGGAGGAATCTCGACCGAAGAAGATCGAGGTCAAATCCCGATAAAAAAGCATAAAATTTGTGAGGTACAATGGACGGCAGTAGCCGTCCATTGTACATTAACCGGGCTAAGGGAGCAGAAATATTCCCCACATGGGAGATGATTTGAACCCGTTGATCTACATTGATTAACATCGGCACGATCGTGGTCGTTTGTATAAACGGTTGTTTCCCAACACAGCGCTCTAGACTGTAGTGAGGATTGAAGATAATGGAGAACTCTGAAAAAAGCACTTCAAGTGGCAAAAAAACCACAGGCAACCCGTTTACCAGAGCGTTAAAGGTGTTTCTACGCCTGCTTGTCGCAATCATGGTGGGGCTTTCTGTCGGATTGGGGCTTTATTTTGGAGGGGTAACTCTTTACCGGATTGCAGTTGGACCTGGTCCATCATACGATCAGCAAGTCCAGAATTACCAAGAAGAAGTTACACAATTGCGTTTAGACTTAGCTGACAGAGACCTTGAGATTGATGAAAAGCAGTCCGAACTTGCGGGATTTCTTAATGACAGTACAGAAAAAATCACATCTCAATCTGAGGCGATTAACAAGCAGATGACTATGCTGGCGGCCGAACTAGCGGTACTGACGGATCGCTTGGATACATTTGAAGTATCGCTCTCTGAAGTGGGTGATCCGGTCGATGAGATGCATGGTCAGCTACAATTGATTCGGGCGATGACCCTTATCTCGCGGGCACAATTCTGGCTGTCCGAAGATAATTTGGGGCAGGCAAGTGAAGATGTGGCATCTGCACGGGAGATGATTTCCGCCCAAGCGGAGAAATGGCGCGAAGAGGCAAAATACGGAGATAGTGTTACGGTTCTCGATGAGATTATTAGTAGATTGGACATTGCGCTTGAGGATATCCGTACGCAACCTTCTATCGCCAAGGATGAAATAGAGATTGCATGGAAACTACTAATCGTAGTAACAGACCCTGAGAATCCTAACGAAGATTAATATGCAGAGAATGAGGTCGCGAGGAGAGCATAGATGAATGAAGAAGGTATCCAGGCTAATGACGAACTAGAGATTCAGATAGAAGCTCCGGACGTCGAAGCATCGGAAGCCGAGAAACCTGTAGCGGAAACAAAGCAGGAAATATTTGAAGAGGCCGTAGCTTCATCAGAGCCAGTGAAGCCCAAGCGCCGCCTGAGACGGTTCCTGTTTTGGACGCTTTGCGTCTTCGGTTTATTCGCTATGGGTTTGGCGGCGACGTGGTTTTTTCAGGTTGGTCCGTTGTCCATCGAGCTTGAGAAGGCGCGGATTGAAATCCAGTCGTTGGAATCCGAACTTGAGGCCCTGAGATCGTTGCCAGCGGAGAATGAGCAATTGTCGGATGCGCTTGAGACAAGCGAGTCGCACCAACAGCTTCTCGGCGTATTGGTCAATGTGACTTCAGCGCAGCTTGCGCTAGCCCAGGGGGATACGATCGCGGCCAAAACCGCTCTTGCAGGAACCAGGGCTAGCTTACTAGAGCTTGAGGAAGATCTTAGCGGTGATGATTCAGAAACAGTGCGGGATTTGATCGATCGCCTTGAACTTCTTCAAGGAGAATTAGACACGGATAAGTTCGCGGCGAGTCGCGATCTGGAAATACTGGCGAACAATCTTCTCTCACTTGAACGGTCGTTGTTTAGATAAGAATAAGAAGCATCTTCGAAATGTACGAACGGCTCCCGACAGCATGATGGCGGGAGCCGTTTTTGTGTACGCCCGGCATGGGCGATAACTAGGAGGTGGAAATCCTCTGCGGACGTTGATCCGACGAACCGCTAGCCGAAGGCAACTGCGCTCGTGCGAACGGGTGTGGGGAGGAAGCCGGAGAGCAAAACCTGGACTTGATGGACACACTTGCGCCTGCGCGCAGTGCAGGTGAAAACTGCGTAAGGAGGCGTGAAGCGCCGGGTGAGCTGGCACGAGACGGTGAAGCCCCAAAAGGATCAAAGCGGCTCTACGTAAACGCAGCGAGGATCAGGGG
>CAYLOO010000040.1:0-25614 GCA_964385355.1 uncultured Anaerolineaceae bacterium
CCATGCTATGCCAGGCGTGAAGCTGTGGTATCTAGACAATGGTGCCCGCTCCCTGGTTAAATCTGACCATTGCAATACGATCCTCGTTCGTTGGGTCGTTCGTGAAAAAGGAGTAACCTTGGCGGGTCCGTCGCCAAATATGCTTGTGGATCCGATATCTAACGAATTATTGAGGGTGGATATTTTTGAGACTATCATTAATTGGGGGCAGGAGATACTTGATGATCCAAAGTCATTCAATAATCGTTTTTATCAGTCGTTCATTGTATTAAGTTATTGTCGTATGCTGCATGATCTTCATAACGGGTATGCAGGATCTAAACGAGCAGGCGCTGAGTGGGCAAAATCTGCCTTGGACTCGTCCTGGTCAGAATTGATCGATGGGACCTGGGACGGCCGTCCCAATCCGGCTCAACAAGTTCAACAACCTGCTGATCCACAGGATTTCAAGAATACTTTGAAATTTGTTGAATATATTATGAATAAGAGCAGACTTTTCATGGCAGGCTAAATCACTGCACCTACTGTCTCACTCGAGCGAACCCCGCATGCAGTAGCTTGTCTTGGTACCGCTTTATCCCGATAATCCTGAAGTGGAAGAATAGTCCCTTGTGAAACGGTTGGAGGCTACTCGTTAAATGATTGCACTCTCAGAAAGCTGGAGATCGACATACCCAAATGCATCTCTTGGGATCCTCGCGATGCGGAATGTGTCCAATCCGCTGAGTCACGAAGCGATAGCCCTACACAAGGAAGCGCTGGAGCGTGAACTACGCACGCGTTATGCAGGTTACGATCGTGAGCAATTTAGAGCCCATCCTGTGCTGGCTTTATACCATTCATACTATAAGAGGTTCAAGAAGACCTATCACGTACAACTTCAACTGGAAAGTATCGTGTTAAAAGGCAAGTCGCTGCCTCAAGCCGCGGCTTTAGTCGAGGCCATGTTCATGGCTGAACTGCAGCATTTGATGCTGACGGCAGGCCACGATCTTGATGAGGTGGAATTGCCCGTGACCCTCGACGTGGCAGAAGGGAACGAGCGCTATGTGCGCCTCAACGGGCAGGAGCAGAGGCTTCAAGCGAAAGATATGATGATTTCCGACGCCCGGGGCATCCTTTCGTGCATCATCTATGGTCCGGCCCAGCGTACGATGATTATGCCAAGCACTACACGAGTGTTGTTCACGGTTTACGGCACTCCGGGCATTAAACCGTCGGACCTGAGGACGCATTTAGATACGATTCGAGAGAATGTGATGGTCGTTTCGCCTGAAGCAGAAGTTGAGCTGCAAGAGGTTTACAGAGCCTAGAGCCAAAGATTTTCATGCAGGATGATATCTGTTGGCCGGTGCAGGCAAAGCATCTGGGTAAGACTCATTTTAATATGGAAATAACCGGTGGCCCGAGTCGCTGGAATCCGCTGTGGACCTTGCGCGTCTTAAAGCCTTTTGGATTTCTGTATTTACCTGATCCCAAGGCGGTATAATCGGTTATATGCGGACTTACTTACTGTACAATATCCGAATAGCTGCAGGATTCAATCGAGACTGGTTCATAGAAGGAGGTACGATGATTCGAAGACATACTTTAATGATAATTATCCTCACGTTGCTCTTGAGCGTTTTCATCTCAGCCTGTGGTGGACCAACGGCTGATGATCCCCCAGTGCAGGATGGGGGCACGGTTTCAGGCATTACCCTAGATGGAAAGACACTGCTCGAGGAGCGCTGTATTGCATGCCATACGCTCGATCGAGTCGAGAGTGCCTCGAAGAGCGCGGCAGGATGGGGGCTGAACGTTCGGGAAATGGTGGGAAAAGGCGCCGAGCTTAATGCATCCGAACAAGAAGTATTAATCGATTACCTTTCCATCACATACACGTCTCCGTAAATCGCTTAAGGTATAGAAATAGGTCCGATCCAAGAGATGCGAGCTCACCTTCGAATCGCTTGAAAGACAACGCGTTGCGCCGTAGAATTGCACGATAAGGTGTCCGGATCGCGAGTAGACAATCTTGGATTCTTTCCCGTTACCATTAACGAATATGAGCTTATCCTGCTGTAGAAAGGAAGAGGCTAATTCTTTGTGAAGACTGTTCAACCTGTTCGCCTCACCGGTTCTATTGTGCGCTTAGAGCCACTTTCAGAAGCTCATGTACCCGACTAGCGGTTGTCGGACAGGATGTGTCCATCTGGCAATTTCTGCCATACGGAAACATCAACACAGAAGCAAAGATGTCCGAGCATGTAAAGATGTTGCTCAACCGGGCAGCGCAAGGGACAGACCTGCCATTTGCTGTGTTTCTCCTCGGCTCAAATCAACCTATTGGTTGTTCAGGCTACCTGGAGATAAGAGAAGAGCACCGGGCGCTGGTAATAGGTGGGACATGGTATGGCCAGGCCTATCAGCGATCTGGAGTGAATACTGAGTGTAAGTATTTACTTTTGAAGCACGCTTTCGAGACTCTGGGTTGCATTCGCGTGCAATTCAATACCGACGGGCGCAACCAACGATCACAAAAATCACTTGAACGGATAGGTGCGGTCAAAGAGGGCACCCTGCGCAAACAAATGATTACGGCCGATAGTCATGTCCGCGACTCTATCTACTACAGTATTATCGAAAGCGAGTGGCCATCTACAAAGGCAACCTTGGAAGAGAAGCTAAAACGGTCATACGAATAGGGATAACAAAGAGCCTGTCCCCATAAACCCTTGAAATGGATATACTTTGGTCTAAGTGTCCGCCAATATTGCTCTATAAATTGCGAACCCAAGTTGCCAATAATGTCTTACAATTTAAACCGGCAGATTAAAGCCGTCTGCTTACTGCCGCAATGGTCAGAACCTGGGCGCAATCTAAGCGGCAACAAATGATTCCTGAGGAGGAAAAAAATGACAGAAGAAATGGAAACAAAAACAACAGATGTTCAGGAAGAGGACGATAGATATCATAAAAGCAAAAACTTAATGTCGACATCATCTCAAGCGATGCTGCTATCCTGGTTGTTTCTTGCAGTAATCGTGCTTTTCGTGATAAATCTGATCATCTTCTTGCTATCAGTAGCCGGTGTGCAATTCCAGGGTGCTATTGTTACGATTAATCAGATGATTGGTAATCTATCCACTCCGCTGCTCCTTATTGCCGTCGCGGGTTTCTTTTTTATTTTCCTGCGAGCGATTTCCGAGGGGCTATATCTTCTTATGGATTTGGCGGATGAAGTTGATAAAATCGGTAAAGAGCTAGAAAAATAAAAGTAGTTTTAATACATCTGAAAAACGATTCACCTTTATTGTGTAGATTGCCTGCCTCGGCTGCCTTCTGGTATGCTGAGGCAGGTCTATTTCTGCATTTGTAGGAAGGACATTAGGAGAACCAATATCCGCAGTGCTTCACGAAATACATTACCGATGCAATGCTCTGAAAAAATAAAAACCGGTCGCCTTTCTCAGAGCGGTGGATAATTCTTGCTGGATTATGGATAGCTAGACTGTTAAGTGGACATTTAGCATATTTAAGGTGACCTGATAAATGAGGAATTAAAGAGCAATGAATGGTAAGCTGCTGCTCTTTTTAGCCCTGGTAGTTCTATGTTCCTACGCCTGCACATCTCCTGTGTACACACCGATGGTCGTTTCACAAACGAAAAAATCTTACGAGAGTATCCAACTAGCTAAGCCAGGTGAAGTGATCACAACCCACATCTATTCCCCCGAAAATGGCAACATTGCAGTTCGTGTGGATCTTCCGAAGGTGCCTCGGTACGGCAATAGTGCACCCGTGGTGGTTGCAGCATCAACCTGGTTCGTTGAAAAATACAACGAGCAGGAAATTGGTTTTCATCTTATCTACAATCCGGTTGAGGTCGGCGCAATTACGGTATCGCATCTGTGGCCTGGTAAAACCGACCCTGAAACGAAGATCACTAGCGATGGATCCTATGATTTCGGCGGTCCGAACAGCCTGGCTGCCCTCCGTGACACCATTCGTTTTGCCTTGGGAGAGATTTCCGATATTGATGGTCGTTATCTCCACGAATTAATGGAGGTTGAACCTCTATATGACAATGTAGGCATGTTCGCCTCGTCCCATGCTGGCGTTGTAGCGACTAATGTCATGGCATATCATGGAGAAACCATCACTGGCATAAGGTACTTCGTGGGTAGAGAAAACCCGACGATGGCGGAGATGTATCCTCTCGAGATCGGTCATTTTGGTGATCACCAAACCCCTATCTATAACCCTTATTACAACCATGAAGGCTATACACCCACCAGTATTGACGTGGATTATTCTCATCTCGTCTGGGTCCAGAATGAATCATTCCCAGAGGGAAGACCGGTATTTGAAGTGCCAGGAGGCGTGGATTATGTGCTCGATGACAAGGGCCCGAACATAGGAGAAAAAAGATTCTTTTCACCTGCATTGACGCAGGCATTACTCAGCAATGGGGTCTTCACGATCGAAAGCTGGCCTGATGATGTGGCAACGCCTGATCAAGCCAGAGATTTCTGGCCGTATCGTACGCCTGTGGACAATTACGAGGCCATCGGCGATAAACTGCCAGAATTGCGAGTACTCTTAGCTTTTGCCGCCTACGATCACGTCCAGGCAGCTCCCGATAAACCTCATATCCGACAAGCCTACGACGGGTTCAGAAAAAGAGCAGGATTATGGACCAGGTTGAATTGTGATTTGACTTATGTTCAATTTGAAATTCATGAAAGCGCTACTCTTGCCGGCGGATTCCCGGATAATGATGCCAACACCGAGCCCGTAGACTGGTATGCCGACGCAGAATCATGGGGGTTTAATGGAAGACTGGCGGGTGAATTGACTGCCCGAACGATCCCTCTCGCATGTATTGCCGAGATGGCGGATCGGGTTCGAGCGAATATCTGGAGACCGAATCTAGATTCGATTATCGGTGATCCCCAGAGGTGAGCCGCGCTATTTAGAAAGCGATGACAATCGATTAGTAGCCTACCTTAGCGCAAACATCTGCCAGAGTGTTCGAAGGTTAATTCTGGAGAGTTAGGAATGCAAAAAACCGAACCAGGGGTTTTAACTGGAATACTTACATTTCCTGGTCCCATTCTTTATTATGACTATAGAAGTCTATGATGAATATTCGACGATACAGACAGGCGGACGAAAGCGATGTTATAGAATTATGGCGCGAGGTGTTCCCTTCAGCACCTGCCAGGAACGACCCCTTGAAAGATATTGAGCTTAAACTCACCGAACAGCCTGAGCTGTTCCTCGTAGCTATTGTTGACGGCTTACTTGTTGGTACTGCGATGGCAGGGTTTGATGGTCATCGAGGGTGGGTTTACTATGTTGCGGTCCATTCGACTTATCGGAGAAGGGGAATCGGATCTGCGTTAATGGGTGAAGTAGAATCAACCTTAAGTCAAAATGGCTGCCCTAAGCTTAACCTTCAAATACGCTCGAGTAATGCTGACGTCCAAGCATTTTACGAAAGTCTCGGATTTGAAGTCGAGGACCGAATAAGCATGGGAAAACAGCTTGCTCCACTGAAGGGGGAAATCAGGTCATGATCTCAAATAGAGCCTTACTCCATTGCTGTTTCAGGGGTACCTCTAATTATTACGCGAAAATTGTATGATTATTGCCATCTCAGGGTACATAGCCGCACCATGATTCGAAAAACTCTCCGCAGTTATATGCGCTGAGGATGGTCCGAAGAAGATCGACAAGAGCAAACGAATACCGGTAGAATCCACTTTCTAGAAAATAGGTTGGTGATGCTAAAGGACGGCGACCCAAAGACAACAATAACAGCTCTACTAGAGCGCAGGAAGCTCCTCAAACTCTTAGTATCTGAATACAATGATCGGTTGAAATTTGACGACTTGAGAGATGAAGAACTCGATCATTCCATTGAAGAATTGCGGGTGTTGAAAGCACAAATTCATTGGATCGATACTACCCTGGGGGATATGGAAGACAAGCCTGAGCTTTAAGTTGTACTTTACACAAAATGGGTAAGAGTGGAATCTTGTAGGAATTATCCATGATGAGCGGGCGGTCTAGCCTTCTGATGACGTTAAGATGCGGCTATCCTTTCAAGTCCACTAATCGCGATAATATTGCTGGCAGCCTGATACTCGTGAGGTGTCCATGATGAATACAGAATTCGTAACGATAGAGCATCAAAACCAGGTCGCGATCCTAAAGCTTAATCAAGGGGTTACAAACCCAATCAATGGCGACCTTGTCCTTGCTCTTGACTCAGCGCTTAAGAGCCAAACTGCAGACCCTGATGTGCTTGGGATGGTAGTTACAAGCTCAAACAGTAAATTCTTCTCCATCGGCTTAGATATCCCGAATCTATACGGTCTCAGCGAGAAGGATTTTCGATCCTTTTACCAGTCCTTCAATCAGATGTGCCTTGGCATGTTGACAACATCCAAACCCTTAGTCGCGGGGATTGCAGGTCATGCGATTGCGGGTGGTTGTATTTTGGGTCTTTGTTGTGATTACCGATTTATCTCAGAAGGGCGCAAGCTGATAGGGTTGAATGAGATTAAGTTAGGCGTTCCCATTCCCTATGTGGCGGATTGCATTCTCAGGAAACTAATTGGGTACCGGCTGGCGCGTTATGTCATGGATTCAGGCGGGTTCCTCGAACCAGAAGAAGCCTATAGATTGGGTATGGTTGATAGAATTTTACCCGTGGAAGAAGTGGTATCTCAATCGGTTGAGAAGGCGAGAGAGCTGTCTTTGGACTCTCCGGAAGCCTTCGCTTTGATTAAGAGCAGCCGAGTACTTGCTCTTGAGAGAGAAATCTCGGCGCAATTAGCGCAACGGGAAGAGGCATTTATTAAGTGCTGGTTTTCGGATGATGCCCGCGTCCGCTTAAAAGAGGCCATCTCTAAATACTAGCGGTCGTGCATTAGCATCCAGCGTGCGGTCGAAATGGAGCTGCTGTCAATAAGGATCGTGAGGACACTTGAGGCGATTTGCAAGATTTACGATTACACCTACTGGGTTTATGAACGTGTTTGGGATTGCATCTGCCAGCTGACGGATGAAGAATTCACTCAGGAGCTTGGCTATTCTTCGGGCTCAATTCGCAACCATGTCAGCCACATGATCAGCAGCCATCGCCGCTGGGTCGAACTATTGAGGGGCGAAGAAGTCCTTCCGCACATTGATTTTAATGATTATTCAACGCAAACTGTTGTGGAAGCTTTGTGGGATGAAGCCAAGGCCGAATTCATCAACTATGTCTATTCATTATCCCAGGCACAGTTGGATGAGGTGGTTCGTTATGAGATTGCCAGCCGTGGGGTATTTTCAAATTCGCAACGGTGGGAAGTTCTCCTGCACCTGGCCAATCACGCCACGGATCACCGCTCTCAGATTCTGGCAATGCTGCACCAACAATTCGGCATACAAACGGTTGAGCAAGACATGATCTTTTTCTTGTGGGGAGAGGATGTCAACCAAGGATAATCAATCGCCACAAACTTGAGCTAAGTAAATGTGGTTTTGACGGGTACTCATTTCGAACTGACTTAGGGAGAACAACAACGTGAACAATTTAAAAGACCTTCTGGGGCCAATGCGGCTCCCCTTCGTTATCTTAACTCCTGCATGTGTTTTAGTCGGGCTCGGGACCGCGGTTTGGTCAGCTGAAGAAGTAAATTATTTTTATTTCATCCTGGCGCTTATCGGAGCTATTGCTGCTCACATCAGTGTCAATGCCTTCAATGAATATTTTGATTTCAAGAGTGAATTAGATGATAGAACATATCGAACCCCCTTTAGCGGCGGCAGCGGTACCTTACAAGAGAGACCTGAGCTCGCGCGCCAAACCTTGGCCGTCGCCATCGCAGCGATAATCATTACGGCCTTGATTGGCTTATACTTCCTTCGGGTGAGAGGAAATCTTCTCCTGCCGCTAGGTGCTCTCGGGCTTCTGATCATCATTGGTTATACACCCTGGTTTACTCAAAACCCTGTTCTCTGTTTGATCGTCCCCGGCTTGGCATTTGGACCACTGATGGTTATGGGTACCGATTTTGTTCTCACCGTCGGATACTCGTGGACGTCCTTGATTGCTTCCCTTGTACCCTTTTTCTTGGTCAATGATTTGCTGCTTCTGAACCAATTTCCGGATATCGAAGCTGACCAAAGTGTAGGCCGAAGACATTTTCCGATACTCCTCGGTAGAAGGGTGAGCAGCCTGATTTATGGCACAATCTTGCTTCTAGCTTACTTATCGATCGTCCTTGGGGTCACACTTAGCCACTTGCCTCCGACAAGCCTCATTGGGTTGCTAACGCTGCTTATCGCTCTACCCGTTACCATTGGCGTCTATCGTTCCGCCGAGAGCGTGGAGAAATTGGTGCCCTTCTTGGGTTTGAATGTGATCATTATTCTCGCCACTCCCACACTGGTCGCCATTGGATTGCTTCTAGGATAGGCTGGGGGGTGCGACCCCTTGATGTCTTAAGCGGCAGGGAGCTTATGGGACTTCGAGAGTTTCGAAACGCTGGTTAATACTTGTAATAAGATGGTGTTCTTTCCATGCCAGAAATGAGTAAATTGAGTATCTCATTAGCAGTCCAGGACTTCCGCCGAGCACGCCGCAAGGCTGCGCTGAAGGAAGTCTTTGCCCGTTTCACCAGCAAATCCGCTGAACTCCTCTCCTACGAGGAAGTGCGCGATTCGCTGAAGGGCATGAAGAGGGGGAAGCAGGTATTGAAGGAAATACCGCTGGATGGGATAGTGGGCAGTGTAGGACGCTACATGGACTTCACACGCAAATTCCTACCACTCCACGATAGTGATGAAGGTCGATGGGCGATTAAAGCAGCGGTGATGGAATTGGCGGGGTTACCACCTATCGAGGTTTACCAGATTGGTGATGCCTATTTTGTGTTTGATGGAAATCATCGTGTATCGATTGCTCGTCAGCTTGGCGTTAATCATATACAGGCTTACGTAACTGAGGTAATTACGAAAGTTGATCTCTCGCCAGAAATCCAGCCCGATGAACTAATTGTTAAAGCAGAATATACTGAATTTCTGGAGTTTTCCCGTTTGGATGTATTGCGTCCAGAGGCTGATTTGAGCGTAACTGCACCAGGTCAGTATCATAAGCTCGAACAGCAGATTTCAATCGTCCGTGAATTCCTAAGCAACGATGGAAAGAAAGAGATTTCTGATGTTGAGGTTGTAACCCATTGGTTCGATGAGTTCTACCTACCTGTGGCGAGTGCAATCCGCGACCGAGGCCTTTTGATAGAGTTTCCGGATCGCACGGTGACAGATCTCTACTTATGGGTATACGAGCACAGAAACACGCTGGAGCAAGCTTTAGGATGGGATATTGAACCCGAAGAAGCGGCGAGTGATTTCGCTGAACGGTTCAGTTCCGGGTTTCTTCGAAAAACATCACGGATATGGCAGTTAATATTCGACAGGGTAACGCCAGACGAACTTGAAGCCGGTCCTGCTCCGGGTGAATGGCGAAAAAAGCGTGTGGCGGCGCGCAGGGAAAGTCATTTATTCACAGAGGTATTGATTCCTATCAGTGGCACGGAACATAGTTGGCAGGCACTTGATCAGGCATTGTTAATTGCACAACGCGATGATGGAAAACTACGTGGCCTCCATGTTATGCTCACAGATTCCGAAATGGACATGGAGCATGCGCGAGCGGTGCAGACCGAGTTTCTCGACCGCTGCCAGACTGCAGGAATACAGGGGCAGATGGCTATCGAGATTGGTGGTATAGCCCGGAAGATCTGCGAACGCGCTCGCTGGGTCGATCTTGCGGTTGTGAGCCTGGCATATCCACTCGGACGATACCCAATTGCCAGGTTGAGTTCAGGTTTCCGAACAATGATTCAACGCTGTCCCAGACCCATCGTGGCAGTGCCGGGAAAACCATCACCATTGAACCGAGCTTTGTTGGCCTTCGACGGCAGCCCAAAAGCTATGGAGGCGCTTTTTGTTGGAACCTATCTGAATGTCCGGTGGACAACAAGCTTAGTGCTTTTGACCATACCGAGGGGCGGAGAGTTACACCGAAGATTTTGGATCAAGCCCAGCAGTACCTTAAAGCCCATGGCGCGCAGGCCAGCGCCTTAATCAGGAGTGGTCCTGAGGCTGAGACCATTTTAGCAGCAGCAGAAGAGTACGAATGTGACATGTTCATTATGGGTGGATATGGGATGCAGCCGGTGCAAGGTGTTGTGCTTGGCAGTACCGTGGATCAAGTGCTGCGAGAATCGAGAAATCCAGTGATGGTTTGCCGGTAGCGATTGATCCAAATTTATAGTTGCCGTGAAAATTCAGGATTAACTTCTAGCGGGTGTAACGATACGCTGGTTTTATTTTTCGGATTGTCTCTCTGAACTGCGGATTGTCTCTAAATCTCAATAGCGCGAACCGGGAAGACGCTCACAACCTTTGTATCACCGTAGGTAGTACTCGTCTGGACGTTATAACGCCTACTATGCATATGCCCGTGCAATAGGTAACGCGGCTTGAACCAGGCCATCAGCGTTAGGAATGCTTTAAAACCGGTATGCGCTCGATCTGTGCTATCGTGAATCCCATAGGGCGGCGCGTGTGTGATGACCACATCGACAAATCGACCGTACCTCAACTTGTTCATAAGTAATCGAGGTATTAATCTGGCGATGCGGGTACGCATTTGTCCCTCCGTGTATTGATGCAGAGATCCAGGTTTATATCGTATGGACCCGCCCAGTCCCATAAATATTAGACCTTTGACAATGATGACCCGTCCGTCGATCAGATCACAGCCTTCTGCTTTTTCGACGCGGTGGCCTATCGCAGTTTGTTGGGCCTCCACATCGTGGTTTCCGTGAACATAAAGAACCGGTTGGTTTATCATAGAGACGACGTATTCAAGATAATAATAGGGTAGGTCACCACAACCTATAAAAAGATCAACATCTCCGTAATTGTGTAGGATGTGCTCCGAATAGACTCGTTCATCTACACGGTCGCTTATAGCCAGGATCTTCATGATCTTTGTCGCTCTTGAGACTCCGCGTTTAGGAATAATGTAGATTCTCGATTTTACCATCAGGCTCCCATCCGTCAGGATGCAGGGGCCAACTTAATAATAAGTAAATCCTTATTTAATATTTCGATTACAATCAACCTTACCAACAATCAAACGAGAAAACCAGTTATCCAAGGATTGATGAATGCGATTATTTACTGTTTCCCCCCTGACCCTAAATGTCATTGCCGCCCTTGTCTGGTATATCGGCGGTATACGTCTACTGCAAAAAGGTATCAGCCTGCTGGTGGAAGCAGGTGCAATGCAGTCAGGACTGGCATGGCCCTGGATAGCCGGATTAGTGGGCTTCGCCCTCGGTGGATTAAAAGCAAAATATCTTTTCACCAAAAGCATCAAAAAGAATCTGATCAGAATAGAGTCTCTATCTACGCCTAAGATCTGGCAATTTTTCAGTCCGGGGTTCTTTGCTGCTCTGACAATCATGATCCTGGCGGGTGTAACCTTATCCAGGATGGCACATAACAATTACCCTTTCCTGATCGGTGTAGCCATATTGGATATCGGTATCGCAATCGCTCTGCTTGGAAGCAGCTATGTTTATTGGACTCAAAAGGCGTTTGTGAAATAGCGCTTGAGATTATTGTTTTCGCGAAGCATTCGTCCTGTAAGGAAACATACCCTAATCGAAGAACGATATGCTTCGCATCGGGAGCGCAGAGCGAAACAGGGGACATCGCCCCCGACAGCCCTGGGGACTTCGCAGGATAAACCCCTGCTTTTTCAGACTATTTCTGAGACGAGCAGATTCATATAGGGTTCGAGCTTGAGTAAGCTCTCGAATCTCATTGTCTGCTCGATAATGTCAGTTATTCTTCCCTCACTCATCGTCTTATGTGCATTCGCCCGGATTTTCGCAAACAGATCATCATCGCTCAGCGGATCTTCCGGTGAGCCTTTCGCATAGTCCGTTTGCGCGCAGTGTTTGCTCCCATCATGCAGCGTGATCGTCACCGAGGAGCGCTTTATTGCAGGAAACAAAGCGTCGATCTCGGGATCAGCGACCACCTTGATCTTCTGCAAAGTCGCTCTTATATCCGGATCCCTCAATTTATTCTCTTCAAACGACTCTGGCAATACATTCCCGTCAACGACGGCCGCGGCGATTACATAGGGCAGGCTGTGGTCGGCGGTTTCCTTCGTGTCGGGTTTGTACTTACTCGGGTCAGAGAGGATATCCGCGCCGCGAGTGGTTGTTTTAACCAGTATCTCTTGAATCTGATCGTGCTGTATCCCATGCTCGCCGATTACTTTGAGCGCCGCGCTTATGGGCTGGTGTGTGAGCGCCTCTGTAGGGAAGGCCTTATAACTGCACTTTGTGATGAGAAAATCATCGCCAAGCCCATCGAGCAGGGCATCCGTGTCCCATGTTACGTTGTTCAGAACTTCGATCAACCCTTCTTTCCCCTCGATCACTTGCGCCGGTCCCTCATAACCCTCACGAGCCATTAACGCGGCGTACACGCCGGCTTGTGCGGCGAGAGGGTCGGCGGTGTTTTTCATATTCGTGAGATGCCCGGCAACTACACCACCGAGTGTGAAATGGCTGCTGCCGCTGATACCCATGGCGGCGATGAGCTGATCAATTCCCAATCCATACAACTTGCCGGCGACGAGCGGGCTGACAAATTGCGTTAGTGAAGCATGGTGCCACCCGACTTCCCGGATTCCCGGAGTGGCTGCATGACACCAGCGCATCTCTAATTCATAGGCAATGACGGTGGCGACGAGGACGTCTGCACCGTTTCGCCCATTGGCTTCCGCGGCAGCGAGAACAACGCCAAGGAGGTCCGAGGGGTGGCTTGGATCCTGTTCCCAATATATGTCGTTGTAATCCAGGGCACGGATGAGCAAGCCATTCATCAGCGCGGCATTCGGAGCATTGGTTTTTAAGCCCGTCCCGATCACAGTCGCTTCTTGTGTGCCGCCGAGTTTCTCTGTGAAGCGATACATGGCCTGCATGTCCTCGTTCTGTGTTGCGGCCAATGCGCAGCCGACACTGTCCAGTAAGAAGCGCTTCGCTTCGTAGATAGCATCTTGCGGAATGTCGTCAAAGAGCAACCCGTCTGTGAATTCAGCCATTTTTCGGCTGATTGAGGTCATCGTATCCTCCAAAAACAAAGCGTGTTTGTTAATGTCTATAGTTTACTGGCAACAGCATGGGCCATTTCGAGCGTTGTGCTTTCACCACCCATATCGTATGTGCGGATTTCTCCTTCAGCGATCACTTTCGCGATCGCCTTTTCAAGCGATCGAGCTATATCGATCTCTCCCAGCCAATCGAGCATGAGCTTTACAGCAAGGAGCATGGCAATGGGGTTAACTTTGTATTGACCTGCATACTTCGGCGCTGACCCGTGTGTGGGCTCAAAGACCGCAAACTTGTCGCCGATGTTTCCACTGGAGGCGAAACCAAGACCGCCGACCAATTGGGCAGAAAGATCGGATAGGATGTCCCCAAACATATTGCTCGTTACGAGCACGCCGTAATTGTGGGGGTTTTTAAGGAGCCACATCATCTGCGCATCGATATTGGTTTCCCAGAGTGCAATATTGGCGTAATCGCTGGCGACTTTGCGGGCTTCTCGGATCATCAGACCGCTTGTCTCACGCAGGACATTCGGTTTCTCAACCAGTGTAACCGTTGGGTAACCAAACTGCTTGGCATACTCGAATGCCTGGCGGATGATCCTGTTTGCGCTGGGATTGGTGATCACACGGAGGCTGACAGCAATCTCATCTCCCGGTACCGCATCAAAGCGACCTAATGCCGGATTGTGTTTTTTCATCGTCTCCCGAACTTCATTCGGAAGAGGATGATATTCAACACCGCTGTAAAGGCCCTCGGTATTCTCGCGGAAGATGACAAGGTCGATGTCATCACGGTAGTTCAATGGACTGCCCGGATATGCCTTACAGGGTCGGAGGTTAGTATATAAGTCGAAATGCTGTCGGAGACGGACGATCGGGCTTCGGTAGGATAGCCCTTTGCCCTTGAGTTCCGGAGCCAGCTCGAGTTCTGCTTCTTCCGTGGGTTTAGAGGTGATGGCGCCGAATAATCCGCAGGTGCAGTCTTCTAGTAAGGCAATCGTCCTCTCCGGGAGCGGATCGCCTTCCTTGCACCAGAATTCCCAGCCAATATCCGCATGGATATATTCGGCGTCGAGTTTAACGGCGTCGAGGACAATCCGCGCCGCGTCCATAACATCTATGCCTACGCCATCGCCAGGCATCCATGCGATTCTGTATTTTGACATTGATTGAAGCTCCTCTCAGTTTGTTCTTGTTTGATTTCGTAACGTTGGAATCTTCATTCGAAGGAACTCATGTAGATGCTTGATTGGAACTCATAATATTTCCGGTCATATGTCGTTGCGCATAATTACGGTCACTACTGCCTTCCTTCCAGTCGTTTCTTCGTGTGAGCGATTAGCCCGCCTGAATCGAAGATCTCCCTGACGACTTCCGGAAGGGGGGTGAAAGAAAAGATGCTCTTCTGCGTATGGATCTCACCTTTGTCCAGGTTGATCTCAACCTGTTCGCCATCCTGGATAGCTTGGACGGCTTCAGGGCAGATGAGCGCCGGAAGGGCGGCGTTCAGACAGTTGCGGTAATAGATGCGCGCGAAGGACTCAGCAATGATTGCCCCCAGGCTGCTCTCTTTCAGGCAGGTTACTGCTTGCTCGCGCGAGGAGCCGCAACCCCAATTCTTTCCGGCGACGATAATATCACCAGGTTTGACCACGCCGGCGAAGTTGGGGTCCAGATCCTCGAGGGCGTGTGCTGGCATTTCAGCTGGGTCGCTGATGGTGTAAGTGTATTTTCCAGGGAAAATGACGTCGGTGTTGACGTTATCACCGTATTTCCATACACGACCACGGATGATTTCCATCGCTTACCTCAATCCAGGGAGTTCGGGTGCGTGATCTTGCCGGCAACAGCGGATGCGGCGGTGACTGCCGGGCTGGCGAGATAAATCTCGCTTTCCTTCGTTCCCATCCGGCCTTGAAAATTACGATTGGCGGTGCTGATCGTCACCTCGCCGGGTGCAGGGACCCCCAGGTGGTTGCCCATGCAGGGTCCACAGCCAGGGCTCTCCACGAGCGCTCCGGCGTTGATAAAATCCTCTACATATCCCCTGCGCAATGCTTCCCTTAATACTTCTGAGGAAGCCGGGATGACGATCATCCTGGTCCCTGGAGAAAGCTTACGCCCACGCAGGATTTCTGCAGCGGAAGCGAGGTCTTCCAAGCGACCGTTCGTGCAGGTTCCTAGAAAAGCCTGGTCCACTTTCGTACCTGCGACCTCCGACAGTGGTTTAACGTTGTCAACCGTGTGCGGGCAGGCGATCATCGGCTCTAAACTGCCGGCATTGATTTCAAGAACTTGAAGATAAACCGCATCTGGATCCGGAAGCACAGATTCAAAAGCATGTCTGGCCCGGTCAGAGAGATAGACGAGGGTTTTGTCGTCCGGTGGGATGTAGCTGTTCTTTGCACCCATCTCAACCGTCATATTGGTGAGGATCGCACGTTCGCTCAGGCTCATGTCCGCGATCACGTTTCCGTGCCACTCGACGGACAGGTACAATGCACCGTCAGCTCCGAGATCGCCGATGATTTTCAGGGCGAGATCCTTTGGAGAAACCCAGGCCGGCATCTTTCCGGTAATGATGATTTTCAAGCTCCCCGGGACTCGCAGCCAGAGCGTACCGACCGCCCAGATGGAGGCCATCTCACTGCGGCCTATGCCGACACCGAAAGCGCCCATAACTCCTGCGTGAGGCGTATGCGAATCTGAGCCAAGGACAATCTCGCCTGGAAGGGCCAATCCCTCCTCAACGAGAACCTGGTGGCAGATGCCTCGGCCGACATCGAAGAAGTGGGGGATCCCTTGCTCACGCACAAAATCACGGATGATGCGGTGGTTTTCAGCGTGTTTAGTTGTTGGAGCCGGGGCAGCATGATCGAGGAAGATTGCATGCATCTGCGGATTAAATACCTTCTGACCGCCCATCCGATGGAAGATGCCCACGATAGCGGCTGTATTATCGTGTGATAGCGCAACCTGTGGTGAGATCTCGACGATATCGCCAGGTTTCACCTGTCGTTTGCCGGAATGTCGCCCGAGAATCTTTTCAGCGAAGGTTTGTCCCATGCGATCCTCTTTATTCTGAAGGTTCCATCATCATGGGTGTTTTGATGCGTATTTTGTTAAGTCGAAGTCGGTGAAATCGGCGTGGTGAAAGACAATCGACTCCGGTCGCCGCGTGAATTTGTCGCCCTCCCAGGAGTGGGTCGCTACGATATGCATTACGGCTTCTGGGATCTGATGCTTATAGCACAGGGCGACACCGGTGAAGGGGTGACGTAGATATTGATAAGTACTAGCCCAAACGAATGTATCCCCTTTTCGGCTGAACTCAAGCAGCTTGCCAACGTCCGCCAATAGCGCGCCAGCGATTAGGACATCCTTATCGATTGAATACCGTTCTCCATACGCATCAGCGAGGACTTCCTCCATAGCAATGCACAATTTGCAGACCACGCCTACGTGTTCGGGGAAGCTGATTTTAACTTGGTCGACCAGTAGCGTGTAGGGCATCGTCTCGAGGTCGTCAAGCATCCACCCGCCTTTCACCAGGGCATCCTCCCAAACCGCGACGACCTTTCCTCGTAAATCTTCGTCCTGGATCTGGTTGATTTCTGGGATTAGATCGGCTATCGAGTTTGGCATCACAGACCTCCAAGCGTGAATGACTTACCTATCAATCCAAAGATCGCGGCGCGGGACCGTCGTATGAGATCTCTGTAGGATGAATACGGCGCATTGGTCGCTCGCGAGTCTGTTCTTCATGAGCCTGAAGGATGAGGCCCGGGACTCTGGCGATGAAGAACATCGCATTTGCGAGTTCAGATGGGATATCGAGATCTACGAGTATGGCAGCGATGGCACCATCAACGTTGATCGGGAGCGCTTTTCCAGTTTCCTCCAATGAAGACTGAATGGCATTGATCATCTGCACACCATCTCTAGCAATCCCCAACTCCTGCGCGAGCTGAAAGAGTTTCGCCGTGCGGGGATCGTCGGTGTGGATGCGATGGCCCAGCCCCGCGATCCGTTTCCCGGAAGCCTTATATTCGGCAATAAGATCGGCTGCGATTTTGTCAGCGGTCTCACCAGACTGATTGACACGATCGATCCCGCTCTGCAGGACCTTCATGCAATCTTGGATTGCGCCGCCATGATGACGATTGATGGAAAGGATTCCGGCAGCAACTGCGGCGTTGAGGGGTGCACCGGTCGACGCTGCTGTGCGGGCAGCAAGCGTAGAAGGAGCTGAAGCTCCGTGATCAATCGATGAGACAAGAATGGCATTAATCATCCTGGATGCATCCGTTGAGGGCAGTTCACCTTTTATAGCGAGGTATACAGCCTCTGCGAAGGTGATGGATCCCATGAGTTCATCGATCCGATAACCACGGAGCCGGACTTCGTTCGGATTGATCTCCGTGATCGAGGTTTTCCAACTTAGATCGGTCATAGTTTTATCCCATGCTTCTCAAGAACGGATTTGGTGGTGCGAGGCAGGTCTCCGAAAGCGTCTACAACCGTGGCTCCTACCTCCTGCAGACGCTTTACCTTTCCTTCGTAGGTGCCTCGATTGCCTTCCACAATTGCACCTGCATGACTGAAGCGTGTGCCGCTCTTGGCGGCTTTTCCACCAATGAAGGCGATAATTGGTTTTGTCACCTCGCCAGATTCGACGAGGTCCGCGACTCGCTCCTCTTGGCTGCCGCCAATCTCGCCGAACATCACGATCGCTTTTGTCTGCGGATCATTCTGGAAGAGTTTAATAACTTCAGGGTGAGGGAGACCGACGACGACGTCTCCACCTACATGAACAAGCGTAGTCGCGCCGATGCCTTCCTGGGCGAGGTAATAAGCCATGGATGAGGTAATACCGCCGGAGCGCGAAGTGATCCCTACCGGTCCGGGGAAGAACCAGGAACGAGCAGATGCCGCACGACCACCGATCATACCCAGCACACCTTTGCCCGGGGAGAGAACCCCCAGCGTGTTTGGTCCCACGAACTGCGCCTTATGCTTTTTTGCGCTGTGGGCAATCTCAAGAACGTCGTAGATCGGGACTCGGTCCGGAACAATAACCAGCAGTTTTACACCAGCTTCGATCGCCTCCAGGGCTGCACTGCGGACCAGCGGAGCGGGTATGAAGAGCACGCTGATGTCGAACTTCCCACACGTCTCACTGGCTTCGAGAACCGTATCGTAAACGGGCACACCGATGATCTCCTGGCCGCCCTTGCCGGGTGTGACACCGGCGACGATGTTGGTACCATAATCCTTCATCAGGGAGGCTCTGGTTCTCCCTTCGCGTCCCGTGATACCTTGGACGAGGACGCTTTTCTTTTCATCGATCAGGATCGTCATAGCCGCTCCTGTGATCGTTCTCTATTGAAGAGGGTTGGTAAATCTTACTCCAGCCCGGGTATTGGAAGATCTACATAACCTCCCCGGTTGCCGCCAAAGTAGCACTCAACCTGGCAAGCGAGGCACTCGATGCAGCCGCCTTTTCGGGCTTCCTCCGCGCTGATATTTAGCACGGGGAGGCCGTCCTTGAGGACAAGGATTTCTGGCACACAGGTTTCAATGCAGATATGCGTCTTACACTGGCGACATGCAGCATGGTCGAAGATGACAGTGCCGCCGGATACAGTTTCAAATTGGTAAGGCTCTTCAGGTTGGTGTTTCTCGATGAGCGGCGCAGCGTCTTCGACAGGGAGAAAATCCTTTACAAGAACATCCAGGCGATCTGAGCAGAATTCGGGTGAGTCATCTTTCCCATAGGCCTCGATAGGCACAGGGAGAGCGTCGCCAACCCGTTCCATGAGTGCGATCGCTCGATTTTCCGCGTTGCCTCCTAAGCGGATCACCGCGGGGACATTCAATGGGACTTCAAGAAATGCCTTTGCGAGCCCGCGGGCGCTGTGGAATTGTTCCTGCGAGGCGACACCTGAGCCGGAGGCAAAATAGCCATCGATGGGCCCCTGGGCCAGGATGATCCTGGCGGCGCGATATACCTTCGATGCCGGTGGATTCCCGCTGGTATCAACGAAGTTGGCAATCTTGTACCCTTTGTTCAGTATGGCGTCCATGCTCATCATCGATCCCCCGCCGCCGGCGCCGTGAAAACCTATGACTTTATCCCCGCGCTTGAAACCCTGCTCCATCTGGATGAAGTAGAAGGTTCCGCGATAATCACCCTTCTCAACTTCCCAGGCGATGCACTCAAGCTCTGTGGGTGGCCGGTCGAACTCGCGGGCGACCACTATCTCCAGCTGCGGGTGCCGGAACACGGCATAATCATCGACGGTGATGCGGCAGTCTGCTGCGATGAGTTTTCCATCTTCTGTGAGCACAATGGGGTTGATTTCGGCTGCGCGCGCATCCGAATTGCGAGCGACGCGGTAAAGTCGTGACAGCAGAAGACCCAATGCCAACTGGAGCTTTCCGCGAATACCGACCTGGCGGACAAGATCACGTGCACAGTAGTCAGGAAATCCGGTTTGGATATCGACAAGCGTCTGGGCAAGTGCATCAGGATATTCGCTTGCGATCTGCTCAACGCCCGATCCGCCTTTTGCGCTGAAGATAATTCTGGGTGCTTGGGCAATATCATCAATTATGACGCCCGCATAGAATTCCTGCATCACATTAAGTTTCTCTTCAACCAACACTGTGTCAATTTCAAATTTGCCGACTTCCTTGCCAATAATCGTACTCGCAGCAGCTGCGGCGGTTTCAGGTGAGTCAGCAAACTTTATCAACCCGCGCGATGCCCGCCCGGTTACCCAAGCTTGTCCTTTGACAACAACTTCGCAACCAAGCTCTTCTGCGATCTTTTTCGCTTCTGATGGTGTGCGCGCAGCCTCGCCTCTGGGGATGCCGATCTTTTCGCCTGCGAGCAGGCTTTTTCCTTGATATTCGTGCAGTCGTGCCATGATTATCCTCGCACGTTCGCCATCAACCCTCGTGACCTTAAATCTGAAGAGGGGCAGGGGCTTATAAGACCCGATAGTATCTTGGATGGCATGCTGTAATGTGCGTCTCCAGGACTTCCATTATGTACAACCGGAGTGGATTATGCAATCAGCATATGCGGGGGTAAACTCGATCCCCGTTTATGAACCCCAAAGTAAATAATATTTTAGATGCTTAATTCCTGTAATTCATTGACGTTGTGCTTGATTTTCTCTGACACATGGTACTTGTGAATAAATATATGAAAGTCTAATCTCCTGATATGTTCAGGCGTGTTCCCCGGATCTCCAGTTTGGATTCACTGAATGCGAGGACAGGATGAAGGTCTTCGCACGAACACCCATAAATCTAGCCGAGTTTACTGTTCCGAGAGGTCGCGTTTACCTCATCCTCGAGCGTTGTAAAGGCTGCAACCTGTGTATTGAGTTTTGCCCTCAGCAAGTTCTTCAAGTTTCAGAAAACACAAATGAAAAAGGCTATTATTATCCCGAGATCCGCTTAGATCGTCAGGATGCATGTGTACATTGTGAATTCTGCACCATGGTGTGCCCCGAATTCGCAATCTTTACACTTGAGGTGGAAGAATGATTTCCAGCCACATCCTGACGGGTAGCTACTTCATGAACGGTGATCATGCCTGTGCAGAGGGAGCAATCGCTGCAGGCTGCCGTTTCTTTGGTGGTTACCCAATTACGCCATCTACGGAAATCGCAGAACGTCTTTCTCGTCGGATGCCTCAAATTGGGGGCGTCTACATTCAGATGGAAGACGAGATGGGCAGCATGGCAACTGTGCTTGGCGCTTCTGCTGCTGGCGCCAGGGCAATGACGGCGACATCGGGTCCAGGTTTCAGCCTGATGATGGAAAACATCGGGCTGGCGGCGATGATGGAGCTTCCATGCCTTGTAGTAAATGTTCAGCGAGGATCTCCTTCTACTGGTCTTCCAACGCTGCCGGGTCAGGCTGACGTCATGCAAGCCAGGTGGGGATCGCACGGCGATTATGGCATTGCTGCTTATGCTCCTTGGTCGCCTCAGGAGTTCTTTGATTTAACTATACACAGTTTCAACGTGGCTGATCGTTATCGTATCCCAGTTCTGCTCATGGCGGATGAAGTGGTCGGGCACATGGTGGAACGGGTCGAGATCCCAGAAGCTGATCAGATCCCATACTGGGGAAGAAAACGCCCAAATGGAACTAAAAAGGAATTCAAGCCGTTTGAAGCGCTTGATGATGACCTTGTACCTCCTTTGGCTCATGCCGGGGATGGATATAAGGTGCATTTCACGGGTTTGACGCATGACGAACGAGGCTATCCAGATATGTCTGCCGATACGCATCATGCTCTGGTTACCCGGCTGGTTGAGAAGATCAACCGAAATACAAAGGATTTAATTCGCACAGAAGCTTTCCATCTAGAAGGTGCCCGCGTCGTCGTCATCTCTTTTGGAAGCACTGCGCGTTCTGCGAGAAGAGCTGTGCGTATCGCTCGCGAGCGTGGATTGCCAGTGGGGTTGCTGCGGATTATCTCTGTTTGGCCGTTTGCTGAGCAGCTCATTCGCGATCTGGCGCAGGATGCGGATGCGTTTATTATGGCAGAAATGAATCTGGGTCAAATGATCCGTGAGGTTGAACGGCACGTCGAACAGCCGGTAATAGGCGTAAACCATGCTGGGGGAGCGATGCTCGCGCCTGAGCCGATCCTTGAAGCGATTGAAAAGGCAATCAAGAATGGTTCAACCTATTCTCGTTGAAAAGCATCCTCTTGATGGTCTGATCCGCGCCGATCGGATGCCGCATATCTGGTGTCCGGGCTGCGGTATTGGGATCGTGATGCGCTGCTATGCGCAGGCGATCATCAAATCAGGTACTGACCTTGAGAATCATATTGTTGTTTCAGGGATTGGCTGCTCTGGTCGTGTTGCAGGGTACATGAACATCGACTCGTACCACACAACACATGGCCGGGGAATTCCTTTCGCTGTGGGTTTGAAATTAGCCAACCCAGAGTTATGTGTGACCGTATTCAGCGGCGATGGCGACTTGGCGGCGATTGGCGGAAATCACCTCATTCATGCAGCACGGCGGAATATCGATATCACTGTTATCTGCGCGAATAACTTCAATTATGGAATGACTGGGGGACAGATGGGGCCGACGACTCCATATGGCGCAATGAGTACAACCTCAGTATACGGATGTCCGGAGCATCCCTTTAACCTTGTGTACCTTCTCGCTGCAGCAGGAGCGAATTTCGTCTCGCGTTGGACGACGATACATGTACGGCAGGTCATCGATGACGTGCTTTATGCATTCAATAAACCCGGTTTCTCTTTCATTGAAGTACTTTCTCCATGTCCCATCGGATTCGGTAAGTTAAATGACCTTGAACGAGGGCTCGATGAAACGATTCTTTATCGGGAGCGCTGTGTACACAAACCGGATACCCCTCTGGATCAGCTCGGGATCGATTTAAGGGAGGACCAGCCGATTTACGTCGGTCGATTTGTTGACAGAGACGCGCCTTCATATCAACCAATACACATAGAGGATGAGACGTGAGGCAGGAGATACGCATCTCGGGTTTCGGAGGCCAGGGTGTCATCCTGGCGGGATTCCTGCTGGGGAAAGCGTTCGCTCTCTATCAAGATCTTGAAGCCGTGATGACCCAATCGTATGGGCCTGAAGCGCGTGGTGGTGCATCTTCGTCCAGTATCGTCGTAGCCGATCAGCCAATTGCCTATCCCTTTGTGCAAAAAGCAGATGTTCTGATTGCACTCTCGCAGGAGGGATATAAACGCTACAGAGATGAGACGAAACCAGAAGCTGTAATCATCATCGATGATGGGTTGGTAACTCCAAAACCAGGGGATGAGCCGTTGCGGATTCCTGCAACGAAGATAGCAGAGGATTTAAACCGACGAATCGTGGCAAACGTTGTTATTTTGGGATATTTCTGTGCGATCGCAGAAGTCGTCACCCGGGAGGCGATGGAGGAGGCAATTCGAACGTCGGTAAAACCGAAGACCCTTGAGCTTAACCTTGAAGCCTTCGAGCTGGGTTTCGCTTACGCAAAAGTTGAGGAACGCGGCTTATGAGCGATACTATCTTAGTTCTGGGGGGTGGTATCGCCGGGATTCAAGCTTCGCTTGACCTTGCTGAATCTGGCGCGCATGTGATGCTTGTCGAGCGTGAGGTAACCATCGGTGGGGTCATGGCAGTTCTTGATAAGAACTTCCCAACACTCGACTGCTCAATCTGCATCGAAGCTCCAAAAATGTCTGAAGTAGATCTTCATGAGAATATCGAGATCATCTCGATGGCTGAGTTGGTAGAGATTGAAGGTGAGCCTGGACGTTTTCGTGTAGCCATCCGGCAACGTGCACGTTATGTGACGGATGCATGCACACGCTGTGGTGAATGTACCCAGGTTTGCCCGGTTGTCCTGCCTAATGAGTACGATTCAGGAATGGCAGCCCGACGAGCCATATACACCCCGATACCACAAGCAGTACCTGGACCCTATGTCATTGATATGGAATCCTGCCTGAATACACCACCGAACTACATCCCCTGCAGCCGGTGTAAAGAGGCTTGCCTGCCAGGTGCGATCGATTTCCTCATGCCACAAGAACGGATCATCAGAGTTGAAGTGGCTGCGGTCGTGGTCGCTGTAGGATATGACAGTTTCGACCCTCGCAAGATGCGTGAATTTGGATATGGGACACACCCGGATATACTCACCGCGCTTGAATTTGAGCGTCTGGTAAACTCCGCCGGTCCGACAGGCGGTGAGATCTTATGTCCTTCCAATGGTGAACATCCACATAAAATCCTCTTTGTACTATGTGTAGGCTCCAGAGACCAAAGACACCATCAGTACTGTTCCCGCTTCTGTTGTATGTACTCGATCAAGCATGCTTACCAGGCCGTGGATCATGGTATCGAACATGTAGATGTGATGTACATGGATCTGCGGGCATATGGTAAAGGTTTCGATGGTTTTCTAGAACGCACTCGAGATGAGGGGGCGAACTTCGTCCGTGCGCGGCCATCAAGAATTTCCCCCAATGGTGATGGCAAGATTAATGTCCGCTATGAAGATACTAAGCGATCAGAAATAGTTGAGGATGATTACGATATGGTCGTCCTGGCAAATGCGGTCTCGCCGCCGACGGGTCTCCCTCAATTAGCGGAGACGCTCGGCATCGAGCTCGATGGGGACGGTTTTATCCGCTCGCTCGAAGAGCAAGGAAGTTTGATCGTAACCACTCGACCGGGCATATATGCGGCTGGATGCGCTAGCGGGCCTAAGGATATCCCCGACAGCGTGGCGGAAGGAAGCGGCGCTGCATCTCTTGCGCTGCGGTATTTATCCGATCGATCATGGCCAGAAGAACCCGAAATCGAACCCATGGAGGACATTGATATTCCGCATGTGGGTGTTTTTGTGTGCCACTGCGGCAGCAACATCGCCGGAGTTATAGATGTAGAGCGTGTGATCGAAGCGGCCAAGGATATGCCTGACGTCGTCTACACTTCTGAGCAGATGTTCTCCTGCGCGGGGAATACGCAGAAAGAGATCGAGGACGCCATCCGTGAGCATGGGATTAATCGTGTCGTCATTGCCGCTTGTTCACCGAAGACACATGAATCGATATTTCGTGGGGTACTCATCCGAGCCGGGTTGAACCCGTTCCTATTGGAAATGGCAAATATCCGGAATATGGATTCTTGGGTGCATAAGTTCGACAAAAACGCTGCGACGGTCAAAGCCATCGATATGGTAGCAATGGCGGTCGCGAAAGCGCGCGAACTCGAACCACTTGAGATCAGTCATTTGCCGTTAACCCAGCGTGTTCTTGTTATCGGAGGGGGTATTGCGGGAATGAGCGCGGCAGCCGCGCTCGCCCATCAGGGCTTCGAAACACACCTTATCGAGAAAGAAAGTCTCCTGGGCGGAACCCTTAATCAACTGCATCGAATCGCACCGGCTGATATACCGGCAGAGGACCTTCTGGATGCGAAAATGAAAGATCTGGAAGCGAGTGGCGCCCACGTTCACCTGAGTACAAAGATCGAGACGATCGGTGGGTACGTGGGTAATTTCACCGCGCTGCTCAATGATGGTCAGTCTCTTGAGGTCGGCGCGGTTGTCATCGCGACCGGATCTGTACCCTATGATCCCCAGGAATTTTCATACGGTTCGAATCCCAAAGTGATCACCAACTTGGAGCTTGAATCCATGCTTGAGCGGGAGACGTTGGAAGCAGAGAAGATAACATTCATTTCCTGCGTTGGTTCGAGGCAGGAAGGAATTGGCTGCTCACGCTACTGCTGCACCTCGATGATAGCGCAAGCATTACAGTTGCGAGAGATGGGGAAGAAGGTCCGCATCGTCGCCAAGGATATCCGCACCTACAGCCGCCAGGCGGAGGAGTTATACGAACGGGCGA
>CAYLOO010000041.1:0-25505 GCA_964385355.1 uncultured Anaerolineaceae bacterium
CCTGATAGTCCTTGGCGTCATACTTGGCGTGCTCTTTCCCATCCGGTCCGACAACTCGGATCATCCCGTCGTAGAAGTTGATATGGTTGTTCTCATCGACGGTTCCCATGTTATAGGTCTCATGAGTAAATAAACCACCGGTAATTAGCGAAACATAATCTGAGTTTCCCAAGACAACATCATTGAAAAGCTGGAGGGAGAACTTGGCGAACTCGATCGCGTCGCGACCGAGCGCTTCAATTTCCTCTCGCTGTTCTTCGGTGATTCCCCGGCTCACACCACCAGGAAGACCCCAGTTTGGATGTACGGGGCGGCCGCCGATCATTTTGATCAGGTGGTGGCCATCATGGCGCATCTTAAGCACCTTGCCGGCGATGTCCATGCCCACTTTCTTGATTACGCCCAGTATGTTACGCTCTGCAGGATGGGCATTGGGGCCCAGGACGAAGTCGGGTCCACCAAGCGCGTAGAAATGCGTGGTGTGGTCGGTGGCGAAGAAGATGCTGTAAAACATCTCGCGCAGTTTCTTCGCCGTAGGCGGTGGATCGACGTGAAAGAGCGCATCCAGCGCCTTCGTAGAAGCCATATGGTGGGCTTCAGGGCAAACACCACAAATACGATTGGTAATGTTGGGCATATCCTCCGCGGGGCGGTCGACACAGAATTGCTCGAAACCGCGCAGCTCGGGAACCTGTAGATATGCGTTCGCTACCTCGCCCTCTTCCGTGAGGAAGATATCGATCTTGCCGTGGCCCTCGAGTCGGGTGATCGGATCAATTGAAATTCGTTTCATGTCCTAATCTCCTCATCAGGCCGATTCGGCTGTCTCCAACTTCGCATCCGAACCTCCATTGGTAGGCAATGCAATTCTACGCAGTTCGCTGTGTGCCAGGCTGAAACGGTAGAACGTACCTATAGGATCAGGGATCCCTTCTTGTATGATGCGGTCGATCTCCTCTGGATCATCGGAGTCGATCACGGAAGCCAGGGCTGTCATCATCCGAGCGCCGAAATCCTCAACCCCTTCATTCGGGCCGTAGCAGCCAATGCAGGGGGAGCCAACCGTCGGACAAAGGGCGCCGCATCCGGCGCGGGTAGCAATCCCGCAGCAGACGAGGCCCTGTTCAAGCAGGCAGATATCTGGATCGGGGATGATCTCCCATGTTCGTTTAAACTCTTTGATTTTTTTCTCATCCCGCGTGCGCGGGCAATCATCACAAACTGTCGTCTCGGCACCGATTACGCTGCCCGGGGCAGGGAGCTTGTTTTCCAGAATGGCGACGATGGCATCCCAAATTCGCTCCGCTTCCGGAGGACACCCCGGCAGGTAGTAATCAACGTCAACCGTCTGTCCAAGTGTCTTGACAGTCTCGTAGAAGAAAGGCAGGTAGAGCGTGCCCTCATCCACTTTCGTCTCGGTCTGCGGGCGGACGCCGTCAGGGTTCACGGTGCTTGGTGTATCGTGATACGCAGTCTGGAAGATCGCTTCCTTCGTCGTCGCGTTCGCCAGGCCGGGAATACAACCCTCCTGAGCGCAGGAGCCGAAGGCGACAAGGACCTTCGATTTCTGGCGCAGCAGGCGGGCCATATATTCCTGTTCGCTCGTCCTGATTGCACCATTGAAGAAGCAAAGATCGATGCTTTTATCGGCCATTTTTTCGATGTCACGGACTTTTCCATCCAGGACACAGGGCCAGAAGACGATGTCGAATGCCGCAGCGACATCAAGGATCTTCTCGTCGATACCCAGAACGGCAATCTCACAGCCGCCACAGGAAGCAGCCCAATATAGTGCTAGGACCCCTTTTTCACTCATACTGGCACCTCCATCGCTTCGGCATGTTCATCGACAAGTTGTTCTATCGCTTCTTCGATTTTCCCGTTTTCAGACCAGTTTTTGGACCAATCGAGTGGTCCAAGTTCACGAACTTGTTCAATCATTTCGTTGATCGCTCCCGCTAGCAAAGTGCCCTCTGCAGCTGAAGCCCATTGCAGACGAAAACGGTCTTCCTCCATGCCAAGTGCTTGCAGGGTGTGCTTCAGCATAGAGAAGCGCCGCATGGTCTTATAGTTCTGCTCCAGGTAATGGCACTCCCCGGGGTGACAGCCGGCGATCATCACGCCGTCCGCACCCAGGGCGAAAGCCTTGAGCACGAATGAAGGGTCGACGCGGCCGCTGCACATTACTCGCAGCATGCGAATATTAGGTTTGTACTTAATCCGGGCAGTCCCCGCAAGGTCCGCCGCGCGGTAGGAGCACCAGTTGCATAAGAAAGCGATAATCTTCGGTTCAAATCTTTCATCAGCCATAGGATTTATCCTCCGCTATGCGGGAACCGCTTCGGGTTCTTCAACGACAGGCTTGCCGCCGTTTCCTTGCACTACATCAAAGAGTAAACCTTCAATCTCAGCGAAGATTTGCTCGTTACTGAAATGGGCGCCGCTGATGGCTTGGGCGGGGCATGCAGCCACGCAGGTCCCGCAGCCCTTGCACAGCGCTTGATTGATGACGCTCACCATTTTGTCTTCCATATAATCGATGGCGTTGAAGGGGCACAGCGTGTTGCAGATCCTGCATCCCGAGCATCTTTCCTCGTGAATGGTGGCGACAATCGGTTCGATTTCAACCGCGCCTTTAGAGATCATGCCCAGGACGCGGGCGGCTGCCGCTGCTCCCTGGGAGACCGACGCCGGGATATCTTTTGGTCCCTGGCAAGCTCCAGCGATGAAGATTCCGTCGGTCATCGTAGCGACCGGGTCAAGTTTGGGATGGCGCTCTGTAAACCAACCGGCCATACTGCAGGAGATACCAAATGTCAAACCTACTTCCCTGGCGTCTGGCTTCGGTTCAAGCGCGGTCATCAGGATGACCATGTCTACAGGGACGCGGCGCTGCCGGCCGATAAGTGTATCCTCCACCTGGATGATGAGCTTACCTTCTTCGCCGGGCTGAAGGGCTACATCGGTGACCTCGGCCACTCGGCCTCTCGTAAAGTGCATGCCTTCCTCTTGCAACCGGTTATAGAACTCTTCATAGTCCTTGAAAGCTGGCCGCATGTCGGTATAGAAAGAGTGTACTTCTGCGCCCGTTTTTTCGATCACAAGGTGTCCGAACTTCAAAGCACTCATGCAGCATACAGCAGAGCAGTGGGCGTTAAACCTGGTGTCACGGCTACCGACGCAGTGGATGATGGCGACAGATTTTGGAGTAGTCACCCCATCTCTAAGGACGATCTTGCCGTCCGTTGGTCCGGCGGCATTGCACAGGCGTTCAAATTCCAAGCTTGTGAATACGTTCGCCAATCGCCCGTATCCGTATTGCGGAATTTTTCGACTATCAAAGGTATCGTAGCCGGTTGCGAGAATGATGTTGCCGACATCGATGTCGATGAAAGTATCTTTCTGTTCAAAGTCAATGGCATTTGTCGGGCAGAACTTCTCACAAGCCTTGCAAGTGCCTTTCTCGAAGTATATGCAGGTCTCCGTATCGATGACCGGGTATTTAGGGACAGCCTGGGGGAAGGGGCGGTAGATGGCTTTCCGGTAGCCAATGCCGGCTTCGAAAACGTCATCTATGACCGACTTGGGACATTTCTCAATGCAGATCCCGCACCCCGTGCAGTCTTCCTCTATTACATGTCTTGCGTTCTTGCGGATACGCACATGGAAATTCCCAACAAATCCAGTGACTTCTTCAACTTCACTGTATGACAAGAGCGTGATATTTGGGTGATTGCTGACATCGGACATATTGGGGGCGAGGATGCAGGCAGAGCAGTCGAGGGTGGGGAAGGTCTTGTCGAACTGCGCCATGTGGCCGCCGATTGAGGGTTCTCTCTCAACTAAGAAGACAGGGTTGCCTGAATTCGCCAGTTCGAGGGTGGTTTGAATGCCGGCTATCCCACCACCAACAACAAGTGAATGGGGGTTAACTGGAACCTCGGTGGGCTCAAGTTCCTCGTGGAGCTGCACGCGCTCGACTGCGCCGGAGATCATCGCTTTCGATTTCGCCGTCGCAAGGGCTTCGTCCTCAGTGACCCAGGAGACCTGTTCACGCAGGCTAGCCATCTGGCAAAGATAGGGGTTTAACCCGGCGTTGCTGCATGCCCTACGGAAAGTTTTCTCGTGCAGGTGAGGGGAGCAGGCACCGACGACGATCCTCGTAAGGCCTTCGTTCTTGATATCGTCCTCGATCAGTTCTTGTCCCAGTGAGGAGCACATGAATTTATAGTCACGAGACACAACAACGTTATCGAGTTCCTCGCCTGCCCAATGGGACACCTCTTCAACGTCAACCTTTCCGGCGATGTTGCTGCCGCAGTGGCAAATATAGACGCCAACACGTTCAGCCATGTTAACCCTCCACTCTTCCGCTCGGCATCGGCAGCGATTTGTCGTCCTTTTTACGCTTGCCTGCCGGGGCGGGTTCTTCTTCAACCTCTAAACCGATCTTCTTCAATGCTGCGGATGCGGAGACGAACTCTTTCCCGATCCCGAGCTTTTTCGCGGGGATCCCCATCGCCAGACCGATCAACTGCGTGAAGTAGAGAATGGGCAGTTTGTAATTTGTGCCGAAGTGACGGTTTACCTGAGTTTGGTAAGCGTCCAGATTCAATTGGCACATTGGGCAAATCGTCACGATGACATCGGCATTCGATTCGTCTGCGCTGTGCAGCAGTTGGCGGATCAGTTCAAATGCAGTTTCGGAACTGATCTGGGTCATGTGACCACCGCAGCAGTGGGTTTTCAGAGGAAAATCAACTACCGTCGCGCCCAGCGTCTCCATGAGGTGGTCCATTGTCAGTGGGTATTCCGCATCCACGGGGTCGGTGTCGCCAAACTCGGGGCGGACGACCATACAACCGTAATAGGGCGCAACCCACAAGTTCGTCAATGGGTTTGTGACCTTCTCGCTGATACCCTCAAACCCGATATCCTCAACGACAACATCAAGAAGATGACGGACGCGCAATGAACCAGGTTCGTAGGAGAGACCCCCGGCAGCAAGCGCCTCATTGGTTAGCGCTCCAATTTTCGGGTACTTGCCCATGTAGTCGTCTGTTTTCCTGAGGTTCAAGTAGCATGCGCTGCAGGGCGCGACGAGTTCTTTAAGATCGTCCTGATCCGCTGCCAGCGCGAGATTGCGGGCGACGAGAGCATAGGCGGCTGTTTTATTGAGCGAAAAGTATTCAGTTGCCCCGCAGCAATTCCAATCGGCGATCTCTTCGAAGGACATGCCAAGCTGGTTGGCTATTGCCTTCGTTGAGTCATCGTAGGGTTTAGCGGACTTGCCTAAAGAACAACCAGGGTAGTATCCGTATTTCATAACTCGGCCTCCAGTTGTTTCGCTCGTTCCATGATCGCTTGAAGCTGATTAATGCCTTCGATTCTCTCAGGTAGGAATGCGAGGCGGTTCTTTATCACCATGCCCACTGCGAAAGGTCCTAAGCTAAACTTTTTTAACGGACTGTGAGTCAGGTGGTAGCGTGTAGCTAAACCCAGTTCGAAGCTTCTGCCGTAGGTCTCAACAAGCCCGATGAAACTCTTTGACCACTCGGGCGCATCGCTATCGTCATAAAGGTGTTCTTTTACGGCCATCTGCTTCAGGGTGTACATGATGTCGGTGATGGGGATTTCTTTGGGGCATCGCACTGTGCAGTAGTAGCAGGAGACACAATACCAGGGGGTATTGCTCTTGAGAACTTCATCCCTGAAACCGGCGTCAATCATGGCGAAGAGTTGCCGTGGTGAATAGTCCATATCCGGCCCGGAGGGGCAGGAGCCGCCGCAAGTGCCACACTGAAGGCAGAGTTTTAGGTTCTCTCCGCCTGGTGTGGCTCTAATCACTTCATTGCGGAAATCGGTGGAGGATCCGTTCGTAGGTACTTCTGGCATGCTATTACCTCCCGGTTTATTGGGTATCTATGAGACCCAAAACTCACCTAATATCCTGTGGCGCCCATCGAGGCGAGAACCACTCACGGCCGCGATGAAGTAAGCCTGAATTACCATTAATAAAAGTATGTGATTTTTCTCACAATGACTAAAGTGACAGAATACCAGCGCAAATTGGATGAAAGTCAAGCAAGGGAGAGTGAAACACAGAGTTAGTTACAAAACAGTAAATTGTGCGCAATAAAAGAGACATGAATAAACGTTGGAGGCAAGGTCCATTTATGAATTGAAAACTCAGATAATATCCATTCTCGACCAAGATGACGTTGATTAAATCCTACGAGAGCAGATACAAGAACAGGATGACTAAGGAAAGGGCAATAGTTATAGTTGACAGTCGGGATTGTGAAAAACGTCGCTTGCCTTATTGTAAAAAGCAAAGCACACTTAGGGCCTAAACCGTCTGCAAGAAATTCATAACGCAGCTCATCTAATAGGAGGTTGATTCCATGGTCCTGAAACCAAAGCGCCCCGTCCCTACGGACATCGAGATCGCACAGGAGGCAGACCTTCGTCCAATCCTCGAGATCGCGGAGAAGATCGGGTTGGAGATGGACGACCTCGATCTCTATGGCAAGTATAAAGCGAAAGTACATCTCGATATGCTTGAGAAGCTTGCCGATCGTCCCCAAGGGAAATACATCGACGTCACCGCCATCACGCCGACTCCGCTTGGGGAGGGGAAGTCCACATCTATGGTCGGCATTACTCAAGCCATGGGCACACATCTGGGGAAGAATGTGATGTGCTGCATTCGACAGCCGAGCATGGGACCAACCTTTAATATCAAGGGTGGAGCGGCAGGAGGGGGCTACAGCCAGGTGATCCCCATGGAGGATTTCAACCTCCACCTCACCGGCGATATTCATGCGATCACCGTCGCCCATAACCTGGTCGCCGCCGCGCTCGACACTCGTATGTATCACGAGAGCCGGCAGACGGATGATGCACTTAAGCGTCGAGGTGTAACACGCATCGATGTCGATCCGGATACGATCACATGGAATCGTGTTGTTGACGTATGCGATCGGAGCTTGCGAGATATCAAAGTGGGATTCAATGACGACAAACTGCGCGATGGTTCGCCCAGCCCGGTTTTCCCGCGTGCAACAGGCTATGATATATCGGTCGCATCGGAGTTAATGGCGATTCTTGCTCTGGCATCGAGCTTACGCGACTTGCGCGAGCGAGTGGGAAGGGCTGTCGTTGGATTGAATAAGAAGGGCGATCCAGTCACACTTGAGGATCTTGGCGTTGCCGGCGCGGTGACAGTCCTGCTGAAGGATGCGCTCATGCCGAACCTCATGCAAACACTCGAGGGTCAGCCAGCGTTAGTGCACGCTGGGCCCTTCGCCAATATCGCGCACGGTAATTCGTCGATTATCGCCGATCAGATTGCTCTCAAGGTTGCGGACTACGTCGTCACCGAGAGCGGTTTCGGCGCTGATATCGGCATGGAGAAGTTCTTCGATATCAAATGCCGCTACTCAGGTTTGATCCCGAATGCCGTAGTGCTGGTAGCTACGGTGCGCGCTCTTAAGATGCACGGCGGCGGGCCTAAAGTCTCCCCGGGTGCACCTCTGGATGAGGCGTATACATCGGAGAACCTTGAGCTACTCGAAGCCGGTCTTCCGAATCTTGGTGTTCACATCAAGAACGCCTTACGCTTCGGCATCCCAGTCGTCGTCTGTGTTAACGGCTTCAAGGATGACACCGACGCCGAAATGGAAATGGTGCGTAAGTATTCGGAGGAACAGGGGGCATTCGCAGCCGTAAAAAGTACCCACTGGGCAGATGGCGGCGAGGGAGCAAAGGAAGTAGCGCAGGCAGTTGTTGAAGCGTGCGAACAACCAAGCAACTTCGAATTCCTTTACCCGCTGGATTGGCCGATCAAGAAGAAGATCGAGTATATCTGCAAAGAAATTTATGGCGCGGACGGAGTATCCTATGAACCGTTAGCCGAAGAGCAGATTGCGACCTACGAGAAAGCAGGCTTCGGGAATCTGCCGATGTGCATGGCGAAGACGCATCTTAGCCTGAGCCACGACCCGGATTTGAAAGGCGTGCCAACCGGCTTCACGGTGCCGGTTCGGGAGGTGCGCGCCAGCGTCGGTGCGGGATTCATCTATCCGCTTCTGGGAAAGATGAGCACGATGCCCGGTCTGGCCACGCATGCCGCGTTCATGAATATCGACCTGGATCTGGAAACAGGCAAGATCACCGGCTTGTTCTAGATATTCACTAACGTATCGATGAAGGGGCTGTCTGAAAAGGCAGCCCCTTTTTTATAGATCAAGGCTCTTTTTTTTCGAGAGCTCCGCGCATTTTCTTGAAATGTATCAGGGTTTTCTCAGTCCTAGCAGGGGTTCGCAATGACAAGGCTTGGGATGGTTTTATCCACTGTTGTCATTTCGAGCCCTTCGATTTCACTCCCCACTCCCTTCGGTCGGGGACTTCGCAGGATAAACTCCGCGAGAAATCCCTAGGATATTGCTCTTGGTGACCTCCCCTTTAGAAACAGACGCCATCCCTGGGTGGTGAAGGTCACTCCTTATTGTCATTGCGAGCCGAAGGCGAAGCAATCTCCTCCTCTCGTGTGCGGAGATTGCCACGTCGCCATGGCGGGCTCCTCTTTATAACAAATACGTGGAGGATTCTTTATGCCAGGAACGAGATTCTTCGTTCCGGAGTTCATCCTGAGCTTGTTGAGTGGCTCCTCAGGCACGCTTTGTAATACCCAGTTCTGATAACGAGGGTGCGGATATTCCAGCTTCAAGGCGTCTTCGATCTGGAAAATCCGACTACGGCTAAGTGGATTTTTTAAAAATGAGGGACGCGACCAGCGGCGTAGAATGTCGGTACGAATAAGACCCTCGTCCCCATTTCCCAGGCTTCGTGGTCGATTCGTCTAAATCGTTCGATCTCATCGGCGGGGAGCAAGTCGCTCAGATCCTGAGCCAGTGTCTCCCATTCAGATTCCAGTTGATCCTCATTCGGGCTTCCCTGCCATTCTCCACCTAACAAGCCGGTACGGATCTCGGTAAGCTGTGCCGAGTGGAAAAGGGCACGCAGTGTTCGTCCCAGATATGGGTTGGCGTTTTGGTCGAGCAACGCCTGGATCTGCCCTTGACCGACGGTTTCGAGCTCACGTGGGTAATCTATCCGCCCGCCATAATCAGGCTCTGCTAATGCCAGAACCCAACCGCCCAGTTTTGTGACTCTTTTCATCTCATTGAGGATCTGCTCCGGGTCTTCAACCCAGAGCAGAAGAAAATGACAGACAGACACGTCGAATGCTGCGGATTGGAAAGGGAGATTGTTGCCATCTCCTGCGAGATACGAGGTTGCAGCATCATTGATTTGGGCGAAAGTTACAGCAGATCGGTCGATGTCAACGCCAACGCTCTCCAATGAAAACCGCTGGCTAATGTCTGCACTGACCACGCCCGTGCCGGAGCCAACTTCCAAAACCTTGTGCTTTCCTTGAATCTGAATGGAATCAAAAAGCTGCTCTCGGATCGAAGCGGTCCAAGAAGCCTGAACGAGGTAGCGCGAGTGCAAACGCTTTAGGGTTTCTTGCTGCATGAGAACCCGCTAAAGATACAGCATGATTAGCTCTTCTGCTATTCCGGAGGGCTAGCAAGCAACCATCAAAGGGTGGCGTGATAGCTTGAGACTGCCTGATCCCAGATCTGATCCCATGGATCACGCAAGAGGTTCCCAAGGACCTGGTTCACACCCTGCGTCGGCAAGACGTCACCATCTGGCTCTACGTACAGCCAGGCACGTCCCGCACCTTGATGCACCTTCTCGAGTTCAACAGCAATCGGGTTTGTATCTGAATAGGGCGCTGGAAGGTCCCAGATGAGATCTATACCAAGGACTGCGGCCTTCTCCCGGGCTTGTTCTAAGGCGGTGACGCATTGATCAGATTTCTCGATAGCGGCAAGAGAGATAGCCTTTACCCCCATCTGGGAGAGTTCTTCCAGGGTGTCAATAATCCGGGGTGATGTTGTGGGGTCCAGTGTCAGATGGACAGCAATGAAGATCTCAGTCTCAAGTGCCCGTTCTAGGCCTTGCCTAGCAGCAGGGTCATCGGGAGCGAATGCTATAAGGATATGGTCCAAACCAGATTTATCGAGACGCTCGAGGTAAGCAGGATCAGCTAATTGCTTTCCATGCGTAAGAATCCCCGTGACCTGTCCAAGGCTTTCCGCGTGTTGGATAAGATCGGGTAAGTCTTCCCGCAGCGTTGGTTCACCGCCCGTGAACGTCACGTGAGGAATATTTGCATCCCATGCTGTGGATAGAATCTGCATCCATTCCGACTTAGAAAGCTCTCGATCTACCCGCTCTCTCGCGAGTGGATCGAGAGTGCCTTGTTCGTCCAGTTTGTACGTGAGCGCGCAATCCAGGCGGTAGGGAGCGGAAGGTGCTATGCTGTAGGGTTCAACACGATTCATCCCCAGGAACAATACTGGGTCAAGATCAGGCTCCGTCGCTAAGGTAAGGATCTCCTCCCGCAGCTCGCGTTGGTCCCGCAGGGCGTGCTTTCGGCTCAACTTGTATCTCGTGGCCATAATTCCTGCGGCATCTTCTTCACCCAACCCCTGGATCCACAACACCACATGCTCTGCTGCGGTTTGGTTTAAGTGAAGCACAGTCGCCGCATTTACCAAAAGTAACCCCGTACCATCGCTCTCCACACGCAGATGCAGCCGATTTGGGGTTTCCGCATCTTCCGGGAACATAGTTTGATAAATCCCAGGATCCGGGGCGGGGGGCGGTTCTTTTGATGGGAAGAAACGAGCAATTATTGCGTCCATTATTGCGTCCTTCTGGCTAGATGCTGTGCGGTATGAGATTCTGATAAACGATGGGCTCGTGATCTGATCGGTTCATCAGTGTAAGAGGGCAGCCACCGCCGCACTCAGAAAGCACGGCACAATTCTCGCAGGCGGCGGGTATATATTTCCGTTCACGTAGCCAGATCGCGCGGTCGTGATTCCAGATACTATCCCAAGACTCTCGAAGTATATTACCCAGCGGTTCATAAAAAGATTGGCAGGGGATCACATCCCCGTTCGGTTCAACGCACATGTTATATAACGCCGCTGTGCAAGCTTTCACGCCTAGCTCCATCTGAACCGGATCAAAGTGACAGTATTGGGTTGGCGTATACCAAATCAACCGCTGCCCGTACTGGTCTGTTTTCACTCGCACGCGCTTGAGGAGCGGCTCTAGGTCTGCTTCCAGCATCCCGGTTCCTACAGTCGCGCCTTTCCCAGCGTAGATCAGCGCATTGAGGCCGACAGTTTTGACCCCCAGATCGGCAAGGAAATCAACTGTCTCCCCGATTTCGGGACCATTCTCAGCGAGCATTGTCGTGTTGGTCATCACGTAGACACCCGCATCGACGCAGTTACGAATACCGTCGACAGTCTGACGGAATGCACCGCGGGTCGCGACCATTCGGTCGTGTACTTCTTCATGGTGTGATTCTAACGTGATCTGAATGTGATCCAGACCTGCCGAGAGTAGGTGGTCTAAAAAATTACGATCAGCGAGACGTCGTCCATTGCTGAGAAGTCCTGTGATCTGCCCCTTCGATTGTGCATGGGCGATCAAATCTGGCAGATCGGAACGCAGCGTCGCTTCACCGCCTGTGAAACAAATATGTGGGATTCCCAAATCCCACAAGATATCAATGATGTCGATCCAATCATCCGTTTCCATCTCGGGATAGTCGCGCGGTCTGGCGTTGTAGCAGTGAGGGCAGTTGTTATTGCAGCGATACGTGAGCGCCAGGTCCATACGGTAGGGTGCGCTGGGTTTCGCTGCGAAAGGCGGCAGGATATCGATCGCCAAATCATGGACAGGGCAAGCCCCGTCGGGTTTGATTAGCTCATTGATTTGCGTTTGAATCGTGCTGAAATCTCTCCGGGCTTGAGTGGATGAGACCTTGAAGGATTTACGGATCTCCCTAAGAGCATGTTTGTCTGGCAGGTCCTCGAGTATCAACCAGGCCATCCTGGCTGCTGTGGAATTCAGATGAAGCGCTCGGTTGGCATTAATCAGGAGCAGACCCGTTTCATCCTGATCGATCCGCAGGTGGATCTGGGCGCGCCCATCCTCAGAATCTTGCGTATAGGCATAGAGACCCGGTTTGAAGCGTTTATCGCTCCCGTCACCATGAAAGGGGAGGTGCAATCTCACCGGCCCCCTCCAGCACAGGCACAAGCACATCCCGCACATGCGCAGGCACAGGCACATCCACCGCCGCTCCTGGATGAGCCGGAGCTGATTGAGCGAGGAGGTGGTGGATTGGTTGTCTTGGTCACACCTTGCGTGAAGCCGGTCAGGTTTCCGACCAGACCTGCGGCGGTATCTTGAACACTATTAACGACGGAGGCTGCGAAGTCAGCGCCGGGTAGCGTTGGCAGCGATATGCCTCTCCCGCTTGGCGTGGGCACGGCTGTTTTAGTGCTTGTTGGAATGCTGGGCGATGAGCTAGGACGGTACGAACCCCACCACATCGGCATATAAACCGGACCTGTTCTGAACACTTCTTTGGTTTTATCATCGAAGTTGTCATCGAGCATCGTCCACTCGATATCCTCGGCGAAGCGTTCAGATTTGATTTCCGGAGTCTCGGCTAGTTCAACCTGCTGCCATGCTTTCTTGGTGATCGACTTGTAATAGGCTTGGGTCTCCTTAAGGCTGAAGCCTTTCATCTTCTTCTGTACGGATTTCACAAGGCTAATTGTGACGCTCTGCAGATTTGACCGCCTCTTCTTCTTAGGTTTATCGATCAGAGCTTCGAGAAATTCACGTTCATAATCGCGGACGTTTACCTCGGTATCGAGGCGTTCTAGTGTTAGCGGGTCCTCCTTTACAACCTTGGCCGCGCCTTTCTTCACCACGGCAAAGAGGATCATCGTAAGCACCCGGTCGAGCGGTGTTTCAGAGAGTACGGCTGCTTCCACCGCGGTCAATCCGCGTTTGATGCCGTGTCCTTCAATTGAAATCTTCGGGGGTAAGTAGTCTAACTTCCTTTTATTGTTTGAGTAAACCGAAAGGCCGATTGTCCCCAGAATCAATAAGAAGAAACCGCCGAAACAACAGATAGGTGTCAGCGCAGTTAAATCCAAGCGCAGGGATGATGAGTGGATGCTGTCAGCCGGGACGTATTCGAGTGGGAAGGAGGCGCCAAACTCGTATTCCGTGTAGACGTTCGCGGTGGGATTGTGCCATTGGTAAACAACACGTCCTTCTTTGTCTAAATAAGTCTCGGGTTCGCTGGACCAGCCGCTTGGCGATCCATGCCAGCGGGGTTCATCAGGTTGAACTCCAGGCGGTAGATGAAATATCACCGTGACGTCAGTGCTTCCATGGACTAAGTCTGTGTCGTAGTAATTAGGTTCGAAGCGCGCGCTGGCGTAATCGTCAGACTGGGAATCTTTATAAAGAAGCCCGCTTATCGGACCCAGATCGACAACTATCGTACCCTGCTGGCCTGGCGGAATGGAATTGCTGCCCAAGCCCAGCTCTATGCCAGTGTCTATGTACTCGGAGGCGGCGATATGAGAGATGGTGCGATTGTCGATCGTCGCTGACATGTAACCGAGATTGTAATTGTCATTCGGCGTTCCGATGTCGACGAATTCGATCGTAGGACCGGAGGTGTCATTGGTGAGGACGATCATGTAAAGGATTCGAGCGCTTCCATCCGATTCCCAGTACACCTCTGCGATCTCCTGGTCAACGGTGAACGAGTAGGATTGTCCGAAAACAGGCGCCGAGAAAACAAGAAGCAGTGAGGTGAGGATCGCCGTAATCCACAAGAATTTCCAGATACGGCTGCAGTTCGTGAGCTGTTTTAATTTGTTCACCGTTGATTCCTCAAATCGAGATGGAAAAGGCAAAGAAGTCATCAGTTGCTCCCCGTTATGCCATACATAAGAACATTGCTTCGGGTCACCACTTCGGTTCTTCAGAAAGCTGGTAGGTAGAGTTGCAATATGGACATGTGACTACAGGCGCACCCGCGACCATCTTGATGTTGTCGGGGGATAACGCACCGCCGCAGCTCTGACAGGAAAGCGTTTCGAGGTTAACATCGCCAGAGAGTTCAATCTTCTGGATCAACTCAGTCGATTCCGATTTTGCCTTCCGCCCTACGAGCCATATTAAACCGAGGCCACCGGCGATACTGATCACGCCAACGATGATCCATCCAGCGGATCCGCTTTCACTGAAGGCGCCCCAAACGAATAGTACGCCGAAAAAGATGAGGATTGCGGCCGCAATATACCCGATGAATTTACCCATGCTTTTTACCTCCGACGCCTAGATGCGATAGTACAAGTGTAGCAAATCATGTTTAACATGCAAATTGGATAAGTATCAATCGATTAGTTTGATAACAGGTTGCCTAGTTCTCTCCTGACAAGGCATCACCCCATTGTTAGATCTGACAGCTTGACCCCTGACATAGCTAGACTAGAATTAAACAATGAAGTATACCTGACGCGTGAATGATTTTTCGCTGTCAGTTCGTGTGCAGGTTTAGTCGCACTGTCAGGCTGCCTTAATGCAACTACGGTGCATGGCTGATATTTAATTATGACGAATTCGAGCAAACCGAATGGATAGTGCCAACGTCATCGTGCTGATCCCGGCCTGGAATGAGGCAAGCCGGATTAAACCGATCCTTGAGGCTTTTCGTGATTCCCTACCTGTCCTTGTAGTTGATGATGGATCAAGCGACGGCACTGCAGCCGTTGTCCGGGAAGTGGGGGTTGATGTTGTAGTCCATACACAGAATTTGGGCAAGGGAGTGGCGCTGTCTACGGGATTCACGTGGGCGTTGGAAAGAGACTACAACGCCGTTCTCACGCTGGACGCGGATGGACAGCATGACCCAGAGGAAGCACCAAAGTTCATCGAAGCCTACGAGCGGGGAGAGGGGGATTTAATCATCGGTCGCCGTGATTTCCGAGAGATGCCTCTTTACCGCGCCTTCGGCAATGGGGTCGGAACATGGATGCTCTCTAAAGCCCTGGGAACAAAGATTTATGACAACCAATGTGGATACCGTCTCTACGCGCGGAAGCTGCTAGAGGCTGTGGACATGGAACGAACGGGATTTGAATTCGAAGTGGAAGTTGTCGTCGAAGCAATAGCGGCGGGTTTGGAGATCGGATGGGTGGACATACGCACGATCTATGGAACTGGGAAAAAGAGTTACTTTCACCCATTTCATGATTCGGTCAAGTTCATTGGAATGGTCTGGGTAGCTCATAAGAGGGTTCAGGAGTTGAAAAAAAACACAACCAGACAACAAACGTAGATAAATGATGTTTTGTGATCATGATTAACTCCGGGGAGTTATGTATCGATGGCGCTCAATGAATTCATCAACAGCTATATTGGGCCTATGGCTGGAGCATTTCTGGGTCGAGTACTGACTCGGCAGCAGGCTTTCCGCTTAGCTGACTTTATAGCTGCAAGGCTCGCTGCTAAGGAAGACAGTGCACTTTATCAAGCGGTACGGAGCAACCTCACGGTTGTGAAAGGGATCCCTTACTCGTCGCCAGAACTCGATAGTGGAGTCGGCAGGGTATTGCAGAATGCGGCGCATGGTTATGTGGATTGGTTCAGGATGATGGCTTCCGGATTAGATGGTCTTGAATCGGTTTGCGAAATTGATGAGTCTTTAATCGATAGTGCATTCGAAACCCAGAGTAATGGGCATGGTGTTGTGTTCGTGGGCGGGCACATAAGCAATTTCAATATGTTCCTTTTGCTTCTTGCGAAGAGAGGTTTCCCAGTTCAAGTTCTCTCATACGCTCGATCCGACGAGCATCATAGATCTGACACTATTCTACGAGAACGTTTTGGGATCAACGCTACACCGATCTCAATGGAGTCTCTACGCCAAGCGTTCCACCGCCTTTCAAACAATGGGTTTGTTGTTACCGCGGTAGATCGCCCAGATGTAGGTGGATCACAATTGACGTTCTTTGACCGCAAAGTCGAATTACCGATCGGTCATGCCCGGCTCGCTGTCCGATCCGGGGCGCACATGATTGTCGGAGTCGTCCGCAAAGCTGCAGATGGCATCTATAAAGTTTCCGGTCCTCCGATCATCAAACCGGAAATAACGGGCAATGTTAAAAAAGATACCCTCACGCTTGCACAACAAGTAGCGGAGGTCATCGAAGGATTCATCCGTAGCGATCCCGAAGATTGGATGATGTTTTTGCCGGTGTGGCCTGATGTGATCCCATAGAATAGCTGCATCTCAGACAGTCCCTCTACATAACTTAGCGAGCATATCTCAAACAATATGGCTGAAAAGAATATCCAGAAAAGAATAATCATCCTCCGGGCCGAGATCCGGAAGCATAATTATCAGTATCATGTGCTGAGCGCGCCTCTTATCAGCGATTATGAGTACGATCGTTTGATGGGAGAGCTTCAGGCTCTTGAATCAGAACACCCTGAATTGATCACTCCAGATTCGCCCACTCATCGTGTAGGTGGTGAACCGGCCGAGGGATTTGTGCGGGTTACGCATCCGGTGCCGATCCTGAGTTTGAGCAGTGCTCACAGCGACGACGAGGTTCGGGCATGGTTTGATCGGATCGTGAAACTCGATGAGCGTGTTCAAAATGCCATCTTTACTGTAGAGCCGAAATTAGACGGTCTCACCGTGGTGCTGCATTATGAAAACGGAGTGTTCATCCAAGGAACGACACGCGGGGATGGGCAGGTCGGAGAGGATATCACCTCCAATCTGAAGACGGTTCGCAGCCTGCCACTCCACATCCCCGCCATCGCGGGTGGACCTGAACCACCGACTCGGCTTGTCGTGCGCGGTGAAGCGATTATTTATCTTGATGATTTTCAGAAATTAAATGAAGAACTTGATGCTGCTGGAGAGCGTGTCTATGTTAATCCGCGCAACACAGCATCCGGGGCGCTCCGTCAACTCGATCCGGGCCTTACCGCATCCCGTCCGATTCGCTTACTTTGTTATGACATCGTGGACTCAGACGGTCCAGTACCACAAGAGCAGTGGGAAGCTCTTCTCTATCTTAAGGCGCTTGGGTTTCCAGTCCCATCCGATATCACGCTAGAGACTGACCTTAATGGAACCCTCGGCAGATACCAGGACTGGATCGGGCGTCGTGACTCCCTCCCATACGAAGCTGATGGAATTGTTGTGAAATTGAACGATCTTCAACTTGCGAGGGAATTAGGCGTAGTTGGCAAAGACCCGCGCGGGGCGATCGCGTACAAATTCCCGGCTCAGGTGGTCACAACTAGTCTGGAGGACATCGGTCTCAACGTTGGGCGGACAGGTGTCGTTACACCCTTTGCCATTCTTGAACCGGTTGAGGTAGGCGGTGTAACAGTACGGCAAGCAACCCTGCACAATTTCGATTTCATTCATGAGAAGGACATCCGTATAGGGGATCGCCTATTGATTAAGCGTGCGGGTGATGTCATCCCCTATGTCATTGGACCCGTAGTTGAAGCCCGGACAGGGGGAGAAATTCAGCTTCAAATCCCGGAACAATGCCCATCCTGTGGGGAACTTCTTGAGCGGATCGAAGGGGAGGTCGCAATCTACTGCGTTAATGCAGCTTGCCCGGCTCAACTGGTTCGAAATATAGCGCATTTCGCGTCACGTGGAGCGATGGATATCGAAGGCCTGGGGATAAAAGTTGCACACTTGCTGGTTGAGGGACGGCTCGTCAACGACGTGGCGGATCTTTACCGCCTGAACGAAGACGTTCTCTCAGGATTGGAAGGCTTTGCGGACAAGAGAGCGCAAAACCTCATTGAGTCAATTCAAGCCTCACGTTCACAACCCCTTTCACGCCTGCTGACAGCCTTGGGAATTCGCAATGTTGGTGAGGCAGCTGCCGGAGAGCTGGCCAGGCAATTCAAAAATCTTAACCTATTATCTGATGCAGATGTGGATGAGCTTGAAGAGGTAGCTGGGATTGGACCAAAGGTGGCTAGAACGATCATCGATTGGTTTGCGCAACCGTCAAACATAAGAATCATCAAGAAATTGCAGGAAGCTGAAGTATGGCCGGAGTTAACCGAATCTGAGGATGGGGGAACTGGGCGAACCCTTGTTGGTCTTACTTTCGTTCTTACAGGCACCTTGCCATCATTGACTCGAGCCGAAGCAAAAGAATTAATCCTGCTGCATGGGGGCAAGGTTACAGGAAATGTAAGTCAGCGGACGGATTACCTTGTCGCCGGAGAATCCTCTGGCTTGAAATTGACACGCGCGCAGGACTTAGATATTCCCGTGATTGATGAAACTCAGCTAAAAGCGTTAATCGAGTGAGTTTCAGAGGAGCGGGTTTTGATCCTCTACTCGTCAATCGGGTGATATTCCCCGCAAAACTATCCTGTTGGATATTGATAGTCTTATGAAGAAAGTTAAGCTGAAACCCCGTCGCGAAAAAGCGATACTGCGTCACCATCCCTGGATTTTCTCTGGGGCTGTCGAGAACGTGACCGGGAATCCGGATCCAGGTGATGTTGTTGACATATACAGCGCGGATGGGCGATGGATCGCTCGAGGGGCGTACTCTCCGAAATCACAAATCCGGGTACGTGTTTGGACGTGGAACCAGGAAGAGGAAGTCGATGCAGATTTCATCCAGAGGCGAATAACTCTTTCTATCGCTGCGCGAGACGAGATTGGTATTCCCAAATCGACGAATGCCTATAGAGAAGTGCATGGCGAGTCAGACGGCATCCCCGGGTTGATCGTTGATCGCTATGGGGATTATCGTGTGGTCCAATTCCTCTGGGTTGGTGTTGAAAGCTGGAAGGACGAAATTGTAGAAACGCTCTCGTCTCATGGTGGGTGTCTGGGTATATATGAGCGTTCTGATGTCGACGTTCGTGAACTGGAGGGCTTGGAACCGTGCTCCGGGATACTTGTTGGGGAGGAACCACCCAGGCGGATCCAAATACATGAAGGTGAACGGCGTTATTTCGTGGATGTTCGCGATGGGCAAAAGACTGGCTTCTTCCTCGATCAGCGCGAGAACCGTTCGCTGGCTGCGAATTGGATTAGGGGCGGGGAGGTGCTCGACTGCTTTTGCTACAGCGGCGGCTTCACTGTTGCCGCACTGACTGCAGGAGTAGAGCGTGTGACCGCTGTGGATAAATCTAAAACCGCATTGGATTTGGCGGAAGAGAATGTTCGCTTGAATAATTTCCCTACGGAAGATGTGGAATTCCTCGGGGAAGATGTCTTTCAGTTGCTGAGAAAATTCCGTGATCAGGGAAGAAGTTTCGACACGGTGATTTTAGACCCGCCGAAATTTGCGGCAACATCGGCTCAGGTGGATCGGGCTGCGCGCGGATATAAGGATGTGAATCTACTGGCGTTTAAGTTGCTGCGAGCAGGCGGTTATCTGCTGACGTTCTCCTGCTCAGGCGGAGTTACCCCCCAGCTTTTCCAGAAGATTGTCGCCGATGCCGCATTGGATGCCGGAGTTGACACCGTCATCGTTGGCTGGCTCTCGCAGGCGAGCGACCACCCAGTTAAGGTCTACTTCCCAGAGGGTCGTTATCTTAAAGGGCTTGTCTGCCAGATTCGTGAGAAGTGAGGGTTGCGGGGATCAATCCAAGGTCTATCCACATGGCTTCTGCAATATTTGGAGTCAGGGAGCTCTGCTTCCCGTCGCAGGCGCAGCCTGCGCTTTAAGGTCTGCGCGTAAACCTCCCGCAAGTTCGAAACCTGCGGGAGGTTGGATTAGTATTGAGCCCGCATGTTCAGCTCCGGACGGAGCAGAGTAGCCAATATCCGCTTGATCACCCATACAACTTAGAGCAGAACCAATGCATGAATCAAACGCACCCCATCAAGATGGATTCATCTTCTCTTGCATCGAGAGCTTCAACGCGTGCTTGTATACCTTCTGGATTCGAGCAGCGGCTTCCTGTTGCTGTCCGGCTTCCAACTGTTGGACGGTGGATACTAGGGCATTCAGTAGATCGTTATCGATTGCCTTTTTACTTTCATCCAGCAGTTTAATTGCGCCTTCTTCATCCTCGATTTCAAGTACGCGTTGAGCGAGCTTGAGACCCTCCGGCATCGATTCTTGAGCGAGAGATCGAAGACGCTGTTCGATCGCTGTCAGACGGTTAATGAGATTCTCATCCTTCCGTTTTTTAGCATCCTGCAAGTTAGCTTGAAGGATACCCAGGAAGAGATCGTCGATCATCGGCAGGGCTTGTATCAGAGCCTGATCCAGGTCTTCTGCGTCGAGCAGAGTTTTCAGGAGGGCAGCGGACTGCGCCGCTCGAGCCTCTTGAATCCGATCCAGCTCTTCTGTAATTTCGAGGATTTGCTGCCGCAAAGAAGTAAGGTGTTCCTTCTCCTCGCTCTGAGCTTGGTCAATCCTTTCGGTTAGGAGTTGGAAGAAACTATAATCCAATGCGGGGCGGGTGAGATTTACCAATGCCACGACACGATTTTCATCTGGCGCTTCCACGAACAGAGCGAGAAGCGTCTCGTGGGTTAAACCCTCCTTGGATAGAGCTTGCAGGCTTTCCGTTGCTTCTTTTACAGCTTCTTCCTGAGCCCTCAGCTTCTCCCCAAAAGAGCTAAACTCAATGATTTTCTCCAATCTGGCGCCCATCGCCTCTCTTGCATTCCCATCGTCTATTGACTGAAGAGCGAGGCTGGCCATCTGGAAAAAAATCGCATTGAACTCGGCGTCGTGTTCCTTAACGAAGGGCTCGATTTGATCTTCCGGGGTGGTAAGCACTTCCTCAAAGAGTCGCATGGTAGCGCGCTGCGCCTCGATGTCTTCCTTTGATATACCTTCTGCTTCCAATACTCGTTCGACCAGCCCTTGCATCGTCAGGATGGTTTGCGGTTGGAAGAGGTACCCTTTCCGCTTCTCAGGAGGAAGCTGGTCGGACACACGCTTGATCATCTGACCGATGATGCGTTCCTGCTCGTCTTTCGGCATGCTCGCTTCTATGGGGACATAGGTCAGTAAGAGCTCATGCAGCGGATCGTGATAAACGATCGGGACGGCGACAGTGCCATCGAAACCGCACACACCACATTGAATGTGATTGAACGACCCGGATAAAAGACGAGCTTTGGCACTCGGATCCTGACCGACGTCGATCAACTGCTGGATCTGAGCCTGGATTGGTGCCTTACAATTGGGACAATGTGTTTGAGTGGCGCTTGTTACCATATTATTCTTCCGCCTCGGTATTCTTAAGTATAGGTAGAGAGAAACAGATACATGCTCCATCCTTTACGCGGTCATCCACCCAGATTCGACCTTCATGGGCTTCGATTACAGATTTCGCGAGGAAGAGCCCCAAACCTGCTCCCTTGATCTTGCGGCTGGTTTCATTCGAGCGATAAAAAGGATTGAAAATCCTGGGCACATCCTCAAAGGCGATCCCCGGACCTTCGTCGTGCACACAAATAACAACATCGTTTCCCTTCGTTATCCCGGATATGGTGACTTTCCCTCCGTCTGGAGAGTATTTCACTGCGTTAGAAAGCAAGTTTCCCATCACTTGTATCAAGCGCGTCTCATCGGCGTAGACAATGGGAAAGCGCGAAGGGAAATCTATCTTGAAATCATGTTGATCCGATTGTGTCTCAAAGCGATCTGCCATCCGCTGTGCGAGGCGATCGAGGGAAATCTGTGAACGATTCAACTTGAGCGCGCCTGCCTGCAGGCGTGAAGCGTCTAACAAGTCGTCTATCAGCCCTGTAAGATGGTCAGTTTCCTCCTCGATCACTGCTAAACCATCTTCTACGACCTCGGAGTCCCAGCGCACATCCTCTCTGCGGAGTGTGCCGACATATCCCTTGATCAGCGCGACCGGAGTGCGTAACTCATGGCTGATGATGGAGATGAATGTGCTCTTTAATTCTTCTGCCTCGCGAAATTTTGTAATATCGCGCACGGTGGCAACGATGCTTAAAAGTTCCCCTGCTTCATCAAAAGCGGGCGCGTAGGTAATGCCTACGCTTACAGCGCCATCGCACTTTGTGATCAGTTCGCCCTCTGTGTAGAGGGTTGCCTGTGTGCTAAGGGGCCAACCGCCGGCTTCGGCATCCTCCAGGGATGTTCCTGGTTCTCTGCTGAGCCAACGGATGATCTCTTTGTGTTCTTTACCGATCACGCCATCAGCCTGATAGCCCATCAAACTCGAGCACGCCCGGTTGAAGCGGGTGAAACGGTACGATGGGTCGAGGATGAAAATACCATCAGCGGCAGATTCCAATATGGCATCCAGATGATGGTGCTGCTGAGCGATTTCTGAGAAGAGCATCGCATTGTGAACGGCTATTGCCGCTTGTGAGGCGAATGCGCTTAGGAGTTTACGATCATCAGCAGAGAACTGGCCGCGATAGGACCTGAAGACGAAGATAACCCCGACAGTCTCCCCCTTAACGTTCATCGGCAATCCTACGCCGGTGAGCAGACCCATAGAGGCCGCCTGTGTTATGCGCTGCAGGCGGCGGTTGACTTCTGGAAGTTCGAAGCGAGTGGGATCGTCGTGGTCGGGGATGTCGGTAAGAAGTGGATCGAGATAGCGCACGAAATCCGGATTAATCCCAAAGGTTGAGGCGACTCGCCATGCGCCTTCCGTATCACGCAAAGCGATGAGGCCTGCGCTTCCGCCAAGTATCTCAGCCGAGAAACGGACGATTTCAGCGAGGACCCGATCTAGATCAAGCTGTTCAGTGATCGCTCGGCTGATTCTAAGTAAATAATCGCGCTGGCGGACCCGGAAATCAGGTAGCATTCGCAGCTCTACGATTCGGATTCGGCGAAAGTTATCGCATCTTCAAGCATCTGGAGTCCTTCGTTGATAAGATCCTGTGAGATGTTCAAAGGAGGGGCGATACGGACCGAGTTCATGCCACTGCCCAGGGTGATCAACCCGTTATAGAAGGCCTTTTCAACAATACGATCTCGAAGATCAAGAGCGGGGATCTTGCTCTCGCGGTCCTTAACAAATTCAATTCCGAGCATCAAACCTTTACCGCGCACCTGACCGATGGAAGGGTGGCGCGTCATGATTTCAGATAGCGCATCCAAGGTGTATTCTCCCATCTCTGCCGCGTTCTCCATGAAGCCGCCTTCAATCAACTCAAGGGTCGCCAAACCAGCACTACATGAGACGGGATTACCGCCGTAAGTATTCCCGTGTGCGCCATTCGGCCAATCCATCAAGCTGGCCCGGGCGAGGATACCGCCAAGCGGCATGCCTGACGCAATTCCTTTAGCGAAGCAAACGATGTCGGGCTCCACACCCCAATGCTCGATCGCCCACCACTTCCCGGTTCGGCCGACACCCGATTGGACTTCATCGGCGATGAGGAGTATGCCATGCTTGTCGCACAATTTCCTCAGGGCAGGGAAGAAACCTGCGGGAGGGACAACGTACCCGCCTTCACCAAGGATGGGTTCGATCATGATTGCCGCCGTCTCTTGTGGTGGAACTGTTCGGGTGAACACGACCTCCTCAATGTAGCGCACGACTGCTTCGCCATAATCTTCGTTATCAGATTGAACGAGGATAGGTCGGTAGGGGTCTGGATATGGGACGTGGGTCACACCGCTCATCATCGGGCTAAAGCTTTCCCGGTATTTTGTCTTGCTAGACGTGAAGGCTAGTGATCCCATTGTCCGTCCGTGAAACGCGCCGAAGAAACCTATGAAGTGATGCCGGCCTGAATGGGATCGGGCGAGTTTAATGGCAGCCTCGACAGCTTCCGTGCCGGAATTTCCAAGAAATACTTTGGCCGGTTCCTTAAAAGGAGCGGTAGATGCTATTTTTTCAGAGAACTCTACCCACACTGGGTGGTAGAAATCGGAGGATATATGGATGAAATTGTCTACCTGGTTTTTAATCGCTTCAACGACTTTCGGATGGCTATGACCGGTTGAGCAGACAGCGATTCCAGAGGCGAAGTCGATGAAGCGGTTGCCATCAACATCCCAGATTTCGGATCCCTTTCCATGGTCCATTACAAATGGGTAAGCCCTTGGGTAGGATGGGGATATTACTTCAAGGTCGCGTTCTAAGAGTTTCTTCGCCTTTGTGCCGGGTAGGTTGTGCGATTTCATTGACGCAGTGCCTCCTGAAAAGAATCTGGGACTTGTAATGATGTGCGCTGAATAAAATTGCGCATAGACATCATTTATCGATGAATTTTGTACTTTTTCTTCGCGGCTCAGACGCGACGAAGATGATGAATTATATCACTCTCGCTTTGCATAGCGCCTTTTCCATTGTATAAAAGAAGGTAGATTTCTTCACCCAACCAATCTTAAAGGAGAATGCAGACATGAAAGAGCGACCCTGGTTTAATCACTATGAATCAGAAGTTCCGAAATCCATTGAATACCCAGAAGTGCCGCTCTATCATTATATGGAGAATGCTGCAGCAAAGTATCCCGATCAAGCTTGTGCGATATTTAAGGGTTCGGTAATTACCTATAGCGAGATGGACGAAATTACGGACCGGCTCGCGGGCGCACTTGCTGCGATGGGCGTAAAGAAAGGAACGCCTGTCGGCATCTTCATGCCCAACTCGCCGCAGTTCGTTATGGCATTCTACGCAATACTCAAGGCGGGCGGGATTGTCGTCGCCACGAATCCTCTCTACACAGGGCGGGAGATTGAACATCAAATGAAGGATTCGGGGACGGAGATTATGCTCGTCATGAGCAATTTCTACTCCTTGATCAAAGAGGTTCAACCAAAAACACCCATTAAGAAATTGATCGTAACGAATATTAAAGAATATCTGCCCGGACTGCTTCGGTTCCTTTTCACTCTGACCAAAGAGAAGAAAGACGGTCATCGAGTCGAGCTGGGAGAAGGGGATTACTGGCTGCAGGACATCCTTAAGCAATACTCAGTCGCTGATCGACCGCAGATGGATATAAAACCCAAGGATGACGCTTTATACCAGTACAGTGGTGGTACAACCGGTCTTTCAAAGGCGGCAATCGCGACGCATGGAAACCTCGTCGCGAACACGTTGCAGATTAAATCCTGGTTGCCCTCCGTCGATGAGGGAAATGAGATTGTCTTGATGGCAATCCCTATGTTCCACGTCTATGGCATGGTCGCCGGCATGAGCTTCGGCATCGCTTCTGCCTCCAGCCTGGTGATGGTTCCCAACCCACGGGATATGGGAGATGTCCTCGGTTCGATCTCCAAGTATCGCCCGACGATTTACCCCGGTGTGCCGGCGATGTACAATGCGATCAACAATCACCCCGACGTGAAATCGGGCAAGGTGGATGTAAGCTCGATCAAAGCATGCATCTCTGGTTCTGCTCCGCTGATGAGGGAGACACAGGCTACCTTTGAAGAGTTGACGGGGGGTAAACTCGTGGAAGGTTATGGTCTTTCCGAAGCCCCAACAGCGACCCACTGCAACCCGGTTTTCGGCATGAGCAAAGAAGGCTCCATTGGCATCCCCTTACCTGACGTGGATGCTC
>CAYLOO010000042.1:0-24472 GCA_964385355.1 uncultured Anaerolineaceae bacterium
ATCCCTTAGACGCGAATGGTTCGACCTTCAGATTCACCTGAGAAGGGAAGCGCCCGTCAACCACCGAATTTTCTGGTTGTCGGGCGCGTTGTTCGCCCACATGGGATTCGAGGCGGGCTCGTTGTTGAGCAACTCTCGAAACTGATTCAATCGCTCCGTCCCGGGATGGAGATATTCCTCGGTGACCCAGCAGCACCCTCGATTGTCACCTCCATCCGCCCGCATCGTGGACGCTACCTTCTTGTCATTAAAGGTTGTGAGGATCGAAATACGGCTGAACAGTGGCGTGATGTAGAGATCCGGCTGGAATCTGGTGAGGTTGAATCTCTGCAGGAGGGGGAATACTACCACTGGCAGCTTCTCGGATTGAGTGTCTGCTGCGAGGACGGGGAAGCGCTGGGTGAAATTGCAGAGATCCTTGAGACTGGAGCGAATGATGTCTTCATCGTTCGCAACGAAACTGGTGATGAAATACTTCTTCCAGCAATCGAGTCTGTTATTCGTGATATCGATCTGGAGCGGGGGAAGGTTATCGTCCATCTGCTCCCGGGGTTGCTCCCTAACAAAAAAGGCGACTAATATCACGCTCACCCCCTTTTTCTATTTATAACCATCATTTCAACCGTATGCAGGGGATACCTATCCAGGTCAGGCCTCCGACAAAAGGGAGCGGGGAGTGAAACCGAAGCGTTCAGCATGACTGGTTTCTGCAACCAGTCATGCCCTCGCTATTATTCGGCTCACTCGAAATGACAAACAGGGATAAGAGTTCTACCGAATTCTATCCTGCGAAGCCCCCGTCAAAAGGAGGTAGAGAGCGAAGCGGAAAAGCTTGCGATGGCTTCACTCAACCGGTATAGGAGCCCACCCTTCTTGCTCAGCATCCTCGGCTATGGTAGACTGTCGGGGTTCATAAAAATTGATTGAGGAAAATGCGGATGGAAAAAACAGCCCACGAAGCCATGGTCGATCGATTGCATGATTTGCAGGGTAAAACGCCCGACGTAGAAGCATCGGCCGTAGTGAGCGTTGATGGGCTTACGATCGCCGCCGTACTGCCTTCTTCCGTGGAAGAGGATCGGGTTTCGGCGATGTCCGCTGCTATGCTCAGTCTAGGAGAACGGATCGCCGGTGAGCTAGGACGGGGCGGTCTGGATGAGGTTTACATTCATGGCGATGATGGCTACGTACTCCTCACCTCTATTGGTAATGGCGCAGTTCTGACCGTCCTGGCACGTAAGCAAGCGAAGCTCGGATTGGTTTTTCTCGAGATGAGGCGTGCTGCTGAGGACTTGGAGAAACTGGTCTAGTGAGAAGGAAAACAACCATCCATTCGAGCGAAAGTCTCGAAATCAGGTGGGGAGGGGCACGAACATGACCCTCCCCACTTCTCTTTTAACCAACCATGGACGGGGGAGGTGAGCTGAGATGGAGAAGTATATCTTCCTGACTGGTGGTGTGGTGAGCTCTGTCGGCAAAGGGGTCACCGCGGCTGCCTTAGGCAAGGTGCTGAAAGAACGCGGTTTTACGGTTTCCATCCAGAAGCTCGATCCTTATATCAACGTTGACCCGGGCACAATGAGCCCTTATCAACATGGCGAGGTTTTTGTCTTGGATGATGGAACCGAGACAGATTTGGATCTTGGACATTACGAGCGTTTCATCGATGCCAGCCTCAGCTCTGTTTGCAACATCACCACGGGTCAAATTTATTCTGAGGTAATAGCTCGTGAGCGGAAGGGAGATTTCTTGGGGGGCACAATCCAGGTGATCCCGCACATCACGAATGAAATCAAGCGGACGATCAGTCTTGTCCCGAAGGCCACACATTCTGAGATCGTCCTTGTAGAAGTTGGCGGTACGGTTGGGGACATTGAATCACTTCCATTCCTCGAGGCACTACGTCAGATGAGGGCGAATCTGGGCCGCGAAAATACCGTCTACATCCATGTCACCTGGCTCCCTCATATTGGTGCAACGGGTGAGTTGAAGACCAAACCAACCCAGCATTCGGTTCGTGAGCTGCGCTCGATTGGTATTCAACCGGATATGATTATCGCCCGGTCTGATCATCCCATGGGACAGGAACTGTGCGAGAAGATCGCCCTCTTCTGTGATGTGGAGGAGCGAGCCGTCATCTCGCTACCCACGACATCAGTTTTGTACGAAATACCGCTTTTGCTGGAACAGGAAGGGGTTGGGAGATACGTCCTGTCTCGTATGGGCCTCGAAAGCCGCAAGAAACCAGATTGGGGTGAGTGGGAGTCCTTGATCGCGGAGCAACGTAAACCTCGACCGAAGATCAAAATTGCCATTGTGGGGAAATATATTGAGCTCAAAGATGCTTACATGAGCGTCCGTGAGGCGGTCCGCCACGCGTCGTTAACCGCGGGTGTGGATGCTGAGATCCTTTGGCTGCATTCTGCTGAATTGGAACGCGGGAAAGGCTGGGATGAGCTTGAACAGGCGGATGGGATCATCGTGCCCGGTGGATTTGGCGCACGAGGGATTGAGGGGAAAATCATGGCTGCTCGTTATGCCCGTGAGAAGCGGGTGCCTTACCTGGGGTTATGCCTTGGAATGCAAGTGATGGTTATTGAATTTGGACGTTATATTTACGATTCTGATGATGTTAACTCGACAGAGTTCAACCGGATTACACCGCATCCTGTTATCGATCTGCTCCCAGAGCAGCGCGGTATCGGCAACTTAGGTGGGACGATGAGGTTGGGATTGTATCCGTGTCAGCTTCTTGATGACTCGATCGCTGCGGACGCCTACGGACAATCATTAGTGCAAGAGCGTCATCGCCACCGGTTTGAGTTCAACAACAATTACCGAGAGATCTTCAACTCGAAGGGTATGATTTTCTCCGGTGAATCACCTGATGGCAGGCTTGTGGAAATTGCAGAGTTGGCTGACCATCCCTTCATGGTTGGAAGTCAGTTTCATCCTGAGTTTCTATCACGCCCTAATCGCCCCCATCCACTTTTTTACTCTTTCATTGAAGCAGCTGCCCGACTCTCCCGCGAGAAACAGGATGTTTCTCAACTTATAACGGAACAGTCACTGGATGGAGACGAAACTACAAAAGGTGTTTAAGCTGAAGGCGTGTGGTTTCCGCTTGGGTTAAATAAATTGACCGCCTAACCTTGAGGGCAAATTTGGTGAGGGCGGTCTTTGCTTTTTTCAGCACTTCAACACAAGGGGTGGTGTTGGCGGGCTATTCCTCTTCCACGGTTTCGCTCTCCTCGTCACTATCCTCAAACTCACCGGCAAAACTTTGTCTTTCCGCAGTCAATTTTGCGATTCCATTTCGAGCTTGATTGATTAAATTGGAGAGTTCGGTTTCGAGTGCTCCCAGCGTCTCGATGATGTAATCATCGGCTTCAATGCGGATATTTTCTACCTCGACCCGTGCCTGAGCGATAATTTGATCAGCGCGACTCTGGGCTGCTTCGACAATAGCGTCACGGGCGATGATGTCATCACCCTTATCTTTTGCCAGTTTAACCGTCCGATTGGCTTCTTCTTGGGCCTGAGCTAAAACACGATCACGCTGTGCGATAATCTGTTGAGCGTTCTTTACCTCATCAGGGATCGAGATCCGCATCTGGTCGATAATCTCCAGCATTCGATCTTCGTTGACAATGACATTATTCGTCAGCGGAATCGCAAAACACTCATTGAAGAGTTCTTCCAATCGATCTACTAGGTGCAGGATATCCATAGATCCCTCCGGTCCACGCTGTTGTTCAGATGGACCTGTTTCCCAGGATGCAAGGTTTGGGCCGAAGCGTACACCAAACAGGATTTTGCGTCAACATTGCTCAATCTCGCAATGAAGTCATCGGAACGATATTGGGTCCATCGTCGCCAAGATCTTGAAAACGCTTTTTTAGAGCAGCATGTACAAAATCTGGAACAAGCGTCGTCACATCACCGGCTAGGGAAGCGATTTCCTTAACCGTACTGCCGGTAAGAAAACTGTGCTCCTCGCTGGTGATCAATAGAACGACGTCAATATCCGAGGCCAGGCGGTGGTTTGCCAGCGCCATGCGGAATTCGTGCTCGAAATCGGAGAAAACACGCAAACCGCGGACGATCACGTTAGCGCTAACGGCACGACAATAATTAACAATCAGCCCACTGAAAATGCTCGCGTGAATCCGCTCATTATCAGCGAAAGCTCTGTTGACCATTTCCAGGCGCTCGTCCGCTGAGAAGAGTATGTTTTTTGGCGGGCTGTCGTACACGGCGATGATGAGTTCATCGAAAATCCGTGCGGCTCGATTGGCGATATCAATATGACCAAAGTGAACAGGATCGAATGTCCCCGGGAAAACTGCCCGTACCATCAGCTTATCTCTCCCTTCTCGATAGACCAGAAGCGTGCCAGCTCCTGTGCAAGTGCATCATGCTCGGGTTTCTTAAGTTCTGGGTCCTCTTCGAAAAGGCGGATCGCCTCTCGACGTGCTTTCTCAATCAAGCGGATATCCGTGAGTTGAGCTGTGCGGAGCTGCGCAAAACCCGATTGGCGAGTGCCAAGGAAATCGCCTGGACCGCGTTGTTCGAGATCCAAATCGGCGAGTTCGAAGCCGTCATTGGTCGCTTGCATTGCGGTCAAGCGGGTATTCTCAACGTTATCGTCGCGGTCAGGAATAAGTAGGCAATAGGACTGAGAATCCCCCCGGCCCACGCGGCCTCTGAATTGGTGAAGCTGCGCTAGTCCAAAATGATTTGCTCCCTCGACGAGCATCACTGTCGCATTGGGGATATCCATGCCCACCTCAACAACAGAAGTGGACACCAAGACCTCATACTCGCCTTTTCGGAAAGAATCCATGACCTGCTCTTTTTCTTCCTGCCGCATACGTCCGTGAAGCAAACCAACCTTGTACGAAGGGAAGACATTCTCTTGTAATGTCTGATGTTCATCGACCGCAGCCTTTGCCTGGACCTTCTCTGAGCCTTCGACGAGCGGATAGATGATGAAAGCCTGTTTCCCTTTTACTATTTGACTGTCAACGAACACATGGGCGCGTGAACGCTCACGCGGCAGTAATACGCGGGTATCCACTGGTTGGCGACCGGGTGGCATTTCATCCAGAAGGGTTAGATCCAGATCACCGAAGACCGTCAGCGCGAGCGATCGCGGAATCGGTGTCGCGGTCATAACCAACAGATTCGGGTTCTGTCCTTTGTCGCGTAGGGCTGCCCGCTGCTCTACACCAAATCGGTGCTGCTCGTCGATGATAACCAGGCCAAGCCGTTTGAAGTTAACCGGATCTTCGATCAGCGCGTGGGTGCCGATGATGACTTGGATTGCACCATTTTCTAATCCTTGGCGGATCTCGTTTTTCTCAGCCTCGGGAGTCGCGCCGATCAGCAGGCGGATGGAATCTTCAGGAATTTGTGCTGAAGTGGGAAGCAGTTCGCGCAGGGTTTGAAAGTGTTGGTCAGCAAGGATGCTTGTGGGTGCCATAAAAGCGGATTGCGCCTTGTTCGCGGCGCTGATGCCAATGGCGGTCGCAGCAACCACAGTTTTCCCAGAGCCAACATCTCCCTGGAGCAAGCGATTCATTGGTTTCGATGAGGCCATATCCTTACGGATGTTGTCCAGTGCGCCTTTCTGGGCATTGGTGAGTGTGTATGGAAGGTTAGATGTGAAATGATCAAGCCATTGATCTTCGACCTGAAGGGGTTCGGAAACGAGTTGTTCCCAATCCTGTTTTTGCCGCAATACGCCCATCTGGAGTAAGAACATCTCGCCAAAGGCCAGTCTGTGCTGCGCCTTTTTCAATTGATCCTGGTCGTCAGGGAAATGGATTTGTTGCAGGGCGACGCTTAATGGAACGAGATCTGCGGATTGACGGATCCCGGGAGGGATTGGGTCCGGGACTCGGGGTGCCAAGCGCTGAACGACTGAGTGGATCACACGGCGCAGCCACTTCCCAGATACGCCGGCTGTCAGAGGGTAAACCGGCACTATCCGATTTGTATGAAGTTGATTCCGTTCAAGCGGCTCCCATTCGGGACTATTCATCGTGAGTCGACCGAGGTACTGATCGACTTTCCCGGATAACACAATACCACGCCCAGGTTTTAATTTATTCGCAATCCATGGCTGATTAAACCAGGTGACCCGCAGGGACCCGGTTCCATCGCTCACCACGGCTTCGGTGAGTTTCATACGGCCCCCGCGAACTGCACGCATCTCGATTTTCTCGATCGTTCCGATGACTGTAACGTCCTGGCCGTACCAGAGACGATTGATCGTTTCAAGTTGGGAGTAATCATCGTAACGCCGCGGAAGATGCCAGAGTAAGTCACCTAGAATCTCGAGGCCCAGCTTTGAAAGCGTCTTCGCCGACTTGGGCCCGATCCCTTGCACGGTGGTCAGGGGAGCGGTGAGCGCCACAGGGGGTGAAGGTGGATTGGGTTCTTTCTTTTCCACATCCATTGCGGTTGGAGGTGCCTTCTCCTCAGCGTTTTCCGGTAATGGAGTTGAGGGGAGGGTCTCTTTTATTTCAATGATTTCCAGGGTGGCTGCTTCAATGACCGCTGCGTCTATAGAAGGGGGGGATTCCCCGGTTGGGGATTTAATCAGAAGGTCGTCAGGAAGCTCGGGATGAGCCGCGCGAAGCCGGTTCCACAGACCCTGGAGTGATTCATAGCGGGAGTTTGGGGAGAGCCGGCCGTAGTCACGTAGCCGGGAGACGACCAGTTCGATGGACGAATCCGCCAAGCTTGATGCTTTCGCTTCTTCCGCCCAGGGTTCTAGCATCTGCTGGAGACCGCCTACGACCGCCCGGTTATCATAGCCGCGCTCGGATTCAAGCCGTAGGAATTTTGAGAGCTTATCCAATGCTGGGTTCATAATCGTAAATATACGCGGGAAGGTGTAAAAGTGCCAGAGTTTAATCCTGTGATAAAACGGCGAGCCCAACGCATCCTGGTCCAACGTGGACACCGATGACCGTGGTTACATCGACGATCATTAAAGGGTTCGGGCACAGGTTGGCCACCTGCTCGGCGAGTTCCTTAGCTCTTTCTGGCGCTCCAGAATGGAGCACGGCGAGACGTTTAATACTTTTCCAGGTAGAGGCTATCGAAATTAATTTCTCGAAAGCTTTCGTGTAGGTGCGAGTACGTGCAAGCGAATTTACGAGGCCATCTTTTACTTCCACTAATTGCTTGATTTGAAGAAGATCACCGATATTGGCACGAAGCCAGTTCACCCGTCCGCTTCGGCGCATAAATTCGAGTCGATCGATAAGCGCAATGACATACGCTTTCTTTCTAAATCGCCTTGCTGTGTTCACAACTTGGTCGAAACCCAATCCTTTCATGACCGTTTGGGCAGCCTCGATGGCTTGGAAGCCAGTACCCAGGGTGACCTGTCTGCTGTCGAACACGATTACGCGGTCACCGAAGTTACGGGCTGCCTGTATGGCGGTATTGACCATTCCGCTGAGATTGGAAGATAAGTGGATGGAAAGAATTCGCTCGACGCCGCTTTCAAATAGACGTTGGTAAGTCTCTTCGAATACAAGTGCGGAGGGCACAGCCGTTGTGGGAGGTGTCCGCAGGTCAGGCATTCGCTGGTAGAACTCGGCTCTAGATATGTCATGACCATTAACATAAGTCTCACCGTCCAAGGTCAACACCGCTGGAACCACAGAGATGTTTAGGGATTCTGCGGTATCAACTGGGACGTCAGCCGTGCTGTCCGTCACGATAGCAAAGGGACAGGTTTTGATGGTCATATCGATTCTTCTTTAGATTCCAGCACGATTGCCCCAAGACCGTTGAATCCGATGAACGGTGCGAGCGTAGGACCGTAGCACACCTGTGAAATCGGCGAGCTCGGATATAAAGAGCGCAATCGTTCAGCGATATAAAGTGCGTCTTGCGTTGGTTTTCCATATCCATGAAGGATGCCCAGGTGGTCTACTCCTGAAAATTCACAGACGAATTCGATCAACTTCTCAAGCGCACGCGGTCTTGATCGGACCTTTTCCATGGGTTGAAGTTCACCATTTTCGATTGTCAGAAAGGGAATAACCCCCAGCATATTTCCCAGAATTGCCTGTGACTGACTTACGATTTGGTGTCGTGCCAGATAAGAAAGATCATCAAGAAACATGACCGTGTAGAGGCGGGTGATCATTCCGCGAACGTTTTTTACCAATTTATCCAGCGATTCGCCCCGCTGCATTCCTTGTACGCAGGTTTGCACTAACAACCCCAGTCCTATAGATGTGGTCTGGGAGTCGACAACGTGGATGTCCATCCTCCCCAAGAATTGTTGGCTGGCTTTTTGTGCGTTTATAAATGAGTCGGTTAATCCTGAGGATGAATGGATGGATAAAACATAATTCGTATGGGCGCTCATACGCGTATAAATCTCTGCGATTTGATCGACGGAGGGACTCTCAATGCGTATCTCCTGCGCACACTCTTTAAGCGAAGGACGGAGATTACGCAGGTCAGCATCAGGGCCATCAGAAATGTGGATATTTCCACAGTGGGCAGAGATTGGAGCAACTGTTACTCCGTGTTTCTGAGCGAAGTTTGGCGTTGTGAATCTAACCGCTGCGTCGGTGACGATTTTAATCATAGACGATACTTATTCGATGGAAATGATGAGTTGATAGTGTGGTTGAGAGCCATCGTGGACTTCGATCTCCTGCTTTGGGTAGATTTCGCGAACGATATCTACGAGCTGATTAGCCTGCATCGAATTCAAGTCTTCACCATAATACAGGGTAATTAATTCAAATTTCTCTGTTGAAGCTTCCTTGAGAATATCGGTCAGGACTTCCTCTATTGATTGGCCAGAGCACGCAAGTTTCCCGTTGAGTAGACCAATCACCTGTCCCATTTCCACCTTAACATCATCAATCTCGACTGAACGAGTGGCAGTGGTGATTGCGGCGGATTGGATAGATTCGAGTGCCGCCGCCATTGCTGTGGCTGTGGCTTCGAAATTACCATTTGGTTTCCATGCGAACATGGCGGCAATACCCTGTGGAACGGAAACGGTGGGAATAACTGCGACGTTCTTAACCGTAAGTTCGGTCGCCTGTTGCGCGGCCAGGATGATATTTTTATTGTTGGGTAGGATCACAACCTGATCTGTCGGGAGATTTTCAAACGCGCTCATGATCTCCTGGGTGCTTGGATTCATCGTCTGACCACCCTCAATGAGGGCCGTGACGCCAAGGCTTGCGAAAACTCGAGCGAGACCCAAGCCTGGAGCGACTGCAACCACGGCAATCTCTCCGGGTTCAATGCTCTGAAGGCGGATCTTAGACAGAGAATGATCAGGCTCGGGTTTTGCGGTTTGAACCATTAAGTTCTCTATGGCAATATTCGTGATCGTCCCTAAGCCTTTGATGTAATCTATAGGCTCGTACTCTTTTTCATCCGGCACGTGGATATGCATGCGGTACATCCCATCACCCTCGCCGACCTGGATGGACGTGCCAATCTCCTCTAGTTTTGTGTAGAAGGGTCCGAGATCTAACGACTCCTCGGGAGAGAAGTCAATGATGACTTCCCAATCCTGGCCAGGTTCGATGGCCTGTGATGCTCTGTCCAGGTCCAGTAAACTCAAGGGTTGGACGCTGAGAAGTGGTTGATCAAGCGGCAATCGGTAAGCGGCGCGAAGCATGCCTTCCAGGATGAAGAACAAACCTTTTCCGCCGCTATCGACGACACCCGCATCCTTTAACACTGGAAGGAGATCGGGTGTCCGTTCGACGGATTCGTCGGCGGCTTCCACAATCCGCTCAAGAATCTCGAGGATAGAGGTTGTTCCACCATCCAATGCTTTCTGTGCCTCAGCAGCAATATCTTTCGAGACTGTGAGGATTGTCCCCTCCACAGGGCGCACGACGCCTTTATACGCCGTCTTGCTCGCCTCTTTCAGGGAGGCAACGAAGGATTCGGCGCTCAGCATTTCTTCGTTTTCCAGAACGCGGGCGAACCCGCGCCAGATCTGTGAAAGAATGACACCAGAATTGCCGCGTGCGCCCATGAGTGCTCCTTGCGCTATTCCAGATGCCACCTCTCCTACTGAGCGTTCGCTAATATTGCTGATCTCGTCCACTGCCGATTGCATTGTCAGGACCATGTTGGTTCCAGTATCACCGTCCGGAACAGGGAAGACATTCAATGAGTTGACGAGTTGCTGATTAGTTCGGAGCCAGTCCAGACTAGCGGAAACCAGCTGGCTCAGGAGGGCTCCATCGATCTCTAGAGCTCCCTCAAGAAGGCGCGCTCGAAGCTCTGGATTGATATCTTTGTGCGGCTTGCTCATCAAGCCTCCGTTCGGCGATTAGTCTCTGCTGCTGATCCGCAAACCTTGAACATGAACGTTTACAGCTTTAACAGGCATACCAAGTGATCTCTCTACCTGGTAGTGTACGATGTTGGCGACACTCGTAGCGACGGAAGAAACTCGGGTGTGATATTCAACGATGATATACAGATCAATGGTGATTTGATTGTCAGAAGTGCTGACCTGTACACCATGGCGAGGGTCGCGTACGAGAGCCTGGGTGAGGCCGTCGACGATGTTCTTCGAGGCCATGCCAACGACGCCGTACGACTGCAGCGCGGATTGTGATGCTATTGTGGCGATCGCCTTCGGTGAGACAATGATTCGCCCTAGAACATTACTTTCGTCGGTCATTCGATTTCTCTCCCATCATAGAGCTAGGCATTGATGGACGGTCTAAGCTGTGGTAACATTTGCGCCGGTCCATTAATAAACGATTTCGTTAGAAAGGAAGCATCCCAGATGGCTAAGTGCGAGAATTGCGGCAAAAAAACCACTTTCGGGCAGAGCCGTAGCTTCTCCATGAAGGCAACGAAACGAAAGTTTCGTCCCAACCTTCAGAAAGTGCAGGTCATGGAAGGCGGGCGAATGGTTCAAAAGACACTGTGTACGAAGTGTATCAAACGGATGGCCCGCGTCTAGTCTTTTACCTTCCTCCTACAAATTCCGATCGCAACCCAAGGTCGCCTTCAAGGCGACCTGTTGTATTCACCTTGATTCTATCCCAAGTGAAGATTGTAACTCACGAATGCCAGCCGTGATTCCCTTTGAATGCTGGAAGATTGCACTAGCGGCGACGAAATAATCTGCCCCTGCGTCGGCGCATGCTGGAGCTGTCTTGGAATTGATTCCACCATCCACTTGGATGTGCGTATTCAGACCAGCTGCATCGATTAAGCTGCGTGTGCGGCGGACTTTTTCTACAGAAGACTCGATGAAGCTTTGGCCGGCAAAACCAGGCTGAACGGTCATCACCAGGACAAGGTCAACCAGATCGAGTATATCTTTGATCTCATCAACCGCTGTTCCAGGGTTAATCGCTATTCCGGTATTTAGTCCCATATTCCGGATCATACTGAGCGTGTTTCGTGTCTGAGGGCAGACCTCATAATGAACGCTGATTGCGCTAGCCCCTGCTGCGTAAAAAACCTCTAAGTAACGCTCCGGATTTTCAATCATCAGATGTACATCGAGAGGCAGATCTGTTGCGCGCCTGCAAGCCTCGACGAAGCCTGGACCCAGCGCAATGTTGGGAACGAAGTGCCCGTCCATGATGTCTAGATGAAGCCAATCGGCACCGGCAGTAACGCACTCCGCGATTGCGTCACCCAAGTTTAAAAAATCCGCCGATAGGATCGACGGCATGATGATGTAATTCTTGACCATCATGTAATCATACCTTTCGGGTCAGGAAATGACAAGACAAATGCTTATTTGGCATCGGGGGCAGCCTCAATCGGAGTCGTTTCTTTGTTTTTCAGCGGCCAACTGGCCGCACCCCGCTTGGATATCGATCCCACGCCGGACGCGGACCGTTGTGGAGATCCCAGCCTGTTCAAGGGTATTTTGAAAACGTGTGACTCGATCGAGGTTCGCAGCTTTCCCATCATAGCCATGGGTTGGATTGAGAGGGATGATGTTTATGTGGCAGTTCATTTTGTGCACCCAATCCGCCAGCGCCGCGGCTTGTTCATCTCCGTCATTTACCCCTTGAATGAGCGCCCATTCAAAGGTGATTCTCCGACCACTCTGCACAGTATAGGAGCGGCATGCGGGCATCAACACATCCAGCGGGTAGCGGCGATTGATCGGCAGCAACCGTTCACGCAAGGCATTTGTCGCCGCATGCAGCGAGATTGCGAGGTTTGCCTGACGATGTTCTTGTGTAAACCGTTCGATCATCGGGACCAAGCCAACCGTGGAAATTGTAAATCGACGTTTTCCGAAGTTGAAACCTTCAGGGTCATTCAGGCGGTCGATCACATCCATCGTGGCTTCGTAATTCTGAAAGGGTTCACCCATTCCCATAAATACGATGTTCGAAAGGCGGTCGCCGTTGGTATCAAGCCGTCGTGCAACTCTGATCACCTGCTCAATAATCTCGCCCGAGCTCAGGTTGCGTTGAAAACCCATCTGGCCTGTGGCGCAAAACACACAACCCATGCCACAACCGATTTGAGTAGAAATACAGGCTGTATAGCGGCGGTGGTAACGCATAAGAACAACTTCAATCGCCTTTCCATCCTGCGTGTCCAGGAGATATTTCTCGGTTTCGCCGTCATGGGAGTTGGCGGTCGATTGAATGGTCAATGCAGTGAAGGCGAGCGTTGTTTCTAATTGTTCGCGTAGATCTTCGGGGAGGTTGGAGATTTTCTGAGGGGAGGGCGCTAACTTCTTGTAAATACCCTCCCAAAGCTGTCGGGCACGGTAGCGTTCGGCGCCGAGTGCATGGAGGTGGGCCTCTACCTGGGGCAGGTTCAGATCGAAGAAAAATGGTTTAGGTTTCACTCGTGTATCCTCGTGAGCTCGCGCGTGAGGGATGGCAGGTCGTCAAAGATCCAATCGGGTTTGATCTTCGATGTTTCCACCTGCTCGCTCGCTGTAACGCCAGTGAGGAGTAAAGCGGTAGTAAATCCAGCACGTTTAGCACCCAAGATGTCCGTGTCGATCCTGTCGCCGATGGCAAGGATTTGTTCGGCTGCTAGACCTAGGGTTTCTCGGGCGAGGTCAAAAAGGTGGGATTCCGGTTTCCCGATGATGATCGGATCCACGCCTGTTGTGAGTTGAACAACTTTGATGAAACCGCCGGCACCAGGAGCCTGTCCACGCTCCATAGGGAAGCTCAAGTCCGGGTTGGTTCCGACGAAAAGTGCCCCCGATTGAATGGCGATGGAGGCTTCAACCATTTTAGCCCAGTTGACCTCGCGGTCGCCGCCCATTACTACGATGCGCACACTATCCGCCGAGTCTTGAAGGAGAAATCCTGCAGAGGACAGTGCGTCTTTAAGTGCAATCTCACCGATGGCGTACATCTTTGTTCCAGATGGGTATCTATGCTGCAAGTAAGCTACGGTTGCCTGTGACGAAGTAAGAACCTCAGTCTCATCGATCGCCACACCTGCGTCTTCCAGGCGACAAACGATATTCTTTGGTGTAACGGTGGAGTTGTTTGTGACCAGTAAAAAAGGCGTGGAGTTGGTCCGCAGGAATGAAAAGAATTCTGGAACACCATTCAGGTAAGTTTGCCCGCGCCAAAGGACTCCGTCCATGTCGATAATCAGGCCTTTGATGTCCGACAGTTTTCTCATGTTTGCTGCCAAATGAGAAGCATAGTGGTATTTCCCTTTTGAAACTTCGAGTGAAGTCGCAGAACGCTGATCAGCGATCTTTTATTAATCGTCGCGAAATTTCTTCAATAGGTATTCGTAAACCGGTTGGTCGATACGGCCCGCTTCAAATTCCGTGCGCTCTTCGAAATTCTCGTTGCCAATGAACTGGCGGAGCGCGGTCTGGGTTTTCTGATCATATTCTCCGGTGATTTCCTCGATGTCATAGCCCAGTTTCTTCATTATTTGCTGCAGGGTTTCGCAGACTGAGGCGTCGATTTTAAGCTCCTCTTCAGATGGGCTTTTCCCGAAGTACAGGCTATGAAGCCCGAGGATCTCCATCAACCGCGAGACTGGGTCTTCATGATCGTCAACACGATAATCGATCCAGCGGTCGTTGAAGCCCCCATATCCGCCTTCGGGTTTTACGACGTAAATCGCCGCGCTCTGTTTCCCGCGGCGATCACCACCTGCCTGATCGGCGGCAAGCAACGAATCGAGCAAGCGTTCGGGAAGGTCTTTCTTTGAGTTCTCAAACGTGGACGCCATCTGCTCGATCACTTCCGGACCGGTGAGTATATTTCCCTGAACGCAGTAGTTCTCGCCGGTTTTCCCACCGGCCCATTCGAAGCAATCTGCGCCTGTGAAGGTAGCTGAGCGGCCTTGTGCATCGACGATCCCCACCTGTCGAAGCTCTCGCTCCTCATCATTCGTCAGCAGACGATTCAAAGCTTCCTGGGCGGAGCGGCCCTTCGACATGAGTTCCAATCCTTGCGGACCGAAAGTTGTATTGGCATAAGATTGTGTGGCCACGGCGCCTGCACCCGCTTGAGCCCAGGGGACGACTGCGCCGACGGCGGGGAACTTAGAGGCGACGGCAATACCCCAAGCATCCACAACCGCATCGTAAGCAACGATTGAGAAAGTAGAAAGCCTATTCATATTTTTTACCTGAGAGAGTGAATTGGATCAAGCGGCGTCGGGCAGGCTCTTGTCGCTGATCGGGAACTCCTCCCCGTTTTCATCGTAGAGGTGGGGCTTTCCCGTTCGGTGAATAGCCTGCTCGTCCACCAGAACACGGCTGATGTCTGGGCAGGAAGGGATGTCGTACATCACATCGAGCAGCGCACCTTCAATGATTGCGCGTAGGCCGCGCGCTCCTGTCTCTCGTTCGAGAGCGAGCTGGGCGGCTGCAGTGAGCGCTTCTTCGGTGAATTCAAGCTCCACCTTATCCATCTCAAGCAGGCGTTTGTACTGCCGGACGAGTGCATTGCGCGGCTCGGTCAGGATGGCACGCAGCGCTTCTGCATCGAGAGGATCGACGTTTGTCACAACCGGCAGACGACCGACGATCTCCGGGATCATCCCGAACCGCATCAAATCGTCTGGGATGACCAGGCGTAGAAGGGCGCTCTCCTCGAGTTTTTGCGCCAGTGCGTCCGTGACCGTACCGGAGAAACCCATTCTGCCGCGGTGCCCTACACGCTCGGCGACGATATCCGCCAGCCCGGTGAAAGTGCCCCCGCAGACAAAAAGAACATCGGAGGTATCAACCTGTATGAACTCTTGCTGTGGATGCTTCCGTCCCCCCTGCGGCGGGACATTCACAACCGCGCCCTCGATGATCTTCAAGAGTGCCTGCTGGACTCCCTCGCCAGAAACGTCACGCGTGATGCTCGGATTATCGCCGCTTTTTCGGGCGGTTTTGTCAATTTCGTCGATGTAAACGATGCCGCGCTCGGCGCGCTGAACGTTGAAATCGGAAGCTTGCAGTAGACGCAGGAGGATATTCTCTACATCCTCACCGACATAGCCAGCCTCTGTGAGCGCTGTGGCGTCGGCGATACAGAAGGGTACATCCAGACTGCGGGCCAAGGTCTGGGCAAGAAGCGTCTTCCCGCTTCCTGTGGGACCAGCTAGTAGAATATTGGCCTTATCCAATTCGACATCGTGGTGACCGCGGTTGGCGATGCGTTTGTAATGGTTATAGACAGCCACGGAGAGCACGCGTTTTGCGTGCTCCTGGCTAACGACATATTCCTCAAGATTGTCGTAGATTTCTCGAGGGGATAGGGATGGTTTACCGGAAGAGGAAAGACCACCAGGCGGCCGGGCTCCTTCGCCCTCTAAGATGTCCTGGCAGAGATCGACACATTCGTTGCAAATGAAGACGCCTTCAGGACCGGCGATAAGGCGATGGATTGTCTCCTCATCGCGGCTGCAGAAGGAGCATCTGCGTGTTTTGGGTACCTGTGGTTCCTGTTTCTTTGGCATAGACCTAGACTTCTATTCCTATTTTTCCTCGCCTTCATTGGGCTCGAGGACATGGTCGATGAGGCCGTATTCCTGCGCAGCCTTTCCGGTCATGTAGAAATCGCGCTCAGTATCCCGCTCGATAACATCCAGAGGTTGATCAGTATGGCTTGCTAGTATGTTATTCAATTCTTCACGTAAACGCAAGATCTCTTCTGCCTGGATGGCGATATCTGTTGCCTGACCCTGGATGCTGCTCAAGGGTTGGTGTAAGTGAATCGTTGCGTGGGGCAGGGTGTAGCGTTTCCCTTTCGTCCCTGCGGCTAACAGAATCGTACCAAACGAAGCAGTCATGCCTACAGCGACTGTAGAAATCGGCGAGCGGACTTGTTGCATGGTGTCGTAGATTGCTAGACCAGAATAAATCTGACCACCAGGGCTATTGATATACATGTTAATCTGTCGGTCTGGATCCTCGCGATCGAGGAACAATAGTTGTGCAACCATAAGATTGGATACCTGGTCGTTTATCGGGGTGCCAAGGAAAATGATGCGTTCGCGTAAGAGCAGCGAGTAAATATCATAGGCGCGCTCACCACGCCCACTCGATTCGATCACCATCGGAATTATTGAACGCGGATCCTTAATATCCATGATTGGGTACTTACTCCTTTTCCATGTCATCTGCGCCTGATCCCTCAGATGCAGAATCCATACCATTATTCTCTTCTTTGCTGTTAACTTCTATAGTAGATACATCCTGTTCTTCTGCTTCACCTTTGGCGATTGCGATAATTCGGCGTATTGCCTTATCGGTTAGAACGTCCCTGGCAATACGATGGCGCCCTGCAGGGGATTCGAACGCTTCTAGAAGTCGTTTATCAGCATCCGGCCCTAAAGGTTCAGTTAGGCGCTTGATTTCAGCGTTAATTTCATCATCTTCAACCTTGAGTTCTTCCACGTCGACAATCTTGCCTAACACAAGGCCGCGCTTGATGCGCTCAATTGCTTCAGGCTCGAGCTCCTCGCGGAGATCTTCCTCCGTTTTTCCTTCGATCTTTAAATAATCCTCGAGCGTAAGTTTTTGATTGCCCAGACGCATCCGTAGATCTTGTAAGAGGTGCCCGGTCTCTTCTTGAAGGACGATGGGTGGATATTCCACAGAAGCCCCTTCGACGAGTTTCTGCATGATTTCGTCTGTATGTTGGGTTTCCGCTTCCATTTCTGCCTGTTTCTGGAGGTTCTCGCGGAACTTCACTCGCAGATCGAGCAAGCTTTCAAAATCACCCAGGTTTTGCGCCAGTTCGTCCGACCACTCCGGGACAAAGCGGGATTTCACCTCCAGGCACTTGATTTGAAACCTGGCTGTGCGATTTCGAAGATCTTCATTTGGATGGTCGTCAGTAAAAGTATATTCGTAGGATTTTTCATCCCCGGCGGCCAAGCCCAGAAGATGTTCCATAACGCCAGGGGTGGGGACGTCGGTTTCCGGGGCGACCAGGATGGAGATGTCCTTCATGTCGAGCAATTGTGCGTCTTCCTCATCCTCTGGATCAAGGAGTTCACCGGACAAATCGATGATCACCAAATCCGTCTCTTCAGCAGGGTGATCAGCAGGTTCTATCAATGCTTGTCGCTGACGAATTTCCTCAATTCCTTCTTCAAAATCAACGTCCGTGACTTCAGCATCTTCGAAGGGGATCCTAATGTCTCGATATGCGCCTAGATCGACCTCAGGCGCGAGTGGCACTGTATAGCGAAGCTTGAGCGGGTCTTCGCGAATAACTTCCTCTAACGAGCCGGGAGCATAGGGTTCGATCTCGGTTTCTTCGAGCGCGTCACGATAGATTTCCTGGCCAAGGCTGTCCAGTGCTTCTTCGAAAATAACATCTTCACCGAATTTCCCCTCAATAACCTCGTAGGGCGCCTTCCCAGGACGAAACCCGGGGATCTTGGTCCCTCGGCTGAGGCGTCTTGCTGCGGCGCGCATTGCCTTTTGAAGCTGGTCCGAAGCGACTTCAACTTGGAGTTCAACTTGGCGATTTTCCAGGTCCTGTCTTTCGATTTTCAATATACTTTCCTTCCTGGTCGATTTGAATATTTCAGAAGAAAACTGATGGCTTGATCTTCCTAAATGAGACCAAGCCAAGCGAACAGCTCGCAGTGGGGAAGGTGGGATTTGAACCCACACGCCCGAGGGCACGTGATTCTAAGTCACGCCTGTCTGCCAATTCCAGCACTTCCCCCAATTGAAGGATTATAACTTTCGCTCGAAGGAGTGTAAAGGTGGGTTCGCAGGGAGTGAAGGGATTGGGGTTTTTATTGATGCGCAGCATAACGAATGACGTGGTGAATCAGGTGATCTCCCGGAGCATAGTGTGCATTTGTGCAAGATGCAGGAGATCATGGTCCGTTGAGATTCCCATCAACTCGAGCAAAGAAGTAGGACCCAGCAGGGAGTGAAGAGCGGGTCTGCCCCATTCGTTCTCGGTGAGATCCTCCAATTCCTGCAGAAGGGCCACACGTGCTTCGAGAAAACCATTGAGCGCCTCCGGTCCAGATTGGCTGAGGTAATCTCGTTCCTCCGCCCAGAGATCGGTGTCGAGTGCTGTTAGATGGGGGGGTTCGGCAGCAGAGAAAGCTGCCAGCCGCGGCCTATTAACCTCTATCTCTACGTCACGTAGATGGCAGACGATCTCCACCGGTGCCCATTCACCTGGTGCTGGCCGTCGTTTCCACTCATCGTTCGTGAGCTCACGAACAAGCGTAGCAAGCGCGCCAGCATGCCCGCGGAAGCGGGAAGAGATCGCCTGTGCTGTGCGGATTTCGTCAGGATCGGGGGTCTCAGCTTGCTGATCTATCCATCCAAGCAAATCGTCTAGACCTCCGCCGGGGTAGCCGTCACAGGGATCGTCTGAAAGATGGTAGACGCGCATGGATAACGCTCGCGCCGGGTCGAGGTCGAGTCCGGGGTCGTTCCCTACCATCACAACCTCATGCGGCTTGCGACCTAATTGGCCGAGGATCTCGGCGTAATAGGCTGGCCGGGGTTTTGTGAAGTGGAAGATTTCGTAGCTCGTGATCATTGTGAAAGGGAAGTCTTCAGGCGCCAGATCCGCCCATCGAAGGCGCTCCTCGATTGCAACCCTCGGAAAGAGGGGATTGGTGGCAACGACGACCTCAAAACCCTGCTTTAGAAGACTCTCTACAATGGGTCTGGCCGAAGGGCGCGCGCCGGTAACGGCTTTTAGAGATGGGAAGATTTGTTTGTAGAAGGTGTAAATCTGAGCTTCAGCTTCTTCTGCGTTAAGATCCAAAGCTGGATAGAAGTAATCCGCGAAAGTTTTTTCAAGTGTCACTCGTGGATCGGTGTTTTCAAACATCTTCTGGCTGCCGGCGACGAGCTCGCGAATGAAACCTTCTGGAGCGACGGTGTCCGACATGTAATCCCCCAACCGCTGGAAATAGGCCGGGAGGAAACTTTCCATCTTGTTATCAAGGAGCGTATCGTCCAGATCAAGCAGGATGGTTCTGAGCATTAGTCCTCCGCGGAGGTTGTAAAAACAGGAAATTCGAGGTGACACTGTCCACAACCGATCTCTGGTTCGGGCACATCCTGGAGTGTTTGCGTGCAGAAGGCTGCTATTTTTATATGTCGTCGAAGACCGAGGAAGCTGCGTTCAACCTTCGCTTCCAACACCATGTTCGGGCAGGCGTTAGCCATCTTGATCTTGGGAACTTTACACTTTTCGCAAAGGTCAGGCGTGTATTCTCCACCGCCAGGGGTACTCTCTAGCAGACGGCATTCCTGTATGGCTCGACCTCGATTGAAGTCCTCGTAGTAGTGGGGGCATTCCTTGCCGGCAGGGGTAATCATCGTGATGGGGCCGCGGTTTAGTTGACCTAAACCCGGGTCAAGTACTCGCCACTGCGGGTATCGACACGAATTTTATTGCCGGTCTCGACGAAAAGAGGAACCTGGACCTTGAGGCCGGTCTCCACCGTAACGGTTTTATTTGCGCCTGTGGCAGTGTCGCCTTTTAGCGCCATCTCCGCCTCTGTGACTTCGAGATCCACTGCAGTTGGCAGGTCAATATCGATCGGTTCTTGATCGTAGAAGGTGAGCTTCACTTCCAAGTTTTCGGTGAGGTAATTAGCTGCATCTCCCACCGCATCGCTATCAAGCGCCGGCTGCTCGAATGAAACCACGTCCATGAAGTGATACAGGTTCCCGTCGTAGTAGAGGAATTGGGCGGTGCGGTAGTCGAGCCGAACGTCCTGCACTCGATCGCTTGATGTGAATGATTTTTCAAGGACGGCGCCGCTGCGCAAATTGCGCACTTTTGTACGGATCGTAGCCTTGCCCCGTCCGGGTTTATGATGGGTATACTCGATTACTCTAAAGAGATCCCCATCCAATTCGAAGGTCACACCATTTCGCAGTTCATTCACATCAATCACGTTATTCCATCCTTCGGGTATTTGAAGATATTTGGTTTGCCGATTATAGCCGGACGCGGTGAGGAGCGTCAATGCGCGATTACAGACCAAGCCAGCGAGTCGCTGCTTCCGGAAGCTGGGTCAGATTTCCAGTTTCGACCTTGCAGCGGGGGAGCGAATCGACGAATATGCGTCCATAGGATTTTGAGAGGATTCGGCGATCGAAGACCACCACGACGCCTCGATCTGAGCGGGTGCGAATCAGACGGCCAAAACCCTGCCGGAAGCGCAGGATGGCTTCGGGAAGCATGTACTCATTAAAAGGAGATTCGTACGTTTCAGCGCGAGCGGCGATGATCGGGTCGTTGGGGACTGCGAATGGCAGGCGTACAATCCCAAGCACAGAGAGCGCCGGTCCGGGGATGTCAACCCCTTCCCAGAAAGAGCGTGTGCCGAGCAGGACGGCCTGCTCTGTCGTTCGGAAACTCTCTAATAAGGCGTGGCGGGAGGCTCCTCGACTCTGCTCGAAGAGATGAATACCATCACTTGTAAGAGGTTCGGCCAAGGCGCGGGCGGTAGCCTGGAGCTGGGCATTCGATGTGAAGAGGACCATTGTCTGTCCTCTGATTTCCTTTACCAGGCGGATCAATCCGTTTTCGAGAGCGCGCTGATAGGCTTGTCGTTCGACAGGCTCTGGTATGTCGTTTACGAGATAGAGGAGCGTTGATGATTCGTGATCAAAGGGTGATCCCAGTGCTAGCTCGTCCGCGTCCTGTGCGTACAATCGCCGGCGGAGATAGTCGAAGTCGCCGGCTGTTGTGAGCGTAGCAGAGGTCATAATTACAGCTTCTTTTTCATGCCAAAGGTAGCGCTCCACGAGCGGTCCGACTTCGAGGGGTGCGGCATGCAGCGAAAGGCGCTCGCCCGGAGGGCGGACATTAGCCCAATAAATATCAGCCGGGTCGGGCTCGAAGATCATCCGTTCGAGATGTTTGTAGACCTCACCGAGGCTGCGGCGGGCGATGCGTGCAGCGATTGACAGGTTTTCCGCAGCATCGACCCCTGTCTCTGCCAGACTTTCAAGATCATCAGCCATTTCTGCGAGTTTCTCAACGATCTTCGCCAGCGGGCCGCGCAGATTTTCCCAGGAGATCTCCACCTTTTCCCAATCAGGTAGCGTTCTCGTGGAGGGCACGATGCGCATCTGCTGGCCGTAGAATCCCAGCTCCCGCCCTTCACGCTGATTCTCAAGAACTTCAGAGATGAGTGCGAATAGAGTCTTGGACATCTCGATGCATTCGACCGTTCGGTCGGAGACTGCGCTGATGGCTCGATCGACTTGTGTGGAACCTTCGGGAGGGAGCGAGGCGCGGGCGACTTCAAAAATCTGACGCAGGAGTCCCCTTGTTCGGCTTCCCAGGTCGCGCAGAACGCGTTGAACTTCCATCTCCGTTACGCTATAGCTAAGGCCGTTTGTCGTCGCTGACTCAAGGTGATGCGCCTCATCGATGATCAGGTATTGATACTCGGGAATCACACGGTTTCCAATGGCGATATCGGCCAACAAGAGCGCATGATTAACGATGATGATATGGGCGTGCTCTGCTGCAACTCGAGCGCGGTAATAGGGGCAGGTCCCGCCAGCATGTTGAACGCAATTCTCGAGTGAGCAGTCCTCGTTGTCTGCAGACAATCTCGACCAAATTAAAGACTCTTCCCGAGGCAGGTTGAGCTCGCTGCGATCACCGCTGCCGCCGTTGGCCAACCAGAGCAGGAGCTTGGTGAGGACACGCGTCTCTTCTGATGATCGCGGTCCCAGGCTGCGCAAGGTATTGAAGCGGCGGGGGCAGAGATAATTACCTCGCCCTTTAAGAACAGCTGCATGGTATTCAGTGCCCAGAGCCTGATTCAGGTCCGGAATGTCTTTGTGGATCAATTGATCCTGGAGGTTAAGCGTATTGGTTGAGATGACTACGGGCCGCCCATTTTGTGTCGCCCATGCGAAGGCGGGGGCCAGGTAAGCCATCGATTTTCCAGTTCCCGTTCCGGCCTCGACCATTAAGTGCTTACTCTCGGATAGCGCCTCTGCTACCGCCCTCACCATGCTGATTTGCTGTGGGCGATCTTCGTATCCTGGGAATGCGCGGGCCATCGGTCCGCCCGGTTCGAAAATGGAGGCGATCTCCTCCACGTCGAGTGATTCAGGCTCAACCGATGGGGTTAGTTTTTCTTCAGGAATGACGGCTTTTGGGAACAGGGTCGGGAATTCACCCTTCGTAGGTTCTTCTTTCTCACGTCTCTCGCCATAGGCTAGATCGAACACCCAGCCGGCTCCCCATTCAATCTCCTCGCCGTGACGAGTGATCTCCTCCAGGACAGGGAAGGGGATTGTGCGCGCTTCCTCGTATAGCTGGAGAAAAACCTGGCGAGTTGTGTGGGCGTCATCGATAGCGCGGTGGGCGGCTTGCACAGGTACGCCGAGTGACTGTGCCAATGCCTGAAGACCATACCGTCCATGGGAGGGAAGCATGACAGAAGCCAGGTCGAAAGTGTCGAGGTAGGGATTCAGCTCGAATAAGCCTTGACGCTTCATGAATGCCAGATCGAATTGAATGTTATGTCCCAGGATGGGCAGGTCACCGACGAATGCATCCAGATCGGAGAGAACCTTGGTGATCCGTGGAGCACTTGAGATCATGGCGTCCGTGATGCCGGTGAGTTGGATGACAGCCGGGGGAATCGGGACGCCAGGGTTGATGAGTTCCGACCATTCATCTTCGACGCGGTCGCCGCGAAATCGAACCGCACCGATTTCAATGATGGCGTCGCGATTGGGATCCAGGCCGGTGGTCTCGAGGTCGAAGGAGATTAGTGATTGCATAGGGTTGAGGGTGGCATTATAGCATCCCTGGTAGCACTGTTCGGTAACAATATCATTTGATTTGACACGCCCTATGCTATACTGCGAAGGCATTTTGAAGGAAAAAGATTGGCTCGGGATCCTTCCGAAATCACGACTATAGTAAGGGTAACGAATGAAGGAAAATGGTGTTCTCCCTTATAGAAGATCGGGATTCAAGACCGATGCGCAATGAAAGATCCGGCGATGGATGAAATGTCGCTGGCGCAGCGAGCGGGTTCAGATCCCGAGGCTTTCGGCGAGCTATACGAGCGGCACGTCCGGAAGATTTACAACTACATCTACTATCGGACGGGGAACGTTCATGATGCGGAGGACTTGACAGAGATGGTCTTCCAGCGAGCACTGCGGCATGTAGGAAAGTTCGAGGATAAAGGAGTTCCTTTCACAGCCTGGTTATATCGCATAGCGCACAACCTGGTTGCGAACTGGCACCGCGATCGTAGCCGTCGCCCGGTTGTCCCGCTAGATCAGCATGCAGCGGTGAGCGAAGTATCCGCTTACCCAGAATCGGAGGCGATGGCCCTTGAGGAAACCGAGCTGTTGATGACCATCGTGCGGCAACTCCCTCCCGACCGACAACAGTTATTGATCCTTAAATTTGTTGAGCATATGTCGAACGCGGAGATCGGAGATGTGATGGATCGAAGTGAGGGGGCGGTAAAAAGCCTATATCACCGGACATTGAATGCCCTCCGTGTAGAAGCAAAACGTCTGGAGGAAGAGAGTTCTGCTGCCAGATCTGTAAATGATGAAAAAGCGGGATGAAAAAGATGGATGCAAATCTAAGTACAAAGCAGTTGGAAGACTTACTGGCGGACATCCTTGTCCCGGTCGAGCCCAGTGTACAGTTTATCCGGCGATTGCGCGCTCGATTGGTCACATATCACGGCAGAGGTCCGCTCTCGAGCTGGATGGTCATTGTTGTGATCGCGACGGTGTTTTTATTGGCGGTCACATCGATTGGGTTGGTCATTCGCTTTTTCCTCGGTTGGGTCAGTCTGATCGGGATCATCTCCAATCGACGGCGGATGAAATCTGAAGTGCGAGTCGCGACGTAGGACTGCTCTATCCCTACTGGTATCCATATTGAGAGCGCATAGACCTCTAGGAAAGAGGTCTATTTTTGGTTCATTTAAGGGGACCCCCGAGGACACAGAAGGGAATTCTCTTGGGGTTTAGATT
>CAYLOO010000043.1:0-24317 GCA_964385355.1 uncultured Anaerolineaceae bacterium
AACTTGAAAGGATCGCCGCCTAACATGACTGATCCACAACATTTGACAATATCCCACATTAATGATGTTAGACCTTACGACTGACGGAAGCAACCTTTGGATAGAAGTTGAGCGGTCATCGACTGAAAAATCTCCTCACCTAAAAGCTGGATGTCTTTCTAAGAAATGCGCTCGAAGGGCAATGATTGACCTCACGATGGCAATCCGCTATTCTTATCGAAATCTTAACCCGATTCACGAACCTCAAACAAAAAGGATTTATTAATGGAAAACTTCCAGGTTCCTCCACGTGAAGAAATCCCCTTGAAACATCGCTGGAACGACACCAGCCTATTCCCGAATACCAAAGCATGGTCAATGGAGTACGAGGCTATCGCCGCTGTGTTGGCTACATTCAAAGAGGAAACCGCAAATTTCAACACGAGCGCCGCCGACCTTGCCGGGACGTTGGACGCCGCGTTTACACTAGCAAACCGCGCCGAGAAGGTCTACTTGTACGCCGGAATGGCTCATAACGTAGATATGAACGACGGGGATGCTGCCGGCAGGCTCAGCCAGGCGCGCAGCCTATTCGGTCAGGTGAGCGCCAGGCTCGCCTTTCTCGAACCCGCGATCCTCAAAATCGGGGAGGGAACGCTTCAGTCGTGGACTCAAGCAGAGCCCGATCTGGCAAAATACGAGCATTATTTCGACAACCTGCTGCGCAAAGCCAAGAATATCCGCTCAGAGGAAGTCGAGGAATTGTTGGGGATGCTGAGGGATCCCTTTGCTGGTGTTTCAGCAACTGCTGGGTTCTTAAAAAATGCAGATTTCGTATTCAAGCCTGGTGTGGACGCGCATGGGGATGTAGTAGAAATCACACAAGGAAATTACCCCAAAATTCTGACCAATCCCGATCGCGAGCTCCGACGAACATCCTGGGAAAATTACTACGACAAACATCTCGCCTTTAAGAACACGCTGACGACTAACCTGGAAACATCCATCAAACAGAACCTGTTTCTAATGCATGCCCGCGGCCATGCTTCGACGCTCGAAGCTTCACTCTTCGAGCACAATATCCCAGTTGAGGTGTTCCACAAACTTATTGAAACCTTCCAGGAGCATCTGCCTGTCTGGCATCGCTACTTCGCGATCCGGAGGAAGATCCTGGGCGTTGACACGCTCCATCCTTATGATATCTGGGCACCCCTAACTACGGACAAACCCGATGTTAGCTACGAACAAGCGGTGAAGTGGATCTGCCAGGGTCTGACCCCGATGGGTGAGCAATATGTCGAAGCGGTGAGGAAAGGCTGTCTCGAAGAGCGCTGGGTGGACATCTACCCCAACCAGGGAAAACGCCAGGGCGCCTTTTCGTGGGGGACGGCTGGCACCCATCCCTTCATCGTGATGAGCTTCAACAATACACTTTTGAGCCTGAGTACTTTGGCTCATGAGCTCGGCCATTCCATGCACTCCTACCTCACCTGGCAAAATCAGCCTTTGGTATACAGCGATTATTCACTCTTTGTCGCCGAAGTGGCTTCGAATTTTAACCAGGCGATGGTGCGCGATCACTTGCTGGAGAACGGGAATGATCCTTCGTTCAAGATCGCCGTTATCGAAGAAGCAATGGCTAACTTCTTCCGCTACTTCTTTATTATGCCAACGCTTGCCCGCTTTGAATTAGAGATGCACGAGCGAGTCGAAGGCGGAGAGGGACTAACTGCCGACATCCTCATCGAACGTATGGCTGACCTATTTCAAGAAGGATATGGTGAGGAGGTCCATGTCGATCGAGAGCGCGTAGGGATCACCTGGGCAACCTTTGGCCATTTATATTCAGATTATTACGTTTATCAATACGCTACGGGGATATCTGGCGCGCACGCGCTTGCGGCACGAGTGTTGAGCGGTGAGAACGGTGCAGTGGAGGATTACCTGAATTTCTTACGCACGGGCAGTTCGCTCTATCCACTGGATGCGCTCTCCCTGGCTGGTGTTAATCTGCGCGAACCTCAACCCGTAAAAGAGACCTTCGTAAAAATGGAGAAAATGGTAGACCTGCTTGAGGAATTAATCGCGGGGTAATCTCTAACATCGAAATACTTGCGAACAGCGTGGTGCTCAACCCGAAATCAGGTAAGAAACAACAAGAATCCCATTGTATACGTTGTGAGAATGTGAGACGATCTGCCAATCCCCCTCACCGAGCATTTCAATACGCTGCATGAGTTAGGTGTGGATCTCGGCAAATGCTTCCTTAACCTCGGGAACTTGTTCGCTCATCGTTTCTAATACACCCGGGGTCTTTAGCCGACGTGTAAGAACGATCATTTTGTAATCTGGATTATTCTCAGCCACGGTTTTCCCTCCAGGTTGTTAATCGATGAGAAATCATAATCCCTCAACGCTGATTCCCACTGGCGCTTATTCACGCGGCTGTTGATTAGAAACAGGTAAGCCGACGCGGAATTGAGCATCCCTTGTCGGCTTACCAGGCAGCGAGGCATCTTTCAAGCTGCAAGTGTTATGCCGGAAGGGCTCTACTCCAATAGTACTGGATAACGCACATCCATGCTCGTTCACAGTTGTCCATTCCTATCCTGGTGAAACTGCCCAACCGACTCGATTCGATATCTGGTACGTTTTTTTATATGAGCAACGAGATGGCTTCAAGTAATTCGCAGCCTTTTCGCCAATAGCTCTTTGCAAATCTGTTATCACCTGGATGACATCGTGACCGTGAAACTGCAGAACAGTATATAAGGATTCGACGGAGAATTCTCCTGCTTTCCAGCGAGGCTTACCACTGCCTATTCGGGTTAATATAAATAGCCGAGAACCATCTTTGACGCCTGATGCTGCGATGGTAGCAAGATGCGCCATAGTTGATTCAGAGATTCTCAAGACGCAGCTGGTGAATTTCTGATGTAGCTGTACCGGCTCTTATTATCTCGTCACAACTGATGTATTGTGTACAATACAAGTTCCACTGTCTATATCTTTCAATTCCATTTCCTGTTCTTTCGATCCGCATGGAGGATCAAATGAAGCGAAAGATTCGTGGCCTAAAACGTATGGCTGTCCAGTTAGATCTTAACCTCTACAGGATCGATGTTCCGATAGCCGGTCTAGCAGATTCTAATCTTAGCATCGTCGACATCCGTCCTGAAGGAGCAGAACAAACTCTGCTTTTCGTTCATGGCTACGCCGGAGTCGCCGAGACCTGGGAATATCAGATCAACCACTTCATGCGCTACTCGAGGGTTGTGGCCCCGGATCTGCGCGGGCATGGGCAGAGCGATGCGCCCATGACCCAGTATTCGATGGATGAGCTTGTCGCCGATCTGGAGCAAATTACTGAGGTGCTCTCATTTCCCGAGAAGTTCGTCTTGATCGGCCATTCCTTCGGTGGAGCCATTTGCATCGAGTATGCCGCCCGCCACCCTGAACGCCTCGAAAAGCTCATCCTCCTGGCCACCCCCGGGGAGTACCCTCTGCCGAAAGGCGCTTCATTGCTGTCACGCGTTCCAACAGCCGCTTTCCGACCGTTTTGGCGCTTCCGACCTCGGTGGAATGCAGAGATCCATGTGATGAAACGGATGATGCTCAACAACATGCAAAAATGGCGCGGCTGGGATCTCATGAAATCTATCCAAACCCCCACGCTAATCATCACTGGTGAGCGTGACCGATATTTTCCCAGTCACGTTTATGAGCGTGTCGCCGAGGGAATCCCCAACGCGGAAGTGATAAACATCGGAGCATCGAAACACAAAGTTCAGCTCGAACGTCATGAAGCGGTCAATCGCGACATCGAGCGGTTCATTGCCTCTGAAAGCGATGCCAAACGCGCATCTTGGCGGGAGGGTTTCGACCGATCATCCACTCATCCCGATCGTCCCTGGCTAGCCAGCTACGGCTCCCACACTCCCTACACCATCCCCATCCCACATCAGCCATTGCATAAATTCCTCGAAGTTGCCGCCAGTTGGTTGCCCTCACGGACAGCGACCGTCTTCTACGGCTCAAAACTCACCTACCTTCAATTAGAGCGGCGGGCGAACCAATTCGCCCATTCACTTCATGGCATGGGCGTGCGCCCGGGCGATCGCGTGATGATCGTCCTGCCCAACATGCCCCAGTTGATCATCGCCTATTACGCGACGCTGAAAATCGGCGGGGTTGTCGTTCTGCCAAATCCTGATGCTAGAGGGGTGGGCATTGTGCAGCAGCTCATGCAGACAGAAGCTAAAGTGCTGGTCACCTTGCGCGAGTTCACAGAGTTGGTAACCGCAGTCCAGGACACACTGCGCATTGATGTGATTGTGACAGCAATAAAGGACGCACTCTCCCGCCGGACCTACCGGCAGCTTTTCGCCCGTTGGGGAATTGAAGATCTGTCCCAAACACCTGATGAATCAAGCAGCGGGTTGGACATGGATCAAATGATGATGGACGCTGCCCGGGAACCTCCTGATGTGCAGGTCTCACCCGAAGATCTAGCTGCGATCCTCTTTACGAGCGGTACCACCGACGAGCCTAAAGGCGTGTGTTTGACACACGAAAATCTCGTCGCCAATGCACTCCAAACGCGCCACTGGATCCCCGATCTAGAGACCGGTCGTGAGACCTTTTTGGCTGTGCTTCCATTGACGCACAGTTACGGGATGACCAGCGCTATGAATATTCCCATTGCCCTGGGCGCGACGATCGTCCTACTCCCTGTGTTTGAATTGGAACAGGTTCTCGACCATATTAAAGAGTATCAACCGACCATATTCCCAGGTGTGCCTTCGATCTATATGGCTATTAACACAGCGCGCAATGCGCGCTCTTACGGCGTCTCCTCAATCAAAGCCTGTATCAGCGGTGCAGCGCCACTGCCCATTGAGGTCCAGGAGAAATTCGAGAAGCTCACAAAAGGTCGATTGGTCGAGGGTTACGGTCTAACTGAAGCATCACCTGTAACCCACGCAAGTCCTTTCGCAGGACCTCAGAAACCAGGCGCGATGGGCATCCCCATCCCAAACACAGATGCAAAGATTATCGATCTCGTCTCGGGAGAGGAGCTGCCTCCCGGAAAGATTGGTGAACTTCTCGTGCGCGGTCCCCAGGTTATGAAAGGTTACTGGGACGAGAAAAAAGGCGGCGTTGATCCAGGAACCACTATCGAAGATGGATGGTTGCATACAGGTGATGTCGCGGCGATGGACACGGATGGTTTCTTCACAATCATCAGCCGCAAGCGCGACACGATCATGGCCGGTGAATACAGCATCTACCCTCGCGACGTAGAAGAGGTGCTTTACGAGAACAGCAAGGTCCTTGAGGTCGCCGTTGTTGGCGTACAGGCAGAGGACGGTGGGCAGCGGGTGAAAGCCTTCGTCGTCCCCCGCCCCGGCAGCGAGCTCTCGAAGGAAGAGCTCATCGAACTTTGCCACAGGCGGCTAGAACCTTATGCTGTTCCCTGGGAGATCGAGTTTCGTGAGGAGCTGCCCAAGTCCTTCGTGGGTAAAGTTCTGCGAAGAATGCTTGTCAAGGACACGACTTAGCATTTCACCGCTTTTCTTTTTGGCAAATGAAATCCCGTTGACACCACTTATACCTTGTGGGCTAGTCACCCATCCGCTCCCGTCCTGATGGCTGAGGAGCATCAGCAAGATACTGGAGTCCTGTTCTTTGATCTAGATCAAACTGGTCGTACAATAAAGAGATTCTGATGTCCTTGAAGAGATTCGTTGTCGTCTTCATTCTCATAATTGGCAGTGTGCTGATGTTTCAACCTTCCTGGCTTGTCAACCGACTCTCCGCTCACTCCCCCGACGTCCTGTACTCGGTTCAGACCCAGGAGCCCATCCTCGCACTCACGATCGACGATGGACCCGATGCGTTGACCACACCTCGAATTCTTGATCTTCTGCGGGAACATGAGGCGCGAGCGACGTTTTTCTTGCTATCCGATCACATTCCAGGCAACGAAGACCTTGTCCAGCGTATCGTGGATGAAGGCCATGAGATCGGAAACCATCTAACCGACGATCAACCTAGCATCCGCTTATCTGTGGACGAATTTGAGGGTCGATTACTCCACGCCCAGGATGTCCTTTCACGTTTCGGCAAGGTCCACTGGTTTCGACCCGGGTCCGGCTGGTATAACCGATCCATGCTCTCTATCCTTATGCAGCATGATTATCAGCTCGCCTTGGGTTCAATCCACCCTTTTGACTCACATATCCCCTCGTCCTGGTTTGCATCCAACTACATACTATGGCGGGCTCAACCCGGAGCCATCATCGTTTTACATGACATTGGCAGCCGCGGTCAACGTACGGCGGATACTTTAGATAAGGTTATACCTGCACTGATAGCCCGCGACTTTCGCATTGTTACGTTAACAGAATTATCCGCGCAGGCGCAGCGTGAAGATTGAGCCCCACAGCCTCATGCAATGATAAATAGTGCTCTTTAAGACGTTTCGGACCCAGAGGAGGTAGAGATGGAATTAAGTCCTTATCAATCGCTTGCAGAACGGTTGAATGCGCTCCCTGATGGATTCCCTCCGACGGAGGATGGAGCGGAACTGCGCCTGCTCCAATTTCTCTATACACAGGAGGAAGCTCAACTTGCAGCTCATCTCCGTTTGACAAAAGAAACTTCGAACGAAATCGCCTCCCGCCTCGAACTGGATCATAAGGCCACTCGCGATCTATTGAAGAGGATGTCCCGCAAAGGGCTCATAGCCGCCGGAAAAGTTGAGGGCGGCATCGGATTCGGCTTAGAACCCTTCGTCGTTGGTATTTATGAAAACCAGGCTGGGCGCATCGACAAGAAGCTCGCCGAACTCTTCGAGGACTACTACCAGCAGGCATTTGGCACCGTGGTGGGGATTAAACCCCACTTCCACCGCGTGATCCCGGTTGATGAGACTGTGGGTGTCGATATGGAGGTTCTCCCCTTCGAGAGTGTGACCTCGCTCATCGATCAAGCCAATTCCTGGGGAGTCCTTGATTGCATATGTCGGAAGCAGAAGGCGCTCATCGGCGAAGCCTGCGACCACCCTCTGGAGGTATGCATGGTGTTCAATGAGCGCCCTGACGCCTTCGACGGGAATCCCGTCATTCGCGCTTTGGATCGCGAGGGAGCATATGCCGTCATGCGTACGGCATCCGACGCCGGTCTTGTGCATACAATCGGTAACAAACAGGACGGGCATTCGTATATCTGTAATTGCTGTACGTGCTCCTGCGGGATCCTGCGCGGTATAGCTGATATGGGGGTGGCGAATGTCATCGCCCGTTCGCCATTCGTCGCCACGGTTGACGAGGACCTGTGTACGAAATGCGAAATCTGTTCGGATTACTGCCAGTTCAACGCGATCGCCTATCAGGAGATCGCCGTCATCGATGGGAATCGCTGTGTGGGCTGCGGCTTGTGCGCGCTTCACTGCCCTGATCAAGCTATGACCCTTGAACGCAGACCTTCTGAAGAAGTACTGCCGGTTCCCGAGACAATCTCCGAGTGGCGCATGGACCGTGCCGCTGCCCGCGGTATTAACATGGACGATGTCCTTTGAATCCATATAGCAAAACCAGGAAATCTCGAAGCAACCTGCATCTCCCCGGCAGGGAGAAACCCTACGTCATGGCCCATCGTGGAAATAAGGTCGCATTCCCTGAGAATACGATTTCCGCCTTTCAACAGGCGCTGCAAGACGGCGCCGATCTCATCGAAACCGACCTGCATCTATCGGCAGATGATGTTTTCATGTGCATTCACGATGGAACCATCAATAGGACAACGGACGGCAGCGGGGCTGTAGCTAAAATGAGCTTGAACGAGCTGAAGACGTTTAACGCCGCAGCAACCCGTCCAGAGCTTCCTCCCGAGCCAATTCCCACACTGAGAGACCTCGCTGAGATTCTCCCTGCAGACATCGGGTTGGCTTTGGAGTTGAAAACCGACCGTTTCCTCGAGCCAGCCACCTGCCGGCGTCTCGCGCAGGAGTTAGCGCGGCTCGGTTTGAAGGCTCACACTGTGGCGCTCTCCTTCAGTTTGTCGCGAGTGGATACGCTCCGACTGGTCGCACCTGATTTGCCTGTAGGCTGGATCACGCTCTCCAAAATCTGGCCTATCAGGGGTGTCGAGATGATCGGACCATTCTGGCCACTGCTTTTCCTGAACCCTTTTTATGTATACCTTGCTCATTCCCGCCAGCAGATTATCTGTCCGCTTGATCCCAAACCGGATTCGCGCCTCTGGTATTACCGCTTCTTGCGTTGCGACGCCGTCCTCACAGATAATCCCGCCGAAACGTGCCGGTTGCTAGGAAGGTAGCGTGACTCACTCCAAGATGACTTATTGGCTAACCTAAATCAACAGTTTTCACATGACCACATGAAAAATCAAGGGCAGAACTGAGGAGGCGCGAATGACCGTCGACAGCTTCAAATTCCTACCACGTTTGATCGCCATGTTTTACCGTTTGACCAAGCGGGAACCGCAAATGCCGATCCCATGGACATCACTCGGACGCCCACTAAATGAATGTACATTCGGTTTGGTGACATCCGCTGGTCTGTACCCCCGCGATTCCGGGCGCCCATTTGATGTCGAGCGCGAGCGCCAGGAACCCACCTGGGGGGATCCTAGCTTCCGGGTCATCCCCAGCGACATCGAGAGCGGCGCAGTCGGTGTGAGTCATCTTCACTTCAACACCACCGATGTAGAGGCTGATCTCAACATCCTGCTCCCAATCCACCGCTTCCGCACCTTGGTGGAAGAGGGACGAATTGGCGGATTGGCTGCGAGCAGCTATTCATTCATGGGCTACCAGGGTTTCCCTCCCGATACTACAGAATGGGAGGAGCGCTACGGCCCCGAGGTGGCGGAGGCTTTCCTAAACGAGGGCGTCAACTGTGTCCTGCTCACACCGGCTTGACCGGATTGCGCCATCAACGTGCCCGTGTTGGCACGAACACTCGAAGCCGCAGGGTTGTCGACAGTATTCGTCACGATGATGCCCTATTGGGCGGAGAAAGTCGGCGTCCCCCGGTCGCTCGCTGTGGAATTCCCATTCGGTCACTCCCTCGGTGAACCGGGAGATGTAGAACAGCAGATGCGGGTCATCCGCCAGGCTCTGAATGTCCTGGAAACCGCGGAGAAACCCGGCACGATTATCCACTCCGATGAACGCTGGCTGCATCCCACCGATCAGGCGATCAAGGCCTGGCAACCAAAAGAACCTTCTCCGGTCATTGCCTCTTTAGCCCCTTCGTTTAAAGAAATGCTGAGGAAACGTCGAGAGCAACGGGAATGACGATCTCGCATCGCATGCAACGCGAAGCCCTTGAGTAGGAAACCCAGCGTTTCTTGTGGATATGGACGATCAACGCCTTCTATGCAAACATTGCAGCACTTGCAGCATCCAGCCGGCGTCTTTAGACTTAACATTGCTATCTTCCTTACGAAGAATATTGTACGTCAATGATTCGTGAAACTATATGGAGTGATGGAATGCGAAACATTATGAGGTTTTTAATCGGACTCATCCTGTTGGGTCTACTTGCCGGCTGTTCGGCTACCGGCCCTGAATCCCCCACGCTCGAGTCACCCTCCACCTATCCCATTCTCATCAGCGAGGTGATGGCTGGAAAGCAGGGTAATAACAATTATGAATTCATCGAGTTATATAACCCCGGCGATGATCTGATCGATCTTCAAGGCCGGTCACTCTGGTATCGACTCGCAACAAGCGATGATGATTTGCCGGTCTATTCCTGGGAAACCTCCTCGCTTATCCCGCCCCATGGGCACTACCTGCTCGTTCGATCTGGCGAAGATGTCGGCCTCCCAGCTGATGCATTCTTCACACAAGGTTTAAATACCTCTGGAGGAGGTCTCACCCTGCGTGATGCATCCGCTTCCGCCGAAGACAGCCTGGGATGGGGGATAGCGCCTGAAGGATTTCTCGAAGGAGTGGCCGCGCCTAAAATCCAGAACGATTATTCCCTCGAAAGAAAACCAGGAGGCGATGCGGGAAATACATCGGATACAGACAACAACGAGACCGATTTTCTCGCGCAATCTATTCCCTCACCCCAAAACACTGGCAGTGCAGCAGCCCCCGCTAGCGACGTTCCCTTTCAGGTCGAATTATCCCTACCGGAATCTCTCAAACCCGGTGAGAGTTTCCCGCTTGACCTGACGCTTCAAAATAACTCCACTCAATCGATCGCGAATCTCAGCGTCGAACTTCCCATCCCCTCCGAGTTTACGATTATCGAGTTTCCCGCTGCCGTCATACTGAGTGAAGCCACTGCGACCTGGACGGTTCCTGAGCTTCCTCCTTCTGCAAAGGAGACAATCCAAATCACCTTGGATGTACCATGGACATATTTCACCACCGCATTTCGAAATTACTACGTGCACTCCTCCGCTGACGGTACCTATGCTTTCGGCGAACCCTATTGGATCTCTGTGTCCACAGGCAGCATTCCAATCGGGGTCGCACGCTCTCTCATCGGATCTGTAGCAACGATCGAAGGCGTCGCCACGATGTACACAGGTGGGTTTTTCGCTGGCGCAGGAAACGTTAAGTTGTATCTTGAGGACAACAGCGGGGGGGTACAGATCTACGTTCCAACCGGCGAGGGCAGTCTGGAAGTCCCTATCGGCGCAACCGTACAAGCTCGAGGGGTTATGACTCTTTATCGTGACGCCGTTGAACTCATACCTGGCACTCCCGAGGACGTTGAGGTTATCTCCTTCGGCGAAGGACCTGAAGCGGCACCTGTTTCGCTACAGCTGGCGGCTCACGACAACGAAGATCTTCCAGGAAGGTTGGTCAGGGTGGAGGGCACCGCCAGCCGGATCGAGGAATTTTCCTACAGCTATGAGATCGACCTCGTGGACGACGAAGGGAATTTGTTGTCACTCTATGTCGACAAACTGACCGAGATGACAACCGAAGCGTTGGAAGAGGGCAGGCTCTATCAAGCATCGGGGATTATGGAGATACGCGATGGGCGCGTGCAGCTAAATCCGCGCCAACAGGATGACCTGGTAGAGTTGTTCCCGCCCGTGGTCCAGATCTCCATAGGCGCACCAAACACGATCCAATCGGGCGAGATCATTACCATCACGATTAATGCCGCAAACCACATGTTGGAACCAGTTAAAGACTTACAAATCTGGGCACCTTACAATTTGGAGGGGGCACGATTTGTCGAGGCGCTTGACGAAGGAAAAGTATCCGGGGATATCGTTCAATGGATCATCCCTGAACTCCCGGGAAATAGTGAAACAACCAGCGTGAGCTATCGTGTGCAAGCTCAAACGTTTGATGACACTATCGTCATCGATGGCTACGGAGCTCAATCTCCATCCACTGTTGAAATCCTGGTCGGTGAACCTAAACGAATCTTCTTGGGAAAATACGTTCCCATCTGGGCGATCCAGGGTTCGGGCGATCGATCACCTTATAAATTAGAAAATGTGACGACCACGGGCGCCGTTATTGGGATTTTCCCTGAACTGGGCGGGTTCTGGATTCAAAACCCGGCCCCGGATCAGGACTCGGAAACATCCGAAGGTCTCTTCATCTCCACCGGCGAACTCTCCATACCACTTTCCCGCGGGGATCTCGTTGAGGTTGAAGGGAAGATACGTGAGGTTTCGGCGCAGACCCAACTCGACATCTCCTCGGCAGATGACATCAAGGTCTCAGGATCGGTGACAGCATTGCCTGCGGCCTTCCCTCTGGATCCTCCGACGGCTGAAGATGAATCCGCACGCTATTACGAGTCACGGGAAGGCATGCTTGTAACCGTTGATGAGCCTGCCCTTGTTGTCGGTCCTACTACTCGCTTTGGTGAATATGCAACTGTGCTCGTTAAACACGAGATTTCCCGCGTCCTGCGCGGTGAACCGAACGGGCTGCTTATTATGGTCGATGACGGCTCCAGCGAAGAGCATTTAGATCGTTCGACTCTTGCCTACGCCGTGTCCACCGGGGATCAGATCACGGGTCTACAGGGGCCACTCGCTTTCACCTATGGCCAGTATAAAATTGAACCGAATCATCCCCCTGAGATCGTCTCTGAACCCTACGAAATCGGATCCGTTCCCTCTGTGGAACCCCCAAAATTCAGCCTGATGACGTGGAACGTCGAGAATCTCTTCGACATCCAATATCCACACCCTTCCAGCCCGCCTCGCCCGCGCAAGGCGAAATATGAACTCGATCTTACGAAAGTGGTGAGCACGTTTCTTGCTGCGGGGGCGCCCACCATCGTGGGTTTACAAGAGGTTGAAAACCTCGGCATCATGGAGGACCTTGCTGCTCATGAACTGCTCTCATCCTTCAACTATATACCGGTTCTGCTCGAAGGAACCGACAGCCGCGGGATCGATGTGGCCTATCTCGTGCGCGGCGATCATGCCCAGATCCTGGATGTGCAACAAGTCGTTGCGCCGGAAGGTTTAACGAGCCGGCCGCCGCTCCTCATCAAGGTCCAACTGGACATGGGAGATGAGAATCGCGTTCTTTACGTCCTCAACAACCACTTCACTTCACTCGCCGGAGGGGAAGCAGCAACGGAGCCGCGCCGGGCAGCCCAGGCCGACTGGAACCTTGAAATCATCGATCGCCTGCGCGCCGCTGACCCGGATGCACATTTTGTCATGCTTGGCGATCTGAACTCCTACTACGACTCACTGCCGATTAACACCCTGCGCGAGTCTGGATTAAGGCATGTTTTTGAGCTCTTACCCGGGGAAGAACGTTACACATACATCTATCAAGGTGTCGCACAGACACTCGACCACATCCTCGTTTCACCCTCAGTATGGGCAGCGCTTGAAGAGGTGAATGTCCTGCACACCAATGCGGACTTCGCAATGCCCGATTCTGAGGATGAGTCCCCCATCCATAAGTCGGATCATGATCCAGTGATTGTAATACTTGACGGCGCGCGGATTGAGTAATCTCTGGGACAAGCTGAATATCTAAAGACGAGCGAGGGTACTGCTGGATTATGTCGCTTCTATATCGGGTTCAAACATCCTTAAGCCGGTCGCGCGCATCAAGCGCTTGACCGAAGATCAACCCCATAAAAGCAAAGATGAAAACTGCGGCGAAGCCTGCATAGTCCACCCACATGCCTTGAAAGATGTATGGCAGCACGAGCAGGATTGCTAAACCTGCCAGCATCCCGATGACTGTGCCCCTGATGATCTTAGGGAGATCCGTCCAAATCTTTGTGAGAGAAAAAGATTCAAGGCTGCTTCGATGTTTTTGGGCAGCGCCTCTCTGGGCTTTCCTCTCCTTTATTTTGGGATCGCGAAGTTGAATCTGTCGATCTCTAATCCTGCGTAGGCGCTCCTGCTCATTCTGATTGCTCATGTTTGCCTCCGCGGTTCAGCCCTGCGGTCCAAGCTAGAATAGCCAAGACTCACTTCCTTCGATTCCCTTCCAGATTGTAGTCAGAAGCAGCCTCAGAGCAAGCAATCCTGAGAGAGGCTGCGAGAACCGGAGCACAGGGGGACCTGGGTTCAGATTGGACGTCAGTGGATGAGCTTTGTCTGATCCTTGATTGCTCCGCGGTTTTCGAGAGGTACGTTCACTTCAGCTATGCGGTCTTCAGGTGGATCAATCTTTGTCAGCTTTACTGCACAAACCTTGAAATCCGGGATCTTTGCCCGTGAATCTACACGATCGAGGGTGAGCACATTCGCCGCAGCTTCGGCGAAGTGGAAGGGGATGAAGATGACACCTTTGGGGGATCGTTCGCTGACCATAACCCTCAATTGGATCATTCCGCGGCGGGATGCAACCTCGACCCAATCGCTTGTTTGGAGACCAAGGTTCTTTGCATCTTCAGTGTGGATCTCGACGGTGGCTTCGGGCCAGATTTCGTCAAGTTTCGAATTCCTGCTCATCACGCCCCCATGCCAGTGATACAGGACTCTGCCCGTTGAGAGAATAAAGGGGTACTCCTCATCCGGCATTTCGCTCTCCGTACCGTAGGACAACGACCAGAACTTTCCCCGTCCTCTCGGGAAGGTTTCGCTGAACAAGAAGGGTGTGCCGGGATGGTCTTCAGCGGGGCACGGCCAATGAACCCCGCCCTCACGTTCAAGCCGTTCGTACGTGATCCCCCGGAATTCCGGTGTCAGGACTCGCATTTCATCCCATATCTCGGAGGGGTGTCCGTAATCCCATCCCGCACTCGCTGCCATGCCCAAGCGTGTTTCCATCTGCTGCGCCAGATCGCAAAGGATCGACCAATCCGCTCGACTCTCGCCGACTGGCACAAGGGCTTTGTGGATCCTCTGTACCCTGCGGTCTGAGTTTGTAAAGGTCCCATCCTTCTCCGCAAAGGAGCAGGAAGGCAGGATTACATCCGCCATTCGCGATGTGGTATTGGGCAAGATGTCTTGGCAGACGATGAAATCCAAATGCTCCAGCGCGTGCTGCGCATGATGCAGGTTTGGTTCGGTCATGAGTGGATCTTCGCCCATGATGTAGAAGGCGCGAATCTTCCCGGAGAGCGCGCCATCAACCAGTTCTGTGACCGTCAAACCGGGAGTTGTGTTCAATGACTTCCGATTCCAAACGTGGGCGAAACGTTTGCTGACCTCGAGGTCATCGACACGCTGATAAGCGGTCAAGACATTGGGCAGGCCTCCGCTATCGGAGCAGCCTTGAATATTATTTTGTCCGCGCAGTGGGTTCAGACCTGTGCCTGAACGACCAAGATGACCACACATCAAAGCCAGATTTGTCACCGCAAGCGTATTATCGGTGCCGTGAGTGCTTTGGCTGATCCCCATACCCCAGTACGCTGCGGCGCGATCAGCGGCTGCATACATGCGCGCCGCAGTGCGGATATCTTCCGCCGGGACGCTGGTCACCGCTTCCGCCCACTCCGGTGTGAATGACTCGAGCGAGGGAACATACTCCGCAAATCCTTCGGTCCGTACTTCGATGAATTCTTTATCGTAGCGCTCCTCGTTGACGACCACATGGGCCATAGCCTGCCAGAGTGCTACGTCCGTTCCAGGTCGCTGTCGCAGCCAGAGCGTGGCGAAGTCCGTCATCTCGATCTGGCGCGGGTCGATCACGATCAACTTCGCCCCATTTTGGCGAACTGCTCGTTTGAGGAAATTGCTGATCACCGGATGGGTTTCAGTCGTATTGGAACCGGTGACGATGAAGGTATCCAGGTTTTCCATTTCTGCGATCGAATTGCTCATAGCGCTCGAGCCAATAGCAAGCTGCAGGCCGGCCACACTGCCGGCGTGACAGAGCCGAGAACAATGATCGATGTTGTTCGTTCCCAGTACGGCGCGAACCCATTTTTGGAGGATGTAGTTATCTTCGTTTGTCGCTTTCGCACAGGCGAAAGTGGCGATGCTGTCTCCCCCAAACTGGTTGACCATCCCGGAGAGACGCTCGGCGACGAGATCTATGGCCTCTTCCCAACTTGCCTCCCGCCATAGCGGCCCGGCGCTCCTTGGTTCATCTGTGTTTACACGTATCAGCGGTCGCTTGAGGCGAGCCGGATGCGTTGTGAAGTCCGTGCCGAAGCGTCCCTTAACGCACAACATGCCATAGTTCGGCGCGGCCTCGAAGGGCGAGCTGACCCTGTAAATCGTGTTCGATTTGACATGAAGGGTAAGCTGGCAGCCGACTCCGCAGTATGGGCAGGTGCTTCTCACTTCACGGTCGGCGGTAAGTATGGTTTGGGCCTTCCACTAGAAACGCTGGCTGTCAACAGTATAGCCGGGAGTACAGAATTCTGACAAGGTTTGTCCAACTTTATAGCAAAAGCAATTTCCTTCATTATTTTTTTATAGTCGTCATCGGCATCGCTGCCCCCCTTCGTATTAAGTGAATCTTACGTTCCGTTGTTTAAACACACAGGCCACGCCAAGCGTGGTCTGTGTGTTTAATAGGAAGTAAGGGCGGTCCGAAAACCACCCTTACATCGTTTATCAAGAGACTGCGTTACTCCAGGGTTTCGGCGTGCAGCTCGTCAACCTCCGCCTGCAATTCCGCCAGCAATGCTGGGATCTGATCCGCAGTGAAGCCCTCTTGGGCTATCTGAGCGAACGCATCCTGCAAAGCGTAGCGTACGGATTGGAAGGATTCGAAGCGCGGCTCGACCTTGCCGTACTCGAGATAAGCGAGCGAGTCCGCCCACTTTGGGTTACTCTCCGCGTAGTCGCCCAAAAGATCCAACGCCGAGGCACGCGTCGGATAATAGGCACTCGCTTCGATCCATTTCGCCTGGTTTTCAGGTTCTGTGAACCATTTCATGAAGAGCCAACTTGCCAGCTGCTCCTCAGGTGTTGAGGAGACCATCGCGAAGGATGGGCCGTAAATATCGACAACTGGAGTTCCGCTTAGCGTGGGCAGGGGAATCGGACCCCAAACGTCATCGTTGCCAGCATCCGCAAAGTCATTGGTCTGGTAAGGGAGGCCGGCGATGCTACTGTTGAAGAACAAGCCCAGGCGGGCAGCAAACTCAGGATTCGGATACTCTGATTCCGGAGTCCAGGAACATCCTTCTGTGAGCAGATCGAGCCAGAAGTCCGTCGACGCAAGCATTTCTGGAGTGTCTACGCTATACCCCACTCCAGGGATCTCGATCTCGCCACCGAAAGCCCACACCCATCCTATAATCGTGGATGTTTCCGGCTTAAAAAAGACGCCGCCTGTGCCATCGTTGGCGGGGTCGTCATCGGTGTTGTTCGCCTCAGCGGATGCGCAAGCCTGCGCTTTGAACTCCGCCGGGGTGGTAGGCGCGCTGTCAAAACCCAATTCCTGCGCCCAGGTGTAGTTATAGAAGTAATACTGACCGGAGCGTTGGGCGGGGATTCCCAATTGCTCATCACCGACGCTGTCGGAAGCCCAGATCGCGGGATAAAAGTCGGCGAGCTCTTCCGCGGTGAACCCGAAACTTGGGTTTTCGACGTACGGCATTAGATCTTCGATGACATCACCGGCCGCATCCCATGTTAAATACTGGTTGTTGTAGCCGACCACGACATCGGGCAGATCACCTGTGTTAATTGCTGCGTTCATGGCGGTGAACTGCTCGCTGTAGCCGGTTTGATTGATTGGCACAACGGTGATGCCGTACTCATTCGTGGCGGAGAAATCTGCCGCCATGGCCTCGATCGCCTCGCCAACGCTGCGGGACCAGACATGCCAGAACTCGACTTCGACGCCTTCTAAGTCCTCGGCCGTTACCCCAAGGGGTCCAGCTGGTACGGGGGGTTCGGTCGGTTCAGGCACCTCAGTCGGCGGCGGCGCCACCGTGGGTTCAGGCGCGGGCGCTTCCGTAGCCGCCGGCGCGCATGCTCCCAGTACCGGCGTAAGCGCCAACAACGTCAAAAGCAAAACACCAATTACCTTCTTAGACATCTTTCCTCCTCCTCAAGTTGTGTAGGATAAAACAATCTCTATGGCACTAGCTCCATATTTACCTGCATACCTCGTCTTCGAATAACGACACCTCCTTATATATCATCAATTATAGCAATAGTTGATGGTTTTTCTCAGCCTTTCAAGCCTGTACGGCTGATACTCTCGGTGAATTGCCTTTGCGTGAGAAAGTAAAGGATTAAGATCGGGATGATCGTAACAACAGCTCCCGCCATCTGGAAATTGAGCCAGGAACCGGCCTCCGCATCCACAAAATAATAAAGACCAACGGCGATTGGGCGCCAATCCGGTGTTTTCGTCACGAGGAGAGGCCAGGCGAGCGCATTCCAGGAGCCTATGAACGAGAGGACAGTCAGGACCAAGATTGGAGCTTTGGAAAGCGGCAGCACAACGCGCCATAGGAATTGCCAATGGCTGGCGCCATCGATTTGAGCGGCGTCGAAGAGGTCATCCGGAATTTGAGCGAAGAACTGGCGCAATAAGAAAATGGCAAATACGCTGCCCATGAAGGGGATCGTTAATGCAGGCCAGTTGTCGAACCATTTCAAAGGACCGATCCGTTCAAACCAGGTGATGCTGATGAAGTTGGGGATCATCGTCACCATCCCCGGAATCATCATACTGCTTAATAAAATACCGAAGATCAAATTTCTGCCCGGGAAGCTAATGCGGGCGAAGGCGTAAGCCGCCAATATGCTGAAGACCAATTCTCCGGCAAGCGTGATGAAAGTAATCTGCACAGAGTTTGTAAGGAACTCAGAGAAATTACCCTCGCTCCAGGCGAAGAGGTAATTGATCAAACCTCCACGATATACTGAGTCGCCTGCCTCCCAATAGATTTCGGATTGGTCGGCATATTCGCGAGCCGTCATTTTCATCTCGTGTACGCCTAGAGCGTCACTCTCTTTAACAAAATCGGGGATATTTTCACTGAGGAGCTTCTCCAATTCCCCCTCGGCGTAATCGAAACGCTCTAGCAGGGGTTGCTGGGTGATCAATTGACTGCTTAATGCCTCGTTTCTCGTCATCAGCGACGCTGACATCATCCACACAAACGGAACGACGGAAACGAAGGCTCCGAGAATGAGTATGACGTAGATGAGGACGCGACCGAGGCGTCGAGAGAAGAGATACCGTCCACCCGGCCTTTTTACAGCACTGTTATCCATAAAATACTCGCGAGCCCTGAACCTTGTTATTCACATAGGTAATAGCCAGAATGATGGCGAATAAAACGAACGCCATCGCTGATGCGTGACCGAAACGAGTCTTGATGAAGAATTCATCGAAGATGACCACGCTGAATGTATCCACCGTTCCGAGCGCCAAGGGATCTCGCAGTACATAGATGTGGTTAAACGCCTTGAAGGTGCCGATCACAGCGATGAGGGAGAGAAAATAGGTCGTCGGCGAGAGCAACGGCAGGGTTATATGGCGAAAAATCTGCCAGCGGTTCGCCCCATCAATCGCGGCAGATTCATTGATCTCCGTTGATATATTGCCAAACCCAGCAAGATAAATGACCGTGTCATACCCAACATAGGTCCATATGGAGTAGATGATGATCACAACCAATGCCAAGCTTGGACCACCAGCCCACGTCGGCAAATCAATTCCAAGAGATCTGCCAAGCAGGGTGAAAATCCCATTTGCCTCCATTAACCATTTCTGGTGCTCTCCTCCGAAAAATGTGATGATGGCGTTGATCGGTGATGAGGCGCGCGGTCCAAAGATCAGGTTGAAGACCACTGCGCTCGCAACTGCAGGAGTAACGTACGGCAAGAAATACACCACACGGAAAAATTCCCTGCCGCGCACTTTCTGAAACAGCAGGTAAGCCAAGACCAGGGAAATACTTAATTGGAAAGGGACTGTACCTAAGGAGTAGAAAACGGTTACTTGCAGACCGAGCCATAAATCCTTATCCCCGGCCTCGATGACCGCAGGCACTTCCCCAATAAGCAGCCAGGCGCCAATAATCAAGAATAGCGCAGCGAGGCCACGGAATAGAAAAACCCGATCAGACGTGTGAGAAATAGCGCTGGTCCACAACTTCCATGCTAAACCCAGGAGAAGGACACCGGCCGCAATGCTGACGATCTGTATTCCAATGGGTGCTTCCACTCCGGTTTCCCACGCGTCAGCGACGGCTTTTTGCATCTCGGTCCATGTAAACCTGGCGATGATGACCGCACCAGCTGCAGAGGTTAGAGCCAAGGATATCTGCGTGAGATAAAAGTTCCTGCGTGGGGAGGCGATAGATCGCCAAAGGATAAATGTCAACAACCAGGCCAGCGTGAAAATCGTAATCCACTGCAGAAAAGCAGGCCAAACGCTCTCGGCGCGTAGCGCCTCGCCCATCAACTGGATGAATAATCCTCGAGTGCGCTCTAAACCTTTCACTTTGTCGGCAATCCCAAGCACTTCGGGTGCTAGAACCACGACATACCTCAGGAATAAAACCACGGACCCTGCATGAAGGCTGCCCAGCAAGAGATGAATCCAAGGTCGCTCAGTATGTTCTCGTACCTTGGATAGGATCTCGCGTGCCGTGCGGATCGCTAGATATGCTAAACCGACTGCCACACCAAAGAACAGCACATATGCCAAGGTATCGATGGCGCTCGCATAATTCTTTAGTCCAACAAACGGACCATGCTTGATTTTCCACTTATGCAAACTGATATAAAGTGCGAAGCCAACGGGGAAAAGGCCGAATGTGAAGATGAGCACCAAGGAGGGCAGGATAAATACGTACCCCGTCAGGTACTCTCGCAATCTCCGGCCGCGGCGTCCAGAGAGCACATTCTGCAACCATCTGATGGGGGGAGCTTCCCGCTTAGCTTGTTCGACAGAACCTTCCGCTTGCTGCAACGATCCTCCTCAGAGTCACGGATTGCGAGGTTGGGTAGAATTATAGGTCAATGCATTGTGCAGGACCAGTGAAGTTCATCTATACTCATCTGCGAGAAAAAGCCCATGACTGATCTTACTAATTCGCTCCTTCAGAAGCTTCGTAACCATCGTCTACCGGAGATCGACCTGGGCGTGGATGCCCAGCATCCTGCATATGAAGGTCTCTCCCTGCTTAACATCCCAAGTAGTGTATGTAAATGGCTCGGAGCGCCGAATCTTCCCCACCCCAGTCTGGAGATACCCGAACTGGATTCTCTTGCGGCTGGTGTTGAGCAAGTCGTAGCCGTCCTGGTGGATGCTGTCTCCCTGCACCGCTTTCTCCAATGGCTCGAGGGACGCTCCAAGTTCCTTCAACCGCTTGTTGATGAGGGCTTCCTGGGTGCGATCACTTCTATTGTCCCCTCGACCACGAGCGCAGCACTGACCACCTTGTGGACCGGTCGCAGCCCTGCCGAGCACGGCATCCTAGGGTATGAGATCTTTCTAAAAGAGTACGGTCTGGTAGCGAATATGATCAACCACTCACCGGCTGCATTCGAAGGTCGTGCTGGTCTGCTCTACTCGGCGGGTCTGGATCCGGAGAGCTTCCTGCCCGTCCCGACCGTAGGGCCGCATTTGGCGCGAGCGGGTATCGAGCCGCACTCCTTTCTCCATTACAGCATCAGCGGATCCGGTCTCTCGCGCATGCATTACCGCGACGTCCAACTCCATACATTCGGCACTATCCCGGATCTCTGGATAGGCGTGCGCCGGCTTGCCGATCAACCCATAAGCAAGAGACGGTATATCTGGGTTTATTACGGTGGGGTGGATGGGCTTTCCCACCGCCATGGACCGGATTCTGAGCAAGCGCAGGCAGATTTTGCCTCTTTCACTTCTTCGATGATGGATGACTTTGTCCATCAGGTGAGTCCCGATGTCGGTGCGAAGACCCTACTCCTGCTCTTTGCCGACCACGGACAGATCACTACTTATAAGGACCCCAATTTCGAGCTGCGCAACCACCCCAATCTCACCCAACGGCTTCACATCCTCCCCACCGGGGAAAATCGCCTCGCGTACCTTTACCTGCGTCCCGGCCAGGACGAAGCCGTCCATGAATACTTACAGAAAACATGGCCGGGGTCATTTACGACCATCCCCTCTGATCACGCACTCCAAGCCGGTCTGTTTGGTCCGGGCATCCCTGCCCCCTCCACACCTGACCGCCTCGGAGATCTCACCGTCCTCACCCATGGGGACGCTTACCTATGGTGGGCGGCGAAGGAGAATCCACTCATCGGACGGCACGGTGGTTTATCGAGCGAGGAGATGCTCGTGCCGCTCCTCGCAGCCCGCCTGGGTTGACCAGCGGGTCCACAATCTTCCCGACATCGAACTCCCTGATTAAAAACCACCCCCAATTCCTCGCTAAAAAGGAGTTGGGGGTGGTCGACTCTCTACACTACGTTTCTACGGCGTGATTCCACCTATTGACGGTAGTGGAAGCAAGTAAGGATTATCGTTAGGCACCAGCATTACCTGGATCCCTGGCGATAATTTTTGGATGTATTCAAACGTGAGCAAGTCGGGGTTTCCCCTCAGAGCAGAAGCGATGAGATCGAGTGCTTCTTTCTCAGCTTCGGCCTCGATGACACGCGCTAGCGCCCGACCTTCGGCCTCGATTACCGCGGCATCAGCCAAGCCCTCTGCAACTTGCCGCGCCTGCTCAGCCTCCTGTTCGCGCTGCTGGACGATGAGGGCCGCCTGCTGTGCCAGCTGTTCGGCGATCTGCTTCTGCTCAACGGAAGCAGCGTACTCATCGGAGAAGGCGATATTCCTCAGCACAAAATCATGCAAGATTAATGAACCCTCATCGAAAGCTGCATCCAATTCAGTCTGTATCGAATCCAGCAAGGCGAATCGCTCTGTTGTGACGACCTCTTGAACCCCAAACTGGGAAACCGCATCACGTATCACCCCGCGCGAGACAGTTCGGACCAGGTTGTCTATATATTCACCCTTCCATTTTATATGCGCCTCAACCACTTGTGCCGGATTGATTGAGAAGATCACGGAAGCGTCTACTCTGACGATCTGACCGTCGGATGTTCGCGCCTCAACCGAGTCGTCGCCCCGGATTGCACCTTCCTCAGGTGCGATGGACATCGTATACGTCTGGCGAGAGATGGGGTAGGGGATGACGTTCTCAAGGAAAGGCACAACCCAATTTAAGCCGGGTTGAAGCGCTTCCTTGCGCACGCCCCCTTCACCGACGGTGATGACGACTCCCCGCTCGGTAGGTTGGATGAAGACCAGACCTGCACTGACGGTTGTGAGGGCCAGAGCGAGCACGATTATGCCTATGACAATACCGCCCGCTGCCCGGAAACGCTGCCCGCGTGCGGCGCGGACGATTGCTAGCCCTATCACGACTAACGCTGCGACCCATGCCAGTGTGGCTAGCGCCGAAAGCAATGTTGCGACGTTCATTTACTCCTCCTTTATTTATGCTCTTGAAACCAGACCCGATACATTATTGATCCGCGCAGATTGTACCATGTAGGACTTTACCCTCCGGACGGTAAGCTGACATGGACCTGCCATCAATGACTGCTTTTCCCCACCGATCATGTAATAACCACACGTTGGAATCTTTGCACCTGTTAACCAACGGGTCCATCACCGCCGATCCTCTGTTATGACTGGGGGGTCACGCTCAAGCAGGATCGTTACCGGACCATCATTCTCGATTTCAACGAGCATGTGGGCGCCGAAAACCCCTTTCCGCACGGAAACGCCCAACCTTTCCAAGTGGTCGACAAAATGATCGACAAGCGGCTGAGCGATCTCCGGAGAGGCGGCATTGATGAAGCTGGGGCGGCGACCTTTGCGCGTGTCGGCATAAAGGGTGAACTGTGAAACCACGAGCGCTTCGCCGCCCACATCTTGTACAGATAGATTCGTTTTACCCTGTTCGTCCTCAAACACTCGCAGGACGGCACACTTTTCCGCTAGCCACTCCGCTTCACTCGTGGTATCGGCGTGCCCGACGCCGATAAGGATGACTAAGCCGCGTTCGATGACGGCAATTGTATCGCCGTCAATCGAAACTCGACCGCGTCGAACGCGCTGAAGGACAACTTTCACTTATCCATTTCTCCTGCAAGATCGAGGGCAGCGGTAAAGTCAACTCTGTTTAAGGGATACCGATCCATTTCCTAGAGCACCTCACCAAGGAGCCTTGAAAGCTCCCCTTGTTCCACATGCCTGCCTGTGTCTAGCTTGGAATACACCATCTTATCGTCGACGATGACCTCAAATTTTCCCCCATCCGCAGGGATGAGCTTGATGGAGTCGATTTTATATTCATAGGTGTTTAATAGTTCTGCCATCGCACCAATGGCCCGGTCTGTGTAGTGTCAAGCTGCGCAATATTCAATCGAGATAGTGACCATTATTCCTCCACGTCATCATGTGTATTACAGAAACCCTCTATCTATTCGCGGGATATGCGACTTAATTGATGAGGAGTATATCGCATGTCGATGAGGCGTGTTCAATATTATGGGACATATCTTTCGGAGAAGGAGCGCATTTGAGGTTCATCCCAGGGATTCCTTAATCGCCGCCTCACGGCTCACTCGAAATGACAGGTTCCTGGCTGATGTCATTCTTGTTACTGTATGCTGGACAAGAAGAGACCGATTAGGTAAAAGAGAGTAAATAGCAACAACCATCTCTCTTCACCCATCGGTCTCTGACTTGGGAATAACGACCTTGTCATTCTTGCGCTTTGAGCGCTTGCCTCAGACCGTCGCCCAAGCCTTGCGGGTCGCACCGTCAAAAGCGTGCTGCGCTTTGAGCGCCTTAACAAGAACCCGGCACCCCGCCATGATTGATGGGCCTCTCGTGAATGCACAAGGAGGTCCAAATGCAAGTCTATATCGGAATCGACTGGAGTGAATCCAAACATGATGTG
>CAYLOO010000044.1:0-22450 GCA_964385355.1 uncultured Anaerolineaceae bacterium
TTGGCAGCCCTGAAGTGGTTACAAAGAAGAAGAAGACCGAGAAGGGTTTCAAGGGCGCCATGGCCACATTCGACGCCACACGCCCGCTTGTAGCCGCCTCGGCACTTGGGATTGCTCGTGCAACCCTCGAGTTATTGAAAGAGATGCTCCAGGAGCAGGGTGTGGAGATCCGCTATGGATTGCCGCGCAGCAAGATGACCAACATTGAGCGGGAGATCGTGGAGATGGAGACGATGCTGCGCTCAACGTGGCTACTCACGGTTAAGGCAATGTGGCTAGCAGATGAACGGAAAGCTAACACGATCGAAGCCTCGATGTGTAAAGTGAAAGCCGGGGATGTGGTCGTCCAGATCACGCAGCGCGCAGTCGAGTTGATGGGACCACTTGGTTATTCACGTGAATATCTACTGGAGAAATGGTTTAGAGATGCGAAAATCAACGATCTCTATGAGGGGACGGGACAAATTAACCGCTTGATCGTCGCGCGGCGGATCTTGGAATACTCACGACACGAGTTGAGTTGATCGATTTGGCAACTGGTTAATGCCCGGTGTCGTTCAAGCCGTTGATGAATATAGCTCTTAATGTGAGTCAAAAAAACCATGGCTCACGCTTAGGAGAGGAGCCTATGAAATATCACATTCGAAAAGCAGCCGTAATTGGATCGGGAACGATGGGAGGCGGGATTGCCGCTCTGTTCGCAGGCTTGGGAATCCCGACGCTCCTGCTCGACATCGTACCCTTTAAACTCACAGCTACTGAAGAAGCGGAAGGAAAAACTTTGGAGGATGCATCCGTCCGCAACCGGATAATCGAGGCGGGGTGGAAGGCGGTGACAAAGAGCCGCCCACCTGCCGTTCTGAGCGAGACTTCCAAGCAGCTTATCTCGCTTGGGAACCTGGATGACGACTTCGACCGGCTGGCCGATGTCGATCTAATCGTCGAGGTCATCATCGAGAATCTCGACATCAAACGAGATCTCTTCGAGCTAATTGACGCTATCCGCGCCGAGCACACTATCATCGCCACCAACACATCCGGCTTGCCGATTAAAGCACTGGCGGAAGGGCGCAGCGAATCTTTCCAGGGGCACTTCCTGGGGATGCACTTCTTCAACCCGCCGCGCTGGCTGAAGCTCCTCGAAGTGATCCCACATGGGGAAACGTTACCAGAGGTGCTCGACTACATCGTTCAGTTCAGTGAGGAAACACTCGGTAAGGGTGTGGTGATTTGTAAGGATACGCCAAACTTCATCGCCAACCGGATGTTCTCCATCACCAGCGCCTATGAGGTTGCCTACGCTTTGGATCATGGATACAGCATCGAGGAGATCGATACCATCATGGGCGTCCTTGTGGGGCGGCCGAAGACGGCGGTCTACCGCCTGCGCGACCTCATCGGAAACGATATCGCCGCGCATGTGGGATCGAACCTGTACGAATTGATCCCTGACGACGAAACCCGCGATGTCCTGCAGCATGAAGCCTCGGTCAAAATGTTAGAGGGGATGATCGAACGCAAATGGTTGGGCAATAAAACTAAAGCGGGTTTCTATAAGCGTGTTGATATGGAAGACGGAACGAAGGAATTCTGGATTCTGGACCCAGAAACCATGGAGCATAAAGCTCCATTGAATCCGCGTTTCGAATTCTTCAGCAAAGGTAAAAAGAAGGAAGATCTGGGTGAGCGTTACCGCTGGATCCTATCCCAGGTCGATGATGAGGATGCATCCGAGGAGACACGTCGATTAGCCCGCTATATCTGGGAGACGACAGCATTCGCTCTTGGGTATGCATCCCGCCGTGTACCGGAGATCGCTGACCGATTTGTCGATATCGACTTGGCGATGAAGTGGGGTTTCGCCAGCGAAATTGGACCTTTCGAGATCTGGGATGCGCTGGGCGTAAAGGAATCGCTTGACCGGATGAAGGACATGAAGATCAAAGTTGGATCTTGGGTCAAGACGATGGTCAAAGATGGGACCAAATCCTTCTATAAGTATAAAAAGGGGGAGCCAGTCAGCTACTACGACTTGAAAGAGAAGAAGTATAAACCGCTAAAAAAGGATAAGAGAATCCTGCCCATCGCCGGCTTGAAAGCGAAGAAGGGCGCGATCCTGAAACGCAACGCCTCCGCTTCGCTGATTGACATGGGCGACCGAGTAGGCCTGGTCGAGTTCCACAGCACTGCGAATGCGTTAGACCAGGATATCTTTAACATGCTCACACACAGCATGGATCTCGCTGACGAAGGTGGTCTAGATGCGATCGTGATCGGCAATGAAGGGCGTCACTTCTCGGCTGGAGCGAACATCTTCCTGGTCTGGATGGCTGCTCAGCAAGGTGATTTTGATCAGATCGAGGCGATGGTTGAGGGCATGCAATCTGTCTTGATGAGAATGCGTTACTTTCCAAAGCCGGTTGTCGCCGCGCCGCATGGAATGGTCCTTGGTGGTGGCGCTGAGCTCAGCATGGCCTGTTCAAAGCGTGTTGCTGCCCCCGAAACATTCATCGGACTCGTCGAGACGATGAGCGTGGGAGTGATCCCTGCCGGGACGGGTACGAAGGAAATAATCCGCAGGGTAATCAACCCGGTCATGCGCATCCCAAACGCCGACCCAATATCTGTCATGCAGAAAGTATTTGAACAGACCGCAATGTCCAAGGTCGCGACAGGAGCTTTTGAGGCTTTTGAGATGGGCTTCTTCTTGCCGGGTGACAGGATTGTAATGAAGAAGGAGTATCTCCTGGCAGAGGCCAAGAGAAGCGCTCTGGCCATGATCGCCGAGGGTTATCGCCCACCGAAAGTGGAGCGCATATACGCTGCGGGCAGGGATGTTCTAGCTGCACTGAAAGCCGCCGTGTGGGGGATGAGAGAAGCCGGCTGGGCAACCGAGCATGATGCTGTGATCGTCAACAAGCTGGCCTGGGTTCTCTGCGGCGGGGATCTGACCGATCCAACGTGGGTTCCAGAGGAATATATCCTGGAATTGGAAAGAAAAGTGTTTATCGAGTTATGTCACGAGCCGAAAACACTCGATCGATTGGCTCATATGATCGAGCACAACAAGCCGCTGAGAAATTAACGGATGGGCATCAAGGTTATGCAGTCGACGTCGTGAATGGGGAGAGACGGTTGGGCAACAGCGTGAAATGCTTCCGCTGTCTGATCGTAACGCAACGCCTCACTCCCGTCATAAGCGATTGCCATACTTGAAGGAGTTGGAGCTATGGATAGAGAAGCAGTCATTGTTTCAGGAGCAAGAACTGCAGTGGGCCGGTCGAAACGGGGAACACTGGTAAATTACCGAGCGGAGGACATGGCCGCGGCGGTTGTAAGAGAAGCCTGGAAACGCGCCGGCGATTTGGACAAATCCATCGCGGATGATGTCGTGATCGGGTGCGCCTTCCCGGAGGGCAGCCAGGGTTTGAATGTGGCTCGACCGATTGCAATGCATGCTGGGTTTCCATCTTCAGTCCCGGCGATGACAGTTAACCGTTTCTGCTCATCGGGCCTGCAAACGATCGCCCAGTCCTGTGAGCGGATCATTGCCGGTGGAGCCGATATCATCGTCGCCGGGGGCGTGGAAAGTATGAGCATGGTTCCCATGACCGGGTTCCGGATTAGTCCGCATCCCGACTTAGTGGATAGCATTCCGGAGGTATACGTTAGCATGGGACAGACCGCGGAAAACGTGGTCGATAAATACGATGTAAGCCGCGAGGATATGGACGAGTTCGCCTTCCATAGCCACCGGAAGGCTGCAGAAGCGCAGGATGCCGGCAGGTTTAAAGAAGAAATCGTCCCCCTGGAGGTCACGACAACAACGCTTGACGGAAAGAATACGGTGATCTTCGATCAGGACGAACTCATCCGGCGTGATACGACGATTGAAGGTCTCGCCAAGTTGAGACCGGCTTTCTCCCCGAAAGGATTGGTCACGGCCGGAAATTCCTCGCCGTTGTCAGACGGCGCGGCTGCGGTAGTCATCATGAGCGCAGAGAAAGCCGATGAATTGGGTTTAGAGCCATGGATGCGCTTCGTAGGCTTCACAGCAGCTGGCGTACCGCCGGAGATCATGGGCATCGGTCCGATCAAAGCTGTCCCCAGAGTGTTGGAACGCTATGGGATGAAACTTGAAGAATTCGATCTGATCGAGTTGAATGAAGCCTTCGCCTCACAGAGTCTGGTGGTGATTCGCACGCTGGATTTGAACACAGAAATTCTCAACGTCAACGGTGGGGCGATCGCGCTTGGCCACCCACTCGGTGCTACTGGGGCCAAGTTGACTGTGCAGATTATGCACGAGGCGAAGCGCCGCAAGTCGAAGTATGTCATGGTAACCATGTGTATCGGCGGAGGGATGGGGGCAGCTGGTATCTTTGAGAATCTGCTGCAGTAGATGTAGATTAACCTAACACATCAATCACTTAAGCGAAGGAGTTCATGATGGCATTAACTGTAAAAGATCTTATGGAACGCATGCCGGGGGCGCTTATCCCAGAGAAGGCTGAAGGGGTAGATGCCGTGATCCAATTCCACCTGGGCGAGGATGGGGGCGACTGGATCTGTGAGATAAAGGATTCGACGTGCACGGCTGATCCGGGAGTCCATGAAGAGCCAAACCTCTCTTTGACGGCAGAAGCTGCGGATTACATCGACATGATCACAGGCAGGCTGAATCCGATGACGGCCATTGCCACGAAGAAGGTCGTTCTAAAGGGAGATTTAAACCTGGCGATGAAGTATATGAATCTCTTCGCGCTCTAACTTTGTCCATTCGTAGGCGCATCATCACAGATATATGATATATACGAGCCCCACAATTTGGGGCTCGTATACGTTGTCAGGAGGAGATTGCTTCTTCACGGAGTCTATCCTGCGAAGTCCCGGACCGTAGGAGTGGGGCGCACCGCTGAAGGGATCCTGGCAATGACATGGACGGGAAGGCTCCTTATTTATCAATGTCATTTCAAGAAAGCCGTGAAACGGCGAAGAAATGACATTATTCAGGAACTTGTCATGCTGAACGAAGTGAAGCATCTTGTTCTATGAACTGAAATGTGTTTTTTGCCATGAACGAGATTCTTCGTCGCTGCTCAGATTGACAATAGCCAGGAGCCTGTCATGCAGAGTCCATTCGGCTTCGCTCAGGCTAAACTCCGCGACGTAAAATTCTCCTTAGGATGGGGAAGGGTGTTGCTGGGGAGGTTTACCCATGGACCTCAATGCGCAAGCTGCACATGCGTCCAGAAGCGCTGCTTCTTGATCCCATAAGTAAAAGGATAGTTATATCTGAACCATGTGCAGGCGAATTCTATGGATCTTAGCCGTTGAGGGGTCAAGATCTAAGGCAAAGAGGACTTCTTCCGGCCGCCCCGTGGCACCTTCTTTCGCTGCCAGTTTCATCCTGATTGATGGGTGTTCCATTCCGTCACTCGAAATCTCTAGTTCAAGAATGAGCGGTCGGAGATCATAGGTCTTTCCCCTGCGCTCCCGCTCTAGGACCTTTGCTAAGAGGAGGTCATGAATAGCGCTTGACAGATCTTCTTCTGTTAGACCTGCATCGATCTGAACGATATACGAGACGGCATCGATTTGGCTGGGGAGAGCAGGTTCGTTCAAGGCAGCGCGTTCAACTTCGAGGATTCTGGTTCCCGGTGGTGCAGAATGCTGCAACCGTTCCAGCATCTCGCTGCAAGGTATTTCTTCAGTGAGCCAGATGTCCGCTAGTTCGTGTTCGCTTGAACACCCGAGGGGGAGAGCTGTGCTCAATTGAATGCGCGGCCGGGGGTTGAATCCCAATGAGTATAGAAGGGGGAGCCCGGCTCGGCGTAGGAGGCGCCCCCAGGCTCGTTGCAGGTCGAGGTGGCTTGTATAACGCTGCGCCTCATCCTTCGTAAAGGTAATCCGATAACGATAGCGGTCGTCATTCGTCATCGTGTCTTGTCCCTACGGGTGATGGGCTTTCAGGTGATATGTGAGCTGGTGAATGGACCTCGGGGCATTGCCAGCCCTTGCCTGGATTCTCCCTGCGTAGACTAGCGTACTTCGGCAGAATCCCACAGGCGAAGCAACGTTCACGGCAATCCACGCGCGTTTTCCCTTGTTGGCTTAAAAGATAATCTTCGGTCAGGAACTGCTTCTTAACCGCGGCGTCAATGTGGTCCCAAGGAAGGGTCTCGTCAATTGGGCGTTCGCGGTGGCTGTAAAACGCGGGATCCAGGTCAGCAGCTTCGAAAGCTTGAAGCCAAAGGTCGAAATCAAAGTGTTCGTGCCAGGCATCGAATTTCGCTCCGCTTTTCCAGGCGAGATAGATTGCTTTACTCATCCTTCGGTCACCGCGGGAGAGCCAGGATTCGAGCATTGTCTCCCCGGGCTCATTCCAGTTTAATTTTAATCCCCGACCGCGCAGCTCCTGCTTTAAAAGATCCTGTTTCATCACGATTTGCTCTGTTGTATCACATGGGGTCCATTGGAAAGGTGTATGCGGTTTAGGGATGAAGGTGCTGACGCCCGCGTTCACTTTAGCCCGTTTTCCCATAATCTTTCGACCTTCGGCCAAGATAGCCTTACATAGCGCCGCAATTTCCCGGACATCCTCAAGGGTTTCGGATGGGTGGCCGATCATGAAATATAGCTTTATCGTGTGCCATCCCCTGCTGTAGATCTCGCGTACGGTTTCCAGAAGCTGCTCTGTGTCAACGGGCTTATTGATAATCTCGCGCATGCGCTCTGTTGCAGCTTCGGGGGCTAATGTGAATCCTGATCGCGATGAGTGTCCATGTAGCAGGTCCATCAGCTCGACAGAGACCGTCTCGATGCGCAAAGAGGGAAGCGAGATTTTTATCTGCTGCTCCCCAAAGCGCTCATTCACAGCACGCACTAAAGGCAAGATCTCTGTATAGTCGGAAGAGGACAGCGAGAGAAGGCCGACCTCATCGATGCCGGTGATATGGGTCGCCTCCTGAATGGCGTCTAGAACTTCTGTGATAGGTCGTTCACGGACAGGGCGCATGATCATGCCGGCCTGACAGAAACGGCATCCGCGTGTGCAGCCGCGCATGATCTCGATGGGTATGCGGTTGTGCGTAACGTCGATGAAGGGCACGATGAATCGAGTGATAGGTTCGGGCATTCTCCCAACGATGCGCTTCAGAATTGGGAGTGGAGCATCCTCATGGAGGGGTTCGACTCGGGAGATGGTCCCATCATCCAAGTAATGGATCTGATACAGGCTGGGTACATAGACACCCCAGATTTTGGCGAGTTCGAGGTGAAGTTCTTTACGTTCATGTCCGCTGGCTTTCCAATCTTGAACACAGCGAGCGATCTCAAGGATAGCTTCTTCGCCCTCACCGATTACAAATGCATCAAAAAACTCGGCCATTGGCTCTGGATTGAGCGCTGCGTGACCTCCCGCGATTACGATTGGATCATCCCGTTGTCTCTTCGCCGCAAAGAGCGGAATCCCAGCGAGATCGATGAGATTTAGGGTGTTTGTAAAAAGGGTTTCGTAGGGAAGTGAAAAGCCGATGATGTCAAACTCAGAGACGAGGTGTTTTGTCTCCAGAGAGTACAACGGAAGTTTGGATTGACGCATTGCGGCTTCCATGTCCGGCCAGGGAGCATAAACGCGCTCAGCGAGAATGTCCTTTTCGCGATTCAAGACATCGTATAGGATCGCGAGGCCAAGGTTGGACATGCCGAGATCATAGAGATCTGGAAAAACGAGCGCCACGCTCAGATCTACGTTTTCCCAGTCCTTAACAACCTGATTCAGCTCGCCTCCTGTGTAGCGACCTGGTTTCTGTACACGAGGAAGGATGCGCTGCAATGCGCGTTCGATTTCTTGTGGTTGCATCTAATGGACTTAACCTAGGTAAATTTGGACAAAAGTATTCTGAATATTATAGCATGTGGGCTTTGCCAGGATTTTGATCTTCGCAAGATGAATTTGGACACACCATGGTCTATCCCGCAACCACGCCTCTCTGTTGACGCTTAAAAACCCGAATGGTAGAATGACTTCCGCTGCCCCCATCGTCTAGTGGCCCAGGACGCGGCCCTCTCAAGGCCGAAACCGGGGTTCGAAACCCCGTGGGGGCACCTGCGCCTTTTATTACAACCATCGTCATGCTATAGTGACGGTGGTTTTTTCTGTTAAAATTTGGTACAGACTCTAGCGTCCAATTGATGAAAAGTCTGTGAGGTTCTGATGAAAAAGATTGTTCGTAACCACAGCATGCTTGTCCTCCTGATCGCGCTGATACTCATGATCGCTCTTCCCTCGTGCAACGTACCCTTCATTAGTGAAAGCGGGACTGACGAGGTGATCGATGATGGAGGGGGAAGTGGCGCTATTGCAGGGCGAGTTTGGCATGACCTGTGCGCATCCCCACCAGAAGGGACCGAAATAGATACGGCTCCGGAAGGATGTGTTGGCGGACCCGGTGGAATGAATTGGATTGCGAACGGGAAATTGGACACTGCTGAGATTGGGCTCCACAGCGTGGATGTCCAGTTGGGTGATGGCGGATGTCCCTCTTCAGGTAGAGATACAACAACCACTGCCGCGGATGGGCTCTTTATCTTCAGTGGGTTGGCTGCAGGGGATTACTGCGTTTCGATCGACCCCGAGAGTGAAGTAAACGCCAGCATCTTAGCGCCGGGCGCTTGGACGTACCCAGTATCGGGTTCGGGACCTGGTTTGATTGGTAAAACGGTGACCCTGGGCGTTGATGAAGTGAGGTCTGACATCTATTTTGCTTGGGACTATCTCCTGCTCCCGCCTTTCATGCCGGTCCCCTCAAACACCCCGGTTGTTGAATCAACCGCCAGCGCAACTGCGACGCTCGAGCCATCGGCAACCCCGGCGGCGACAAACACACAGACACCTACCGCCTCCCCGACGCTGGGCACATCCGATCCGCGAGCGTCTTTGGGCGATCCGACATGGCAGGATGACTTTACGGATGCGAGCGATTGGGCGACTTATGAGGATGACCACACCCGTTTCGAAATTGTTGAAAACAAGCTAGCCATGACGGCCTTCAATGCTGATTTCTACAACGGGTGGTTGCTCAGCTGGCGAAAGGATTTAAATTTCTACATCGAAGCTACTGGAACCGCAGAAATCTGCTCGGGTAGAGATTCTTATGGTTTGATGTTCCGCGCGCCCGCGTCTGACAAAGGGTATATTGGGTATCTATTTGGCATATCCTGTGATGGTCGTTACTCGCTGCGTTCCTGGGATGGGGAGGTGATGAGTAAAATTCTCGATTGGACGCCAAGCGCCCATCTCGCAGCAGGATCGGATCAAACCCAGCGCATTGGTGTTTGGGCGCAAGGGAATGAGTTGAAGCTCTATGCCCAGGGCGAGCTGCTTACGACTCTCACGGATACTACTCATGGCGAAGGTCTTTTCGGCTTATTCATAAGCGCAGCCCAGACTCCCAATTTTACAAGCAATGTCGAAGAATTCCTCTACTGGGATCTTCAATAGACTCGTCATGGAATGATAACTTGTAGTCCGGGGTTCAGTTTAGGAGATCGACAGCCGGTTTACTTGATACTTCGAATGAAGGAGAGCATTTACTTTGCAGATCGTACCGCAATTAAAACTTGATCAAACTCAGAAGACTTTCTTAATAGGAGCCTTGCTCGCTATGGCGTTCTTTTTTATTGTGGCTGGAATCGTCGAAATGGCGATCGCCATAGATCAAGGGTGCCGAGACTCAGTGGCGTCGGTGAGATTGGCGCCAGATCCTTTTACAGTATGCTTGCCGGAATGGAAGTATTATGGCTTAAGGGCGATGTCAAGGGGTGTGGTGTGGGCCTTCAACCCGGAGTCGGCTCCTGTCTTTGGCTGGCTTGCAATGAGCTTGATTTATGCTGTATTGGGGGGGATTAGTGCGCAAGTCTTCGGACATAGGGGCATCATCGCCTTTATTGGAATGTTCCTCGCTTTAGTCGCGCTATTCGCTGGACTTGGATTTATGAAAACATTCATCGCATGAAGTTACCCGAGGGGGAAAGCAAGATCGGGAAAAGGTAGCGCACGACAACTCCAGGATTCGTATTTTTAAATAGAATTCCTTGCTAGCAGGAAGAAAAACAAAGAACCGCCCATGCGGGCGGCTCTTCGTTGCGCTGCGGCATCCTTATCCACAAGGGAGGAGGGATGCCGCAGCACGTTCAGCATAGTGTTCTATCATTGGCACCACCTCCTCCTTTCAAAAATAGCAAAGGAAGGGAAAACACTTACGGAAGTATTGCATACGGATGTTTGAAAGTCAACGATGAGATTGGGCATCCCCCGTGCAATGACACGAGAATGCTGAGCCCCTGAGTGTGGGTCTCCCTCGCATTTCAGGGGGGATTGGTTCCCTATTGAATACCATTCCTTAATTCAGTCATCTGTATCTGACATTAATTAACTCGGCCTGGAAGGTTTTTGCCCGGGCACTCTCACTAAACTATAAAAGCCTTTCCTCAGTCGAGGTTCGGCTTTTATGCCATTCATGAAGGAGGAGGAAAATGACTAAGCGAAGCGTGGCACTTGTGGGGGTTTTTATTCTGATGGCAATTGTTGGAAGCACAGTCATTGGGTTGTTTACTGGACGTGCAGCAGGTTTAGCCGAGCCAGTGCAGAATAGCTCGAATAGCGTTTTCCTACCCCTTGTCATGAAATTCTTAGCCCAACTCCCAGGCGGGGATTCAGGTGTGCTATACGTTTTCCATACAACAGCAGAAACTGATGGGGATGCGGGGGGAAGAGTTGGGATGAATGATTTGTGCATTGCTGAATATTCCGAGTCGCATTTCTGCAGCATAATGGAAATCGAGAATGCTATGGCTACTTCTGGGGTGAGATTCTCAACAACGACGACTTCTTGGATAGACAATGCTAAGCTTGGCTCCCTTTATATGTCATATAGTGGCGATCCAAACGACAGTCGCTGGACCATGTATAGTTGTGGTGGCTGGACTTGGAACTCGTACGAGGGTGATGGAGCAATTATTCACCCAGCCGCAGAAGAAATTAGAACATCAGCTTGTAGTGCTACCAGACCTGTCACTTGCTGTAAACGGCTTCCCTAGTCATCCACATAGCCAAACCCCCGCCTCGCAAGGGTCGGGGGTTTTCTTTTCTCAGCCTGCCCCCCTCTGGTTGGGAGTGGGAGTATTCATGTAAATGTTTGCAAGGTATTTACAAGGTTATTTAAAAATTGTTTACAATATAAGCATGGCATCGCCAAAGGAATAGAAGCGATAACCTTCCATTGTAGCCACATTGTAAAGCTGTAAGATTTGTTCCCGGCCGGCAAATGCGGAGACCATCATCAGCAGGGTCGAGCGAGGAAGGTGGAAATTGGTGAGCATCACATCGACGACGCGAAAGTCAAAACCGGGCAAGATATAAAGAGAAGTCGGCCCCTCGAACGGGGAAATATCCTGCTCAGGGGTTATTCGCGCTGCTGTTTCCAGCGCTCGAACGGTTGTTGTCCCAGCGGCGATAACCTTTCCGCCCGCTTCCCTCGCAGCTCTTATCGCTTGAACGACGTTCAACGGGACCTGGCACCACTCACTATGAATTGGATGTTGGGATGGATCCTCCTCGCGGACCGGGACAAAGGTATCCAAGCCGACATGGAGCGTGACCTTTGCGATCCGAACTCCTTTTTCTTCAATGGCTTTAATGGTGCTTGGCGTGAAATGCAGCCCCGCCGTAGGCGCTGCGGCAGATCCAGGGTGTCTGGCGAATGTTGTTTGGTATTCACTATTTTCCTCTAATGGGGTATGGATATAAGGGGGTAAGGGCATCTCACCTAATCGATCCAGAAGGGGTGAGATTGCTTCGGAGAAGACAAGTACCCGCTGTACCCCCCCGAGATCTTCTAGGATTTCTGCTTGCGGACCATTTAGAATCTGAAGCTCCTTGCCGGGTTTAAGACCGCTGCCTCCTACCATCACCTTCCAGGTCCTCTCCTTCAACCGCTGCAGGAGCAATACTTCCGCATGCCCACCCCCGGGAATTTTCTGGGCCTTCAGTCGAGCTGGGATGACGCGTGTCTCGTTGAGTACCAATACATCGTTCGAGTCGAGATAGTCGGGAAGCTGGTGGAAAATCCGATGTTCCACATGATCATCGTCCCGATTAAATACGAGTAAGCGAGAGCTATCCCGCGGTTTCGCGGGTCTCTGGGCAATGCATTCTTCAGGTAGGTGATAATCGAAATCCGTAGTTCGCACGGGTTACCGGTTAAGGAAGCGGAGCAGGATATTAAGCGCCAATGTTAACAGCAGGCTCAGGAGGATTGAGGTTGCCAAGGGGATGAAGCATGAGAATCCATCTCTCTGGATGTGAATATCCCCTGGAAGACGGCCAAGAGGCAGATCAAACCGACCTACCAGCCATAAACCCACGCCGATGATGATAATCGCCACTCCAGCGAGGATGAGCCAACGTGCGATAGAAGAGAGATCCATTATCCTTCAGCGCGGTTCACAAATCGGGGAGACGTTTCTGCGGTGAGCCTTGATACGGCAATCCGAGATGCTCGTATGCTTTTGGCGTGGCGACGCGCCCCTGCGGAGTCCGATCGATAAATCCGAGTTGGAGCAGGTAGGGCTCGACGACATCCATGATTGTGTCTGGCTCTTCGCTGATCGATGCGGATATCGTTTGAAGCCCTACGGGCCCACCGCTGAATTTCCGAATAATTGTGTCCAGGACTCGGCGGTCCGAATCATCCAGGCCGAGGTCGTCGATCTCCATTAAAGCTAAGGCATTCCTGGCAATATTCTGAGTAATCCGACCATCGGCTCGGACTTCAGCGAAGTCGCGGACCCGGCGAAGTAAGCGCAGAGCGACGCGTGGGGTCCCTCGTGCACGGCGGGCGATTTCTCTGACCCCTGGTTCGTCCATGCTAACTTGGAACACTTCAGAAGCTCTGCGTACGATCCCTGCCATTGACTCATCGTCATAGAATTCCAGCCGATGAATGGCTCCAAAGCGGGCTCGAAGTGGGGCGGTTAGAAGCGCAAGGCGGGTTGTGGCGCCTACGGTTGTGAAACGGGGAAGTTTCAGGCGAATCGAACGTGCACTTGGTCCCTTGCCAATTGTCAGATCGAGTGCGAAATCTTCCATAGCAGGGTAAAGGATCTCTTCGACTGCACGCCCGAGGCGATGGATCTCATCGATGAAGAGGATGTCCCCCGCTTGCAGGTTGGTGAGGATTGCGGCGAGATCTCCAGCTCGTTCAATCGCTGGCCCGGAGGTGATCTTCAAATTGACCCCCATCTCTATGCACAGGATATGAGCAAGCGTCGTCTTCCCCAGACCTGGAGGTCCGTAAAAAAGGACATGATCAAGCGCCTCATTACGACCCTTTGCCGCCTCAATCAGAATTGCGAGGTTCTGCTTAACCCGGTCTTGTCCGATCATTTCGTGCAAGTAACGCGGTCGGATAGGGACTTCGTTATGATCGTCCCCCTGGTTATCAGGGGACACAATTCGTTCCTCTTTTTCACTCACGATATCGATTATACAGGATGCTTGGTTTGCGCGAAATCAACTCAACAGAGATGGATATGCTAGTTGTCTTCTCGAGTAATCAGCTTCACTAAGAAGTGTTCCGCGAAGATTGGGTCAAGAGTGATCCCAAGTGGACGGTAGACTTCTGGCGGAATACCAATGTCTGTGAGGTAGAGTTCGTACATGGAAGGATCAAGGGCGCGCTTAGGTAATGCCAGTGTGACCGTTCTGTCGGCTTGTATCGATATTCCCGGGCTTTCGCCGGTTGTTGCGTCAACACCAGAGGGGATATCGAGGGCGACAACATTCTTTGCCCACCGGTTACTTGCTTCGATTAGCATTGCAGTGTTGCCGCGCGGCGCACCTTGTAGACTGTAGCCTATCAAAGCGTCAATAACAACGGTTGCTTCGGAGATCAACCTTTCTGAATCTTCTACGTCTGATGCGACAATCCCGGTTGACGAGAGGATTGCGAACTGCGCTGCCGCCGGTCCTTCCAATGCCCCCGCGGGCTTCGTCATAAGGAGTTGTATCTTGAAACCTCGATTATGGAGGTGTCGGGCGCAGCAGAGGCCGCCGCCGCCATTTCCACCAGACCCGGCGAGGATGGTGATATTTCCTGTTCCACCGAAGACGTCAATAACGTGGGAAGCCAGGTTTCTTCCCACGTTTTCCATCATTTGGAGAACGCCAAGGTTGAAATCCTGGACAGCAATTCGATCGACTTCTCGCATTTCGTCTTCTGAAACGGATGGAATTTCTCTTCCGTCCTCAGCGAGGAAATATGCTCGCATCTCGCTTAGCTCCATGTTGGGAATCTTATCGATGCCGGCACTTACAACGGATCCCCCTTGAAGAATGCGTAGGCTGTCATTGTCACAGATGACTAGAGTAATACTGGTCTTGGAGTCGAGAACCTGGCCACCGATTGATGAGACAATATCAGGATTTGGTTGAAGACCAGATTCATCTATGGTGATATTCGGTGAGAAAAATGATCTGGTTTTTCTCTACTGGAAGCCCAATGGCGTAACTAGTATTTCACAACAGGAGGGAGCTTTTTTGCTTGAGTAACCCAGGATTTCACTTGTTTAGATGCAGGCAGCCTGCGAACGAGGGCTTTCTTTTCATTAATCTCAACGAGTGTACCGAAAAGGTTCTCTGGCGCGCGATGACCAAGCTCTTTCACCGTATCCACTCCGGCTTCTTCGAGGAGGTCGCTATATTCCTCTCCTATCCCCCTAATCCGCATAAGGTCAGCGAGATTTACCCACTCAAGGACAAGCTTCTCCGAGATTCCGGTCTCCTCAGCAAGATCCTTTCGCCCTCGTTTATCAGCACCAATCTGGAGGAGTCGACCTGTAGATCGAACCCCTACCGCGTGTAGTTTCTTAGCGAACTTTGGTCCAATGCCTTCAATGTCAGCGATCTTCGCCATGAAATACTCCTCCCGGTTTTCTATTTAATGACAAGATGCATTCTATAAGCGTATCGGGGATAGGTCAATGTCTCTGTGGGTCTTGCGCAACCTAACTAATACCAACAAAAGGTTGGAGAAGTAGAACTTGGGAACTGGTTGACGCAGTATAGGTCCTTATCTATACTGACTAGTGTGCTCGTTTTCTTTGAAGCTTCTCTTGATGGGTTCTTTGATTAAGCATATAAGCATAAGAGCGAGTGTGGTGTGGCGTTGGTCAACGCTGAACAGCAGATAATTGTTGTCCGACCCTTGAAGTAGATTGGATGGAGGCAATTCGTGGCCATTGGAATTGGGCTGCCACACGTGAAAGATGCTTTGGAGCGCAAAGCCAGTGCAGTTCAGCAGGAGTTTATCCAGCTGAGCGAACAGTTGGATGAACTTGCGCGGGAGATATCGGATGCTGATGATGAGGGGAAGAAAACGATTCGTGAGCAACAGCAAGTCCTGCGAGTTGAACAGCAACATATAGCTGAGGATGTGAATCTCTGGCGAAAGCGTGCGCGCGAAGTAACTCAACAGTCTGGAACAACCAGCTTAAGATCTTACCTGACTGATTTGCTTGAGTTAAACGAAGAACTTGTAACCCCGGCTGTCCAAAATGCTTTAACCCTGTTAGATACACCACCTGAGGAACGGGGTTTTTCGGACGAGCAACCAATACTAACTCAACAGACTCCTGTTGGCCGTTTGCTGGAGCGTGCACGAACTGAGTATGACCTACGCGCTAGCGACCCGGGGATTAGGATGAGGGAGGCAATTGCCTTCGCCAACCGCGCGGGGATGGCTCAAGATGATGACATCCTTGGTGAGATTGAAGCGGCGATGGATAATCCTGATCCACTTGTGCGCGAATTAGCGATATTCACGACCATTCAGCTATTCCGATTCCGTGCGTTGCGTCTGGCGGACTTGGAGCAGGCACATACCGCCGTCCAAGAACTGACGCAGATACAACACCCGGCAATCGTCCCGGTGCTGATAGAAATCCTTGAGCAGCCCCGGGTGGGCTACATCCATGAGGGTGGCGAGTCAAAGCAAGCTGATACAAGCCGGTCACGCATGGTAGCCTTATTGAAACTGGTTGAGTGGCATACTGCAGAAGCTCAGCTTGCGCTTCAGAAATTGAAGTACGACCGGGATCCCCATATCGTGAAAACAGCGCAGCGAGCCTTAGAATTATTTCCTGAGAGATGGACTGGAGAGTTCCCAGGCAAGAAGAATACGACTGATACAGGTGGGTGACCGCACATTCAGCTAGATTTCTCTTGACACACATAGGTTATCCGATATAATTCCACCCGTAATCGTCGTGATAACCGATTTGTTGGTCGGCGCAGAAAGCGCTTGAGGTTAAAAGACGCCTCATGCGCTTGTTTTCGTTCGCACTCACAGAAGCACGAATGTTCGAATAAGATCGCCGATACAGTTCAACCATCGCCACGTGCGAGGGAGTAGATTTGGTGGATTCTAAGGAATTTCGAGCGCTCCGAATCAGTCTGGCATCACCGGAGACCATCCGTAATTGGTCACATGGTGAGGTATTAAAGCCGGAAACGATTAACTACCGCAGACTACGACCGGAAAAAGACGGCCTCTTCTGTGAGGCGATATTTGGACCGCAGAAGGATTGGCAATGCTATTGTGGGAAGTACAAGAACATCCGCTTCAAAGGGATTACATGTGAGAAGTGTAATGTTGAGGTTACTCGTTCGTCTGTTCGCCGAGAACGGATGGGGCATATCACTCTTGCCGCCCCAGTAGCGCACGTTTGGTATACACGGCGAGTTCCATCTTACCTTGGATTACTCCTGGACATCTCCCGGCGCAATCTTGACCGCGTTTTATACTTCGCTCAGTACGTCGTCACATTTGTCGATGAAGACGCGAGGAGCAAGGCATTAAAGCGCATTGAGGATGAGCTTGATCGACGGGCGAAAGAAGAGAGGGATACGCTTAAACAACGCCGGGCTGAAATCAGAGCTGAAAAGAAAGAAAGACTTGCGGAGCTCAGCGATACGAAGAAAGAGATACAGGCTGCTTATGACGAAGAGGTCGCGGAGCAAATTGCCCATGTCATGCGTGAAGGACAGCGTCTGGAGAGCAGTCTGTCTGACAAGCAAGGGAAGACCATCCGCAGCCCGATTCACTTCCAGGCTCTTGATGTAGCTATTGCCGAGAAAGGGGATGAGATCAACAAGGACCACCTTAAGAAGGTCCAAAAAGCAGTGAGATCCCATCTTGATAAGGTCGAATCGGCTTTGAAGGACGAGCGCGATAAGAAACTCGCAACGCTCAAGATGGAAGTGGAAACGGTAAAGGCAGACTCAGATCTTGCGCTCTCTCAAATCGAGAACACCGTCCTTGACGAAGGGGTCGAGTCCCTCGAGCAGCTAGAAGAGGATCGTGAAGAATTGCTCAGCATCCATCAGATGCTTTTCTTGGGCGAGACGCGTTACCGGGAACTGAAGTCGAAGTGGGGGCAGGTCTTCCGGGCCGATATGGGCGCGGAATCTTTCTTTGAGATTCTCCAGCACATTGATTTGCCGCAACTTGCTGAAGACCTGTGGAAGGAAGTGCGTACCACGCGAAGCAAGCAGCGCAAGAAGAAGGCGACCAAGCGTCTCAAGGTTGTCGAAGCCTTTCGACGATCTGGTAATAAACCCGAATGGATGATAATGACGATATTGCCTGTCATTCCCCCAGATCTTCGACCCATGGTCCAATTGGATGGTGGTCGGTTTGCTACCTCTGATCTCAACGATCTCTACCGCAGAGTGATTAACCGAAACAATCGCCTAAAGCGTCTTGTTGAGCTAGGCGCTCCAGATGTGATTGTCCGCAATGAGAAGCGGATGCTTCAGGAAGCGGTTGACTCTCTGATCGACAATTCACAACGCGGCAAAGCGCTGTCACGTCGAGGAAGGCGGGAACTGAAGTCCTTGAGCGATATGCTAAAAGGAAAGAAAGGCCGCTTTCGCCGTAATCTACTCGGTAAACGTGTAGATTATTCGGGTCGTTCAGTCATTGTGATCGGACCGGATCTCAAGCTATTTCAGTGCGGTTTACCAAAAACGATGGCTCTTGAACTTTATAGGCCCTTCGTGATATCCAAGCTGGTGGCTTATGACTTCGCTGCAAACGTGAAGGGTGCTAAGCGGATCATCGAACGAGAGCGACCCGAGGTATGGGGTGTCTTAGAGGAAGTAATTAAGGATCGACCAGTTCTTCTCAACCGGGCGCCAACGCTCCATCGACTTGGTATTCAAGCTTTTGAGCCGGTTCTCGTTGAGGGAAAGGCAATCCATTTGCACCCACTTGTCTGTGCTGCATTCAACGCGGACTTCGACGGTGACCAGATGTCGGTTCACTTACCTTTGTCCCAACGGGCAGTTACTGAAGCTCGAGAGTTGATGCTTTCCTCAGTCAATCTTCTTAAACCCGCAGATGGCGAACCGGTTGTCGGTCCTACGAAGGACATGGTTCTCGGTGTTTATTACCTGACGATGATTGATGATGGCAAGGAGCATGTAGGCACTGGAAAAGCCTTCTGTGATAAGGATGAGGTGGAAATGGCGTATACCCTCGGCCAGGTCAGCATCCATGCCCCGATCAAACTTTCTGCAGCGACATGGTACGACGAAAACGACGAGCGCTTAGCAGTGCAAGAGGAGCGTATCATCGATACCACCGTTGGACGCGTAATCTTCAACCGGATCCTCCCGGAAGAACTTCAGTTCGTCAACCGGGTTCTTGACAAAGGGGCTATCCAAGATCTTGTTGGAGACGTTTACAGGTTCCTACACGAAGATGGTACGCCTGAAGTTGTTGACGCGATCAAAGACATTGGGTTTGCCTACGCGACCAAGTCTGGGACGACTATCGCCATTTCAGATATCACGGTTCCAGCATCGAAGCGAGAAATTGTTTCGACAACTCTCGAACAAACCGAAGCAGTGCGAGTGGATTACCGTCGCGGGCTCCTGACAGAACAGGAACAGACAGAGAGGATTATCGATCTATGGCAAAAAACCACATCGGCTGTCGCTGAAGCGGTTGAGGAGTCCATGGATCCGGCAGGAAATCTAAGCATGATGGCGATTTCTGGTGCCACGAAAGGCGGGTTCGGTGCGATTACGCAGCTCGCCGGGATGCGCGGTTTGATGGCGGATCCAGCAGGCCGAATCATCCCCTTGCCAATCCGCTCCAGCTTCCGAGATGGATTAACTACACTGGAATATTTCATCTCGACTCACGGCGCCCGAAAGGGTCTAACGGATACTGCTCTCAGGACTGCGGATGCTGGATATCTGACCAGGCGTTTGGTGGATGTGGCTCAAGATATGATCATCAACGCTGAGGATTGTGGGACGGAGAAAGGAATCTGGATACGGCGGTCGGATGATGTTGCCGGCCAGGAGTTCGCCCCACGTCTATATGGACGATTTGCAGGGAGCAAAATTGTAGATCCTGATACCGGCGAAGTGCTTATCAAAAAAGGTGCCCTGATCGATCTGGAATCTGTTAAAACAATCGCGGCGTCGGGTGTCCAAGAAGCTTTCGTTCGCTCACCTTTAACCTGTGAGCTGCAATTCGGGATGTGCCAGCAGTGTTACGGTATGGATCTTGGCCGAGGCAACGTCGTTGAGCTTGGATCAGCCGTCGGTATCGTGGCGGCGCAGTCAATCGGTGAGCCGGGCACGCAGCTGACGCTGCGAACGTTTCACACTGGCGGTGTCGCTGCGGGGGGAGACATCACAACGGGCCTACCGCGCGTTGAGGAGTTATTTGAAGCGCGAAAGAAACCCAAGGGTGAAGCTGTAATCGCTGAGATTGCAGGGACGATCCAAGTTATCAGCCCTGATGTTCCCGATGGTCCCCGTGTGGTTGAAGTCGTTAACAGTGAATTGGTCAAGGATGAATACAACGTCCCAGGCAATTGGTCGTTGCGTATAGAGGATGCAGACGAGATCGAGGCAGGAGCGCTTATCGCAAAGCGCGGCGAATCGGAAATCATCGCCAGTCACGCGGGACGAGTACACATCAAGAATCGAAAAGTCACCGTCTCTTACGATCTCCTGGAAGAGGAAGCCTATGACATTCCCGCGAGCGCACGGCTGCTTGTAAAAGAGGGGGACAAGGTCGATGCAGGCTTCCAGATCACTGAAGGATCCTTGAACCCTCATCGCATCTTAAGCATTCTTGGACGGGAGGCATGCGAGCTTTATTTGCTAACCGAAGTTCAGAAAGTCTACCGCTCTCAGGGACAGAACATCAATGACAAGCACTTCGAGGTCATCACTCGCAAGATGCTTTCTAAGGTTCAGATCACGCATGCAGGCAGCACGGAACTACTTCCGGGCGATCTCATCGATCGATATTACCTGCAGAGGATGAATGAGCGAGCGCTGAAAGATGGGGGACAACCAGCAAACGCCATGCAAATTCTACTCGGGGTAACCAAGGCTTCGCTGAGCACTGAATCCTTCCTCTCGGCTTCATCATTCCAGCATACGATCAAAGTGCTGGCAGGTGCAGCGATCGAAGGCAAAGTCGACTACTTGCGTGGTCTAAAAGAAAACGTGATCATCGGCAAGCTTATTCCGGCGGGCACCGGCTTTCCTGGCAAAGAAGTCGCTCTCCATGATGAGAGAATAGACGGAGAGGCAAAAGCCTCTCCTGAATCACAGCCTGAGGATGAAGTCGTTGAAGCAGAGGCAGTCGCAGCCGATTAATAGGTAGGGCTGTCTTTGAACTAATCGTTGACAGGTTCGTAACACACTCGTTATAATGCTACGTCGGCCCCAGCGCAAAGACGTTGGGGCGGGTGTGTGAATCCCCAACTTCCCCGTCGACCGGCAGTTGCTGTAATAATTACTGCGGGTGCGGTGGTGAAGCGAAGCTGGAGGAAGTGAATGAAGTACGCAATCGTAAGTTCCGGCGGTAAGCAATATATCGCCCGGGAAGGGGAGCCCATCGAAGTCGATCGGTTACCGCTGGATATAGGCGAACCGGTTGAGTTCAAGGAAGTGCTCCTCGCTGTAGATGGCTCTGCTATTAAAGTCGGCACACCGTTGATCAAAGGGGCTTCGGTTAAAGGTAAAGTGCTCGACCAGGTAAAAGCCAAGAAGATCATTGTCTTCAAATATATCCCGAAGGAACGATATCGTCGTAAAAAAGGTCACCGGCAGCAATATACGCGTGTGTCCGTTGACAAAATAACGCTGGCGCCGGCTGAAAAGAAAGTGACGAGCAAGAAAGAAACTGACAAGGCGGAAAAGCCCCCCGCGAAGAAGACCACGAAGAAGGCAGCTTCGATGGCGAAGAAAACCACGGGAACGGTTTCTAAAAAGGAGACCGCAACCACCAAGGGAAAGAAGGCCACTAAGGCTAAACCAAAGTCGACAAAGACAGATTCCAAATTGTCTTCTTCCGGTAAGAAATCTACGGCTAAAGAATAGTGTAGGGATAGAGAATGGCACATAAAAAAGGCGGCGGTTCGGTCCGCAACGGACGTGACAGTCACTCTAAGCGACTGGGTGTGAAAAAGTTTGGCGGTGAGCGTGTGCGATCCGGAAATATTCTGGTGCGCCAGCGCGGAACCCGCATCCATCCAGGGGTGAACGTAAAACGCGGCAAAGATGACACTTTGTATGCTGTCGCAGAAGGGTTAGTTCACTTCGATTTCGTTAGCAAAGGACGCAAACGCGTCAACGTAGTCCCAGAATAACTACTTCCGCATCACGTGGCAGGAACAGGTCGGTGCAATTACCACCGGATCTCGATTATCAAGTGATGAGGTATTGGCTCCTATTTGGTGAGGTTGTAATCTGATGAAAGAAAATATCCATCCGAAGTATTTCCCTAACACGACGGTCGTTTGTGTATGTGGCAACACATGGCAAACTGGATCTACGGTTGAATCGATTCACACTGATGTCTGCTCAAAATGTCACCCTTTTTACACAGGTGAGCAGCGCATTGTTGATACAGAAGGGCAGGTTGATCGCTTCTACAAGAAGCTCGAAGCACGACAGCAGCATATTGAGAATGCAGAAACCCGCGAAGCTGCGAAAACATCCCCCGACCTTCTCATTGCAGAACTGGAACTTAGCGCTCGAGCGGAGTCGTCACTTGCAAAAGCGGGCATCCTGGATGTCGGCAAAGCGATTGAGATGATGGCAGAAAGCGATCAGGCGTTACTTGATATCGATGGCTTTGGGCGAAAGAGTCTTGCGGATCTGAAGCGAGCCTTAAAAAGGCGCGGTTTTGAATTACCAGAAGCTGCGCTAGAACCGCAGGTTTAGAATTCCAAACTTGCTCAAATAATAGGCTGGTGTAAACTCAGGGCAGGTGTGAAAGCACCTGCTCATTTTCTTTGTAAAGGGAGAATATAGATCATATGCGCCATCAAACTGGAAGTGTGGAAGTTA
>CAYLOO010000045.1:0-16816 GCA_964385355.1 uncultured Anaerolineaceae bacterium
CGTTCTCCATGAATGTTGAATTATGTATACTACCCACACTTTTTGGAGGAGAACCTAAACTTATAATCCCCATACTTGTTTTCACCTATGTAACAACCTTGTTTTTTCGCGCCGAAAGACGAAACCAGGTGTTTAAACTAATAGTAAGGGGGAAATAGTTGATTATTGGCCATTACGAGGGGGTGAAAAGAGCGAGAGAGAGAATGATTACCTGCTCCATCGTTGTGCTTGAACAATGCCGGCTACTTATCCAATGGTTGAAATAAATGTTCGATGTTGTTCGTTTTATTGACTAATAAACATTTGCGAACAATAATTGAAGCAAGCTAGTACTTAAGACCTAAGAGAGTGGTATGTATAAAGAGCAGCGCGTCGAAGCGATCTTGGAGATTCTCGAAAACAACGGAAATGTCACCGTACAGGAACTTAAGGAAAAATTCCAGGTTTCTGATATGACAATTCGGCGTGATCTTAAACTGCTTGAGGAGCGATCGGGTATTGAACGCATTTATGGAGGAGCCCTACGCTCAAAGAAGTCTGTGAGACACAAAGAACCCCCCATCATCGAGCGCATGAACTCCATGGCGGATGAAAAAAAGAAGATCGCCGAGCACGTGGCAAAGACTATTGGACCGGATGAAACAATTTTTTTAAGTTCGGGAACCACCACATTGTACGTGGCAAGAGAACTTATTATTCGAGACGACCTCACCACGGTGACAAACTCAGTGCCTATTCTGCATGAACTCGCCAACAACTCCAACATGCGCGTTATTAATGTCGGGGGATTCTTAAGGAGAAGCGAACTTTCATTAATTGGAGCCTTTGCTGAAGCAGTTCTAGAAAGCATCCGGGTAAACAAAGTCATCATCGGAATGCGCGGTATCCATCCTATCTATGGATTTTCGTGCGAGCATCCCCAAGAACTGATGACGGATCGCAGAATCTTGGAGATTTCGGATCATGTCATCGTTGTTGCTGACCATACAAAGATGGGACAGGTTGCCACAAGCATCGTTGCTCCCATCACTAGTGCAAGCTCAATTGTTACATCAGAACAAGCTGACCCTCATCTTGTTGAACAAATCCGTGATCTTGGCGTTGAAGTGACCGTCGTCTAACCAACACAGCCCTAGGAGCATTGCAGGATGAAAAATGCGGGGACCAATACCTACAATGAAATAAATTCCCAGACGGTTGTATGGGAACAATGCCTGGAAAGGATCAGCAAGATTGATTTAGGATCATTTCCGAGAGGGCAGGATTTTGACCAGATCATCTTCGCCGGCTGTGGGTCGACTTATTACCTCTCCCAATGGGCGGCTCGAGCCACCCAACTGAGAACAGGTTGGGGTTGCCTCGCTGTGCCTTCTTCGGAATTGTTTCTCTATCCAGAAGCTTGGCTTGTACCCTCACGGAAGAACCTGATTGTAGCAATTTCACGATCGGGAAGTACAACCGAGACAATCAAAGCACTAAAGATGTGCAACCAACGAGGATGCGATGCTTCGATCGTTGTGACGTGTTACCCCGATTCCGAATTAGCAGGGTTATCGAATGCGGTAGTCGCGCTCCCTCACGCACAAGAAGAAAGTATCGCTCAGACGCGTTCCTTCACCAGCATGATGCTGGGAGTGTCGCATATCACGAGCAACGCGTACCCTGAAACCCTGCCCCAGCGGCTTTCGGAACAATTATCTTTCATAGTTCAACGAGACAGAGATACAGCGTCCACTTATGGAAAGGACGAGAAGATCTCACGTTTCTTCTTCTTGGGATCGGGCCCTAGATATGGGTTAGCGTGTGAAGCCATGTTGAAGATGAAGGAGATGTCTCTTTCTTATGCAGAAGCCTATCACTTCTTAGAATTCCGGCACGGTCCGATGTCGATGGTGGATGCGAACAGCCTGACAATCGGACTTATGGGTCCTGAACCGAATCCTTATGAGCTTAGCGTACTTCACGATATGAAGGGTCTCGGCAGCAAAGTTCTGGCCATTGGCCCCATGGAATTTGAGGAAAGATTTAAAGAGTTGGACCACTTCATCCCTATTGATTTCGATGAGTTTGGTATGCTGGGCGAGGTGCTGTACTTACCAATCTTGCAGTTGCTTGCTTACGAGCGCGCTCTAGCGAACGGACACGATCCCGACAACCCCCACAATCTTTCTGCTGTCGTGGTTCTCGATTCCTAGCATGCGTGCTCAACCGCAGGTGCATCTGAAGGATGCGCTCAACGCACGGACGGTCAAGGCGAAAGTGTCTGTTTCTTCATGGGAACAAGCCGTCGAAGAAGCGGGGGCGGTAATGGTACAAGCCAATCTTGTTGAAACTCGATATATCGATGCCATGAAAAAGACGTTGCGCGACTTAGGGCCTTACAGCGTGATCGCCCCGGGGATTGCCATGCCTCATGCGCGTCCCGAGGATGGCGTAATTCAAACCGGTTTTTCACTTGTGACACTTAAGAAGCCGGTCACATTTGGTAACACGGAGAATGACCCTGTCGATATCTTGTTTGCTTTCTCGGCTACTGACAAAGACCGCCACATTACTGCCCTGAAGGAGATATCAGTTTTTCTCAACAATGATGTGTTGATGAGAAAAGTGCGAATGGCAAAAAGCAACGCCCAGTTACTCGATGCCATCCGGGATTTCGAAATAAGCAAAACAGAATGAAGGAGTGGAAATGATCATAGCGACTCTTTGCGGGATGGGTTTCGGAACCAGCATGATGTTGAAATTGACGATTGACGATATCCTCAAACAGGAGGGGGCAACAAATTACCGGATTGTCCCCTGGGATCTGGGATCGTTCAAGGGTCAGCGCGCGGACATTGTAGTTGCACCTTCGGATATGGAATCACACCTCAAGGATAGCTCTGCCAAAGTTGTCTTGATAAAGAACCTGGTAGACAAAGCAGAGATACGGGAGAAGATACTTGCGGCAATAAATTTGCCAGAGGAATAAACCAGGTTCAAAGGAGGAGACTGGAAAAAAAGACGACATCCGGTTACTGCTGATTCGCTTGAAGTTTGAATACAAAGGAGAACACAGATATGGAATTCTTTAAGATACTTCTAGAGCTAATCACCCTGCCAGCTGTGATCCTGGGACTCATCGCTCTCGTAGGTTTACTCATCCAACGGAAACCTGCTGGTGAAGTCATCTCGGGGACCATCAAAACGGTGTTAGGGTTGCTGATCATGAGCGTGGGTATCGGCGCTCTAATCAATGCCCTTGTCCCCATTCAATCCCTATTCGAGGCGGGTGTACCCGCGGGTGGTTTTACCACCTTTGTAAGCTTTGATGAAGCCGTAGTGGGTGCAGTACAGGATGCAAATATCTCAAACATCGGCGCATCCATTGCCTGGACGATGCTGTTTGGATATGTCATCCATCTTTTACTGGCCAGATTTACAAAGTTTAAATTCATCTATCTGACCGGTCATATGATCTGGATCCACGCAGGCGCATTTGCCATCCTGTTCCAATCCTTCGGGCTTTCTCTGTTCTGGACCGTGGCTTTAGCCTCAATCGCTGATGGCCTCTACATGACACTGGCGCCAGCATTGGCTCAACCCGTGATGCGTAAAATCGTCGGCAATGACGATATTGCGTTTGGCCATGGACAGACCTTACTGAATATGGTTGCAGCCTGGGTCGGGAAGCTGATTGGCAATCCCGAGGATTCGGCTGAAGACACAGAGATGTCGGACAGCCTGAGTTTCTTCCGAGACATGGCAGTATCCATCTCACTCATCATGCTTGTCGTGGGGTTCGTTGCCGTCATCCTGGCGATTATCCAGATCGGCATTAGTGGTGTTGAGGAAACTGTGAGCGGCGGCCAGAACTGGTTTGTCTTCACCATGTTACAGGCACTTGGCTTCACTGCTGGTGTCCTTGTACTCCTTCAAGGTGTACGAATGCTGATCGCGGAGATCGTACCTGCCTTTAAGGGTGTTGCGGATAAACTCATTCCTGGTGCAAAACCCGCTCTGGATGTCCCAGTGATATTCCCATTCGCTCCGAACTCACTCATCATCGGGTTAATCTCTGGAACCATCGGGCAAGTTCTCGGTATGATCGCACTTGCACTAATGAAGTGGCCCGTACCACTACCCAGCATGATCGTGGCTTTCTTTGCCAGTGGCGCTGGCGCAATTTTCGGAAACGCCACAGGCGGCAAGCGCGGCGCTTGGGCAGGTGGTTTTCTCTGGGGTTTTGTGGGCTGGTTCATGATCAGCTTCGCGTACAAGTTCATGGTTTTCGGCGACCTCAATGCTATGGGAGCTGTTGATCTTGGCTTCACCGTTCCTGATGCGATCCTTCCCGGCATCTTGATTTGGGCGGTGGCGAAACTCTTCGGCGTATAAATTAACCCTACTTTAGCAAAGGGGAGGGTAAATCTAACTCCCTCCCCTTTTCAAATTCAGGCAATATTATGAATATTTCACTGGTTGGCGGAACAATTCTCACGCCTCTCGAACAATTCGTTGGACATACTCTAATCTTCAAGGGTGATGTTATTTCTGCCATTGTTGCCGATCATCAATTTGAGGAGACAGACACTCAGCGAATCGATGCTTCAGGGTTGTGGGTTACTCCCGGTTTGATCGATATCCATACTCATGGTGCCGATGGGCACGACACTATGGATGCCACACCTGAGGCTATGGATGGTTTTGCTATGTTCTTGGCCCGGCACGGAGTCACGAGTTACCTTCCAACGACGATAACAGCTTCCCGACAGAACATTCAAAGTGCGATCGACAATATCGAACACCATATCTCCGATGCTCAGGGAGCCAGAATTGCCGGTATTCATCTCGAAGGCCCCTATCTGAATCCGGCTCATCGCGGCGCACAGCCAGAGGCATTAATCCGCAAAGCTAACCCGGGAGAATATTTGGACTGGATCGAGCATGATCTGGTGAAGTTGATGACCGTCGCTCCTGAAATCGACGGCGTCCTGGATTTAATTGATGCTGGGCAGCAGCATGGTCTTGAGTTCGCCGTCGGTCATAGTGGTGCTACCTATGATGTCATGCAAGCCGCGGCAGATCGCGGTCTGCGGCAGGCTACTCATACTTTCAACGGTATGCTGGGCATCCATCATCGCCGCCCCGGAACCGCTGGCAGCGTACTTACCGATGATCGAATCTATGCGCAGGTTATCGCCGACGGAGTGCACCTTCACCCCGCAATCCTTCAATTGATCATCAAAGCAAAGGGCATCAACAAAACGATATTGATATCCGATTCCATGCGAGCGACAGGTCTCGAAGATGGGGAATATGACCTTGGAGGACAATTAGTTCGCGTTGAGCGTTCCATTGCCCGCATCCCCTCCGGGAGCTTAGCTGGCAGTACGCTCACTCTCGACGCAGCGATACGAAACACCATGGACTTCACCTCACTTCCATTAAAGGATGTTCTCCCAATGGCTACCTCTGTCCCGGCAGAAGCAATGGGATGGAATGGGCAAGTGGGTGTTTTAAAGCGTGGTGCAATAGCTGACGTGGTCTGCTTCGATGCCGATATTGTGCCACGTTTGGTCTTCGCAGCTGGTGAGCTGATTTACAAAAACAATTAAGCCGAGGAGACGATTTTCATGAAAAGTTTTTTTGAAGAATACCTGGACGGTGTCATAGGACTCTTACAGAAGGTCCGAGATGAAGAAGGTCCTGCAGTACACGAAGCAGCAAAGATTCTGGCCGACGCGATTGTAAACGGGAAGCGTATTTTCGGTTTTGGCTGCACCCATTCATCCCTACCAATACAAGATTTGGTCTACAGGGCAGGAGGGTTGATGCTGATAAATCCGATCTTTGGACCGGGGATCGGCTCTCTTGAGGTTCAACCAGCTACCATAACATCCGCCATGGAACGCCTGCCCGGCTTCGCCGATGTAATTCTTGACAACACCCCTATAGAAGAGGGAGATGTGCTCATCCTCGTCTCGGTTTCCGGTCGCAATGCCGTTCCGATCGAAATGGCCCAATCCGCGAAAAATCGTGGGGTAACCGTGATTGGTGTTACTTCCCGGGAATATACAGACAATGTTGAGGCGCGCCATCCCTCAGGAAAAAAGATGTATGAATTCGCAGATGTTGTACTCGATAACAAAGCTGCAAAGGGTGATGCAATTCTTGAGGCGGATAAAATGCCTCAAAAGTTTTCCCCTGTATCCGGTGTCACCAGCAATGCCCTGCTTCATGCACTTGTTTCTGCGACCATCGAGGAATGTCTCGCTCGAGGTATGACGCCTCCAGTCTACGTTGCTGCAAATGTCGACGGTGGCGAAGAGTGGAACAGAAAGCTATGGGATGAGTATGGCGATCGCGTTTTCTATGTGTGATGATGCATGCAATGCTTGAAGTCGTGGTCGAAACTGTTGAAGATGCACTGGCTGCATACAAAGGAGGGGCTGACCAGGTTGAGGTAAAGTGCGATTACCTCGAATACGGCTTGACACCGACGGCAGGCATGTTAGCGGAGATCCGCTCAAGCGTTCCTTGCAGAGTTCTTTCGATGGTCCGTCCTCATGCCAGGTCTTTCGTTTACTCGAAGACAGATATAGCCGCTATGGTTTCAGATATCCGTAGAGCCGGATCCTTGGGCGTTGATGGCATCCTGGTTGGTTGCCTCACTCCGGAGAACGAGATCGACATCGATGCAATACACGCACTTAAGGGCGCGGCTGGAGAGCTTGACCTCCATTTCCATTTAGCCTGGGAGTCAATTCCCGACCCTGTCTCTACGCTGGAACATCTCATCGAACTGGGAATTAAAAGCGTGCGAACCTCTGGAGGCCAGGGAACACAAGGAATAGTTTCTCAAAATCAGGCAAATCTAAGATCATACTTCGAGCGCGCTGCAGGACGCATCGAATTGTTCCTAGCTGGCGGGATACGAATCAACAATCTGGATGAGGTTGTGACCTCAACAGGGATCTGTAACGTGCATACGGGTTCTGGAGTAAGAAACCCCGAGACAAGAGTAGGCGTGGTTTCCGAGGTTAAAGTTCGCCAATTGTGCGATGAACTGCAGTCAGCTTGCCAAAAGATTCAAGGCGATCGCCCCAATAGATGACAGGGCATTCATCAAGCCATAAGTTCAAAGCTGTAATTTTCGATCTAGATGGCACCTTAATCGCCAGCAAGGAAACCGCACGCCTGGCTCTAGAGGACCTATTACGAAAACATAATCGAGAAGCATTTTCGGACGAGATCAGCCAAAGTTTCCGAGGGATGCCAACCCGCCAGATCCTCTCTCATATCGATCCCGAGCAAGTTGACAGCTTGTTGGTAGAAGTGGTTGAATTAGAAAATTATTATCGCGATCGATCCAACCTGTACCCCGGCATGCTCGAAACCCTTCGAGCGCTTGATAAGGCGCAGATCCAACTTGCCGTGGTTACCTCTCAAGCTGCCCTTGAGGTAGAGCATGTTCGAGCCTATTTCCCTCTGGATGACATGATCCAGGTCTGGGTGTCTGCAGATGACATCTTGCAGCCGAAACCACATCCAGAATCGCTCGAGAAAGCCATGGATCTAATGATGGTAGCTAAAGAACATACGCTATTTGTAGGGGATACCCATTACGACATCATGGCAGGGAAACTCTCAGGGGTTCTTTCGGGCGCTGCACTGTGGGGAAGGAACAATGCCCATGATCTGCTGGCGCTTGATCCGGATTTCCTATTCAACGACCCGGTGGAGATCCTGGACTTGTGTCTTCGATGAACCCCATCCGCATCGGGATATTCGGCAGTGGATATATCGCTCAGAAAGCTTATCTACCGCTTCTCACAAGCTGGCCAAATCTTCAAATCAAAGGTGTATTTAGCCGCTCAGCTTCCACTTTAGGGCAAACCAAGGAACACTGGCCGGAAATTCCAACCTTCACAAACATGGAAGCCCTGGGCGATCAAGACATAGCTGCTGCATTTGTGCTCACGCCAGCCGAATCGCATTACGAAATCTGTAAGTGGCTCTTGAAGAAAAAGATCCATGTCTTTGTCGAAAAACCAGCGACCACTTCATCCAAAGATACCCTTGAACTGGCTATGCTTGCCGGTGAACAAAAACGGACATTCATGGTCGGCCTCAACCGCAGATATGCTCCTCTGGTAAAGAAGGCCAAACCATTGATAACTGATTCAGATATTCGGATGTGCGTCATTGAAAAACATAGACCGCTGGTCCAACCGCGAGGATATGAGGAGACGTACTCCGAGGATCTGATTCATCAAATTGATCTACTCCGGTATTTCTGTGGTGAGCTTCAACCGTATCAAACAGTAGTCCACACATCGAGGGGTGAATTTCTCAGCGCGGTAAGCTGCCTCAGGACAGAATCCGGTGGACATGCCATACTCTTAGCCAGCCGTGAATCGGGCAGATGGTTGGAGAAAGTATCCATCCATGGTGCAAATACCAGTGTAGGATTAAGCATGTTTCAGGAGCTTCGGGTATCCCGGGAAGACGGCGAAAGCATCTCCGGATGCGATCAGGGTGGTGGTTGGAACTCCCACCTGGTAGAGCGGGGATTCCACGCCGAGATCCAGCATTTCCTGGATTGTATTGATAAGGATCAAGTTCCGTTGACAAACGGCTTTGAAGCCGCCAAAAGCCAGGAGCTTCTGGAAGCTTTGGTTGATCTAGGGAGGAAATGAAACTTTATTGATGAATGGTTTGCGAAAACTCACGATAGGAAAGCGACGGGGCCTGGTGTCTACATCAACAGCGGAAGGTCTCTTTACAATTTTAGCTTTCGACCACCGACAGTCTTTTGAGAAGATGCTCGGCGCAACCCCTACTACACCAATTCCACACTGCGAAATTGTCGGAGCGAAGCTTGATGTGATTTCACAGCTCGCTGACCAGGCAAGTGCTATCTTACTCGATCCCCTTTATGGCGCGCCACAAGCGATCGCGAATGATGTCTTGCCTGCACGAACAGGTCTGCTGGTCGCCGTAGAAGAGACGGGCTATTCAGGTGAACCCTCGGCCAGAACATCCTCAATCCTTCCAGATTGGGGAGTTGAGAAGATAAAAAGGATGGGCGCAGATGCTGTTAAACTCCTAATCTATTACCATCCGGATGCGGGCCCGGTGGTGGAAGGACAAGAACTTCTGGTAAAAGAAATCGTTCAAGCGTGCCGTTTGCACGATATCGCTCTCTTTCTAGAGGTTGTCTCCTATAGTATTAACCCTTCCATCGAGAAGGCGTCCGAAGCATTTGCCAAGCTAAAACCAGATCTCATCACGCGGACCGCCGCGAAGCTAAGCAGTCTCGAGGCAGATGTGTTGAAGCTCGAATTCCCGGTGGATAGCCAACATGATATAAACGAAGACCATTGGTATGCTGCATGCCAGGCCGTTACCAAAGCTGCGAAATGTCCATGGGCCCTGCTAAGTGCAGGCGTCGATTTTTCCACGTTTACCAAGCAGGTCCGCATTGCTTGCATGGCAGGTGCTTCTGGATACATTGCCGGAAGATCGGTCTGGCAAGAGGGAATTTCAATGAAGCCGGATGACCGAAAGAAATGGCTGAGGGTTGATGCAACCAGGCGCCTGATTGAACTCCAGCAGATCGCCCTTGAACACGGTCAACCCTGGCAGGTTCATTACCCACGAGACACAGCTCATTTATATGAGAATTGGTATCGAGAGTATTAATCAGGGTCGGCGATTTCCAACATCGAGTGAGTTCTATGGGAAACCAAGAAGAAAGCACATTTCTGGATATCCTCTCAGAACATAAGCATGGAAGCCCTCAAGGAATATTCGCGGTTTGCTCTGCTCATCCTGTTGTCTTGGAGACAACCATCAAGCATGCCTCTATGGTGGGATACCCTCTGCTCATCGAATCCACTTCCAACCAGGTCAATCAATATGGTGGATATACGGGAATGACACCCTCCCAGTTTTCTGGATCCATACTGGATCTTTGCCAGAGGGTTAACTATCCAGGGCATCGCTTGCTCATGGGTGGCGATCACCTGGGTCCTTATCCATGGCGAGATCTCCCGGCAACGATTGCCATGCAGAATGCCAGCGAGATGGTCGAAGATTATGTCAAAGCGGGGTATAGGAAAATCCATCTCGATAGCAGCATGCACTGTGGGGATGATGATCCTGCCGAGCCACTTAGTCCGAGACTTATTGCCGAGAGATCTGCCACGCTATGTTTGGCCGCTGAAAAAGCCTCTGTCGAGAACAAAGTACCAACGGACAAACCTTTGTATGTCATAGGGTCCGAAGTCCCCTCGCCGGGTGGCTTACCGACACCCGAGGACAAACTTGCGGTCACTTCTGTAGCCGATGTCGATGAAACTATCCAACTCACTCAGAACGCATTTCTCGAGAGGGGATTGGAATCGGCCTGGGATCGTGTTATCGCCATCGTTGTACAGGCAGGCGTCGACTTTGGGGATCAAATCATCCACAGCTATGACCGATCTAAAACCACGGCCCTGCGTCAATTCATCGAAAGAGACAATCGATTTGTCTTCGAAGCCCATTCCACAGATTACCAAATGCCGAATTCACTGAAGGAGATGGTCGCTGACCACTTCGCAATTCTTAAGGTTGGCCCCGAGCTAACTTTCGCATACCGTGAAGCCATTTATGCCCTTGAACAGATCGAACGGCAGATCACCAGATTCTTGGATATCCCCAATCCTTCAGAGATAAGCGCCGTTGTCGATCGTGTCATGTGTGACAATCCCAAGAACTGGCAGGAGTACTACACCGGCTCCGCCTCTGCAGAGGCATTCTCCAGGCGCTTCAGCATGAGTGATCGGATTCGTTATTATTGGTCTGACCCGGAAGTGGTCAGCGCAGTGAGAAGGTTGCATGATAATCTGACATCGGTCGAGATCCCTTTAAGTCTTCTTAGCCAATATTTGCCAATTCAGTACGAGAAAGTACGCGGCGGCACTTTGCCCGCATCTCCTCAAGCCTGGGTTGAAGATCATATTTGTAGCGTGCTCACTAAATACGCATCCGCCATACAATTATAAATCGTCTTCCACGCGCTATCAGCCATTCAGGATAACTCTGGTTCAAGCTCTCGGAGAATTCACGGGGACAGATGTTGCGCCCGGCCCAAATCGTGATGCCTGTGAAGAATTTATGGAATTCTGTTGAAAATACTTAGCCCACTATCAACTTAAAGAAACAATGATCCATCAATGAGACTCACATCACTTGACCAATACACTGTTGGACAAACGACCTCGATCTTGTATATAGCGAACTAATGGTTAGAATCTCATAGGCCGCTTGTCGGTAAAAATAATTAAAGGGATGGATTAATGATGAAAAATAAAAGTGTTCAGGTGAAGTGGACGGGGAACCGACAGTTCATCGGCACGGATAGCGGAAGTCATTCTATTGTGATCTCATCCCACGACGAAGCAAACAACACAGGGATGAGCCCCTCGCAATTATTGCTTATCTCGTTGGCTTCTTGCAGCGCTTATGATGTTGTTAACATCCTACAGAAAAAACGCCTTCAGCTTGATGGTTTAAATATCACGATTCACGGTGAACAAGAGCCTGATCCCCCATGGACCTATCGCCAAATTCATCTTAAATTTATTCTTACCGGACCCGACTTGACAGACAAAGCAGTTGAGCAAGCCATCGAGCTCTCCTTAACGAAGTATTGCTCGGTAGTCGCAACTGTCTCCGGAAAGGCCGAAGTCACCCATGAATTCGAGATTCTTGGAAAATGACCCGCTATCCTAACCCCCGCCGCATTGGACGGATGATAAAATTCCCACGCAGTAACAAGCGTGCCTGGTGCACAATCAGATCACGATTTTAAGGAGAACCATTAATGCAGGCTACCCGCATTATTATTAATCATTCTGTGGGGCTTCATGCCCGACCCGCGGCGCAATTTGTGCAGACCGCGAGTAAGTATGAGTCTGAAGTATCCGTCGCAAACATCACAAATGAATCCGCAGCGGTCAATGCCAAGAGCATCCTGCTCGTCCTTACCCTTGGGGTTCACCAAGGGCACGAGATTGAAATCGTCGCCGATGGTGCGGATGAGCAAGATGCAATCACAGTTCTAAAAGATCTAGTTGAAAACAATTTTGGTGAGGATGCAACAAACGCCGCCTCGTAAAATAAGCAACCAGGTCGTTTCCTGGATCCGTTCGTCAACACAGAAGATCTGCAGGCTCTTGGCTTCAAAAAGACAATGCCGGGGGAAACTGATCCGCCGGCATACGAACCTGCCGATCTGCCCAAAATCGAACGCAACGGCTATCTCAACCACATCCTACGTCGCGGGAATCGCGATTTGCAATGGACGGTTCGAGTTTGGATTTCTTAAAAAGGAAGCGAAGGACTGATCCGGGTGGCTGGACTCAATGCCATAATGTGACCATTTGAAATGAGAAGTGAAATGACGACTTCAGAAGAAAATAAAAAACGTTTTTCTGGTATCCCCTCGGATTGTTATTCCTGTGTAATAAACCAGGCACGCTCGGCTGCTCGCTTTGGAGAACTTAATGAAGAGCAGACCGAGCGAGTTATCGCCGTAGCCAAGGCAGGGCTGGAGGAGTCTAAAACGACTCCACTTTTAGTACAGCATATTATTCGTCGTGTGGCAGACACAATTATCCAAGAACGAGGCGAGTCTCAGGATTTTGACATTTATGCAGAGGTGAAAGAAAAATCTAACATCTTGTCACTTCCCTACGCAGAGAGATTTCAGAAAAAGATAGATGACAGTGAGTCCCCGTTTGAGACAGGTCTCCAAATCGCAGCAGCAGGGAATATCATAGATTTCGGAGCTATCAATCAGGGTCCTATCAATCTGACCAAAGAGCTTCAATCTCTTAATAAAATCCCCTTTGCTCGTTACGATATTGAGCCGTTTAAAAGAGCCCTGGATGAGGCTTCAACACTCCTCTACATCTGTGACAATAGCGGGGAGATTGTTTTTGATATGCTATTCATGAAGGCGTTGCTGCGAGAGTACCCAAGCCTGCAGATAGTGGCAGCAGTTCGTGAGAAGCCCATCATCAATGATGCCACACTGGAGGATGCAAAAGCCGTAGGGCTTGACCGGCTTGTCACGACCATCTCCAGCGGCAGCGTCTATCCCGGGACGATTCTTCCCGAAACAACAGATGAATTCCAGAAATTGTTTGCATCTGCAGACGTGATACTTTCCAAAGGTCAAGGAAATTTCGAGACATTGTTGCCGATCGCTGATAGGAGACTCTTCTTTTTGCTACGCATTAAATGTGAATATATGGCATCCTTATCTAAGGTTGATAAGGATAAGTTAGTACTCATGCAAGGATAACATCCAGCAGTCTCAAGACAACGTGGCAAGCACCTCGCTCAGAGAGCCAAACCGACCTTCGGCTCCAGAAAAATCTTCACTCTTTAGTGCCTCGTTAGGCACGACGATGCAGCGCATACCCGCAGTCAACGCAGCGTGAAGACCAATTGGAGAATCCTCCAAAGCCAGGCAACGCTTGGGGTTCACTTCTAGACACGCGGCCGCGGCGAGGTAGACATCCGCGGCCGGTTTCCCGTGGATAACATCCTCCCGGCAGCGAACGCAACCGAAATATTCCGCTAGACCCACTACCTCGAGCACCTCGATGACGTATCTCGAACGGCTGTTGGATGCCACCCCCAAAACCAAACCTCGATCCGCAAGGAATTGCATCAGATCGAGTAGGCCAGGTGCCGGAACCACATCGCGGCACACCCTCTCCGTCCGTTCCGACCAGTAAGTTTCAATATAATCCTGTGGCGCAAGTGGAAGGTCAAGGACCTCGATCAGATACTCGACCGACTCTAACGGCCCCCGGCCGATCACGTTTTGATAGATTTCTTCGGTGAAATTCTTGCCGTATTGACCGAGCACTTCGCACCAAACCTTATAGGCAATCGACTCGCTCTCGATCATCAGGCCATCAAAATCAAAGACAACAGCCTTGATCCCATCTAATCGAATCATGTCGTTGCTTCACCTTGTCCTGCATAAGATCTACCAATGATAACCCCTTTTCCAATCACCACAGGCGGAGAAATACCTCAGATAGGATATGCCGGGGGGCTTGCTCCAGAATCCGTTGCAATACTGATCTCTCCTTTCCGGCTTGACAAAATAACCCCCTGCCGTTTAATCGCCAACGTGGTTCGTAGCGAATAGCGACGGAGGATAAATCCATCCGGTCCATATGCCCCTGCGGGACTCCACCGCTCATCGAAAAGGGTATCCATGCGCATCCAACTCTTCATTACATGCATGATTGACAGCCTTTTTCCGCAAATTGGCGAAGCGGTCTTCGAAGTTTTATCACTCGCCGGTGTGGAGATCCATTTTCCAACCGACCAGACCTGCTGCGGCCAGCCAACTTATAATGCTGGATATCACGATCATGCAAAAAGCTTGGCCAAACGCACAATCGAGACTCTGACCCGGTCAGATGATCCAGTTGTGATCCCTTCCGGCTCTTGTGCCGTGATGATCCGTAAAGAATTTTCTGAGTTGTTTCGTGAAGACCCTCCCTGGCATCAACGCGCTCAGGCGCTCGCCGCTCGCACCTATGAACTCAGCGAGTTCCTTGTCGACGTATTGGGTCACACGGAATTCCAGGCATCGTTTGATGGGCGGATCGCCTACCATCCGTCTTGCCACCTCCTGCGCGGCCTCGGCGTGCAGACCCAACCCCTCGACCTGCTAGCTCAAGTCGAGAGAGCCGATGTGATTTCACTCTCCCCAGATTGCTGCGGTTTCGGCGGAGTGTTCGCCATCGACCACGCCGAGATCTCAAGCGAGTTGATGACCCGCAAAATCGATGCCGTCGAGAGCTCGGGCGCCGATGTCGTTGTCGGCGCGGATGTTAGCTGCTTGATGCAGATCGAAGGTGGTCTTCGCCGGCGTGGATCATCGATCCGCTGCGCACATATCGCTCAAATCATCGCCATGAAGGAGCCTGGACTCCAATGAGACGGCAATTCCTCAAAAAGGTCCATGAAGCGCTGGCGAACCCCACTCTTCAGAAAGCGCTGGATCAGAACGCCGAGCGGCGGGAGCGCGGGCGCGAGCGCGCGTTTTCGACGCTACCAAACCCAGAACACACCAGCCAGGAAGCCGCCCAGATCCGTCGTCAGACAATCGACAATCTAGAAGAATATCTTGCGCAATTCATCAAACGCGCACAAGAAAACGGTATACAGGTTCACGGTCCCCTCGATGCACATGCAGCAGCTCTTTCCACTGCGGAGATCGCCAAAGAGCATAATGCCCGCCTGATCGTTAAATCCAAGTCGATGGTGAGCGAGGAGATCGAACTCAATCAAACGCTTGAAGCCGCCGGCATACAAGTGGTAGAGACGGACTTGGGCGAATTCATCGTCCAATTGCGCGGCGAAAGTCCAGGACACATCATCACTCCCGCAATCCACCTGCTTCGGAAAGATGTCGCCAGAACCTTTACGAATGAGCTCAACGTCCCCTATTCCACCGATGTCACCGAGATGACAGAAACCGCTCGCCGGGTTATGCGCAAGGATTTCCTATCGGCAGATGTCGGGATTTCAGGAGTGAACTTCGGGGTCGCCGAGACCGGGACCTTATGCATCGTTACCAATGAGGGCAATGGGCGAATGGTCTCCACCATACCTCCCATCCATATTGCCCTCATGGGCATCGAGCGTCTTGTCCCTTCATTGGAGAACATGGCCGTCCTGCTGCAGGTGCTGCCTCGCTCGGCGACGGGCCAAAATCTGACGAGCTATGTGTCCTTGATCCAACGCCCGCGCGCCGGTGCCGAAGCGGATGGCGCCGAGGAACGGCATCTCATCCTAATCGATAACGGACGCCTGGCGATGCACCATTCGCAGTTTCAAGATGCATTGCTCTGTCTCCGCTGCGGAGCGTGCTTAAACGCTTGTCCCGTATTCCGTGAGATCGGCGGCCATACCTATGGTAGCGCGTATCCTGGACCGATCGGCTCGATAGTATCCCCTGGCTTGTTCGGAATTAAACAATATGGACACCTATCGAAGGCGTCCACGCTCTGCGGCGCTTGCACCGAGGTTTGCCCAGCGGGGATCGACTTCACCAAGCTGCTTCTTCGCACTCGAGAAGAATATGTAAAATCTACCCCCCAACCCGCCTGGTTGCGCGCGGGAATGCAGCTTTTTACATGGATGATGGCGTCCAAGGGAAGATATCACCGGGTTCAATCTATCGCCACCATTTTCCTGCGCATCCTGCCCAACCGCGGCGGCTGGCTCTATCGTTTGCCGCCCCCGCTTTCAGGTTGGACGAGGTCCAGGGATTTTCCGCCCCTCGCAGCAGAACCCTTCCATGCGCGCTTCCACAGGCTAAAGTCGACCGGGAACGGTCTTTCCAAAGTCGCCGAGAAGGTACAGGAAACACAGACGCAAGAGAATGAGCCGCTCCAGGGCGATCTCATCGTTCGTTTCCAAGAGGAACTCAAGAGGGTCAATGGGGAATTCATACAATGTTCTTCAGAGGAACTGCCGCATAAGATCGCAAATTTCCTCGCCTCGATCGAAGCCGATCAGATTCTCGGTTGGGGTAAGCAAATCCAGGACTTTAACTCAATCGCCGATCATCTCCGAGAAGCGGGGATACAGATTTTGGAAGCAGGGATTCCACGCTCCGAAGATGGTAACACTCGATACGAGACGTTAGCGGGGTTGGATCAAGCTCCAGCTGGTCTCACAACCTGCCTGGCTGGACTTGCGGATACCGGCACGGTCATCTTGCCCTCGGGAGTGGGTCAATCCAACC
>CAYLOO010000045.1:16916-21632 GCA_964385355.1 uncultured Anaerolineaceae bacterium
AGCAAAGGATATTTATCCTACGTTTGATCACTGGATCCGCGCCGGAGGCAGAGAAGCGATCGCTTCCTCATCCCAGCTAACATTGATAACCGGACCTTCAAGGACTGCCGATGTCGAGATGATCATCACCCTTGGCGTTCATGGTCCGGAGCGACTGGTGGTATTCACAACTAATTGAACAGTTCAATTTACTTCTTCATGCCTTCGTCTCGAATTGTCGAGTTAGCAGGGGTGTCTGTTGACTATCGAAGCGATGGTGGACATCCAACTGTGGGTTAGGGATACCAATCCCTCGTTCATTCAGTGCCTTATAGATAGCGCTATTCACCCGGTCGAACATCCGCCGGGTATCCACATAAGACTCCAACCACCATCGCACTCGGAAGATCAGCGCTGAATCTCCAAATTCCAAGAATAACGCTTCCACAGATTTGTCAGGAAGGACACCCTCAACCCCCTCAACAGCGGAGATGATCGTCTCGCGCGCAGACTCAATCTCGGTCCCGTATTCCACACCGATGTGGATCTGGATCCGGTATTGCGTATCCGGATAGGAGTAATTCACGATTAGGCTTTTTCCTATGATTGAGTTCGGAACGATGACCATCCGGTTATCCCTTGTGCGGATGCGCGAACTGCGCAGCCCGATGTCAACTACATCGCCCCAAGTGTCCAGATCCTGGATCTCAATCCGATCTCCAATCCGAAAAGGACGATCGATCATGATCACAAACCCTGCCAATGTGTCTTCAAGAGTCTCCTTGGCAGCAAGGGCTACCGCGAGCGAGCCTACGCCCAGGGTCGCGACGAGTGCGCTGACGTCTACATCAAAGTGCCCCAGCAGCATGACTAGGGCGATGAGTGCCAACACGATCTGAGCGACTCTGATGAAAAGTGGGATCATTTGTTCATCAAGCTTTGTCTCAGTATTTGGGGCGATTTCGCGGCTATACCATTTTGTGATGAAAACGATGATCCGCCACAGTGCAATGAAGACAAGCAGGAAATAAGAAACGTAGTAAATATCCCCAAGCCGTGCTTGCCAGACGCCCGGGATGAAGTCAAGGCGATCGACTCCGGCGTTCAATGCAATAACGATCGCAAGCACATATACCGGCGGAAAGAGCGCCTGGATGATGGCGTCATCAAGTGACGTTTCGGTTCGTTTCACTAACACTCGGAATATTCGTTGCAGTAAAAACCTGACCAGCCATCTGCCGAGAACGACGGTTACCAAGACAATGAGTGCCGCGACACCAATCTGACTCCATTGTTCTACGGATAAACTCAAGAACTGCATCTTCATGCCTCCTTCCAGGTTTTGCATAGACCTATCTTGATAGATCCATGGAGTGGACCAAACCAGCGTCCGCGAAAGTCCCGCCAGCTATGCTCTTCGGAAAGGCGTCCCTTACTGCCTATTCAATTTGATCTGCTAGGAAATGGATAAGTTACAAATCTCTTTACCCTTTGGTTTTCAACCCGCGTGGAGGCCTTGTCGAACCTGACCAGCTTAGCGGGTTGTAAGCTGAATTCCAGATATTGCCTCCAGGGCACCAATCACGGCCGAGTTATCGAGATCGCGCATACCTAACTGGAGCATCGCCTCATAGAGCTGTTGATTCACTGCTGTCGCTGGGAGTGGCATTCCATAAGATCGCGCCGTATCCAACACGATCCCCAGATCTTTGTGCTGCATGTAGGCTTTGAAACCCGGGGAGCGATTCCCACCAAAAAGACGCGATGGCTTGTTGTCCAGAGTCCAGCACTGCGCCGCTCCCCCACTGATCGCCTCGATCACACGCTCCGGATTAACGCCTGTCTTCTCTGCCAGTAAAAGAAGCTCTCCCATTGCTACCATCTGGGCTGCAACCATGATCTGGTTGCATGCTTTCGCGACCTGTCCAGCGCCGCTTTCGCCTACATAAGTGATCGTCTTTCCCATCGCCTCGAAGATAGGTCTGGCATCCTCGAAAGCATCTTCGGATCCGCCGACCATGATCGCCAGAGTCCCTGCCACCGCGCCGACATCACCGCCTGAAACAGGTGCATCCAGCGCGTGCGCTCCCCGCTCAGCCAGCGCCACCGCGATCTTGCGCGCCGTTTCGGGTTTGATCGTGCTGTTATCGATATAGATCATCCCCTTATGGCAGCCCTCGATGATCCCATTCGCCCCGAAGACCACTTGTTCGACGTCCGGCGTGTCAGGGAGGTTTGTGAAGACGACATCACTCGTCTCGGCGACTGCACGGGGTGAATCGGTGCGCTCGGCACCCTCTTGACATAACTCCTCGACAGCAGCCTTGCTACGGTTATGCACGATAAGCGCGTAACCAGCCTTCATCAAATTCCTGGCGATCGGTTTCCCCATTAGACCTAAACCGATGTATCCGATCCTTTTTGCCATCTCAACCTCCTCGACTGCAGAGAATAGTTTTCTTTATTAACTATTCAAAATGTCATTACTGCAGTGTTTAGGAACCTGTCGTGCTGAACCCTTCGGTTTTGCTCCCCACTCCCTTCGGTCGGGGACTTCCCAGGATAAACTCCGTGAAGCATCTCGTTCTTCGTTTAGAAGGGTACATATTGCCAGGAATGAGATTCTTCGTCGCTCTCATCCCTGCCAATGATTAATAGGGCTTATGTCCAGATTCACCCCTCATCTTCACCTTCGGATGCAGCAGGTGCTTCCGTCTGCCCTTTTCCATGGGTTTCAAGTTTCTGGTTGATGGTCTGTAGGAGACTCACCAAATCGTCGTTTATCTTTTGTGCAACCTCACCACTCTGGAGACTCTCGCTGAAATCGTCCACATCTTCACGCACTCGCTGAACCCCCGGGCTTTCAATAAACTCCTCTCCTAATCGTGTTAAGGCTGTACCTATTTCGATCAGGCCATCATGGATCTCTTTGCCTATTCGTTTCCTCTCATCGCTCTCCCAAACTCCCTGGACTGCCTGACGGATGTTCTCGCCGAGCTTCTCGAACTCATTTCCAATTTGATCCTTTGATTTCTTTTCTTCCGTCATGGTCACCTCTCCATTCCTTAAGTTCAACAACTTGATTGGATTGTATTGTGAATCTATCGTCTAATTAGATGTTTCTTCCGACGAGTGACGACTACGAGCGCAAACACTGCTCCAGCGCAGCCAGCAGCAGGGTCACATTCTCCAATCGTGAGGAATAGCCCATTAACCCGATGCGCCAGACCTTTCCTTTAAGTTCCCCCAAACCGCCCGCAATTTCGATGTTGTAATCCTTCATCAGTTGGCTTTGTATTTGGGCACCGTCGACACCCTCGGGGATGCGTACAGTCGTCAGAGATGGCAGGCGATTGGCGATGGGAACATGGAGTTCCATTCCGAGGTTTTCCAGCCCCTGCCATAAGACCTCCGCATTCCGGCGATGGCGCTCCCACCGCACTTCCAGCCCCTCCTCAGCAATGACGCGCAGCCCCTCGTAGAGGGCGAAGTTCGCGCTGATCGGAGCCGTATGGTGATAGGTTCTTTCGCTCCCCCAATACTTCTGGATCATTGTTAAATCGAGGTACCAATTCGCAACCTGGTTCTTACGTTCGGATAGAACCTGCTCGGCACGAGGTGAAAGCGTGATCGGCCCCAGGCCAGGAGGGCAGCTTAAGCACTTCTGGCTTCCGCTGTAGCAGACGTCGATCCCGATCTCATCCACCTGAACTGGAATACCTCCTAAGGACGTCACTGCGTCGACCAGCAATAGACCACCATTCTCATGTACAACACGGGAGATATCTTCAAGTGGCTGCAGAGCGCCCGTCGACGTTTCGGCGTGGACGATCGCTACGATTTTGGCGCTCTTCTGGGCGAGTGCAGCTTGCACTTCGTCTGCTGTGAAAACCTCACCCCAGGGCCGATCGATCGTGCGGATCTCGGCACCGTAGCGCTGAGCCATATCCACGAGACGCAGTCCGAAATAACCGTTAATGCAGATGAGGATTTCATCACCGGGTTCGATCAGATTGGCAAGCGAGGCCTCCATCGATGCACTGCCTGTCCCGGAGATGGGGATGGCTAATCGATTCTGCGTCTCAAATACCATGCGCAGAAGGTCCTGGGTACGCTCCATAATCTCCAAGAAATAGGGATCGAGATGACCGACAAGCGGACTGGCCATCGCTCGCAGCACGCGGGGATGGACCATGCTTGGTCCGGGCCCCAGCAAAATGCGCGGTGGATTTTGAAGCTCAGGGAAAGAATGTGGATAATTCATGCTGTCTGATTCCATTGAATGACTCCCTTTCGGAGAACCGAGATGTGAGGTTGAAAACCTATTCTAACGTATTTCGATGAAGCAGAAGGAGTACTATCTCTAGATGTAAAGCCGCCTCGAGCAGATCCTCAAGGCGGCGAATTCGGTCTACTGACGAAATTAATTAAGGCTGGTGTACGTTTCCAGTATTTGAATCAGCATGGGTTTGCCTTTCATGAGGTAATCCTGGTAGGCCGCATCTGCAACCGGACGTGATCCGAATTCAATCCGGGTACCGTCAGGCAAGAGAAGATAAAGTGTCTCGTTATGCTGATCCAGCGTCTCACCACCGGCCTGAACATCCATGCCCGTGGCCATCATAGTCTGACCATCCACAACAACCTGCTGCTCAATATCCGTGATCGTGGCAACCCCGACACCCGTTCGCCCGCAAGTTGCATAACGAAAACCTTCATTCTCAGGCACCGAGATGG
>CAYLOO010000046.1:0-20947 GCA_964385355.1 uncultured Anaerolineaceae bacterium
TTCTCATCAGATTGGCAGGTTGGTGACATGGACACGATCTATTTGGATTACAACGCCACTACACCCATCGCTCGGGAGGTTGCCGAAGCAATGGCACCTTACCTCTATGAGCACTTCGGAAACCCCTCGAGCAGTCACCCATACGGGGTCGTCGCCAAACGGGCTATCGAGACTGCACGCGCAGAAGTTGCCAAGCTGATCGGCTGCCGGCCGTTGGAATTGGTCTTCACGAGCGGCGGTACTGAAAGCAACAACTACGCAATCAAGGGCGTTGCACTCGCTCTTCGGGAACGGGGCAACCATATCATCACGTCTGCCGTGGAACATCCGGCGGTTACCGAAGTCTGTAGGTGGCTGGAAGGGCAGGGGTTTCGTTTGACGGTTCTGGAGGTTGACGAGCATGGTCTTGTCGATCCAGCCGACCTGGAGCGGGCCATCACGGCGGATACGGTACTCGTTACTGTGATGCATGCCAACAACGAAGTGGGCACAATTGAGCCCATCGCTGATCTTGCCGCGATCGCCCACCAGCACGGCGCCTTGATGCACACCGACGCCGCTCAGTCGATTGGGAAAATCCCGGTAGATGTAAACGCGCTCGGGGTGGACTTGCTATCGATCGCCGGACACAAGGTATACGCGCCCAAGGGGATCGGTGCGCTCTATATCCGCGGCAGCACAGCGCTTGCCAAACAACTCCACGGCGCTGACCACGAGAGCGACCGCCGGCCCGGGACCGAGAACGTGCTCGGAATTGTCGCGCTGGGCCAGGCTTTTACGCTGGCTGCCCGCGATCTACACAAGAATGAGGCGCACTTCCTGGCCATGCGCGATCGTCTTCACGATGCCATCGCGGCTGAATTGGGTGCTGAGGTGTTCAGGCTGAATGGCCACCCTGAGAAACGTCTGCCCAACACGCTGAGTTTGAGCTTCCGGAGCATCGAGGCCAACACGCTACTGTCGGAGATTGGGGGGCAGGTGGCGGCTTCCGCTGGGGCTGCCTGCCACGCAGATGGCATTGACGTATCAGCCGTGCTCGAGGCGATGCGGGTGCCGATCGACTGGGCGATGGGTACAGTCCGTTTTTCGGTGGGGCGAGGCACGTCGTCCGAGGACGTCGATCGGGCTGCCGGTATTGTATCTGAGGCTGTCCAACGGTTGCTGCCAGGGTCAGTTGGAACTGTTCCGGAAGACACGCTCGAGAAGGGCGAGTACAAGCTCACGCATTATACGCACGGCCTGGGTTGTGCGTGCAAACTGCGCCCCCAAGCTTTGGAGGAAATCCTGGCTGCTCTTCCCCCCTCGATGGATCCCGATGTTCTCGTCGGAACGGACACAGCAGATGACGCCGCAGTCTATCGTGTTAGCGATGAAATCGCGATTGTCCAGACGGTAGACTTCTTTACTCCCATCGTGGATGATCCCTATATGTTCGGTGCTATCTCCGCGGCAAACTCGCTCTCCGATATCTATGCGATGGGCGCCCGGCCGTTGTTTGCGCTGAATATCGTCGGCTTTCCGGATAAGCGTCTGCCGTTATGGGTGCTCGAAGAGATCCTGCGCGGGGCGCACGATAAGGCTGCCGAGGCAGGTATCAGCATCATCGGTGGACACACGGTTGAAGACGTAGAGCCAAAGTTCGGTTTGGCAGTTACCGGACTTGTACACCCCGATCGCGTGATTCCCAACAGCGCAGCCCTACCGGGAGATGTACTTGTCCTCACCAAGCCTCTGGGCGTCGGGATTATCTCGACTGCAGTTAAGAGCGGCTTGGCCGACGAAATTATCGCCCGGGAAGTCAGCGAGCTGATGGCGACCCTCAATCACGCAGCCTGTGAAGCGATGGTGGAAGTCGGGGTAAACGCATGCACGGATATTACGGGTTTTGGACTTCTGGGGCATCTGCGTGAAATGGCCACAGGCAGCCAGGTGGATGTGGTCATCTCCGCGAGCGCAGTGCCCACATTGCCCGTTGCATGGGACCTGGCCGGCGCAGGGGCTGTGCCCGGCGGTACGCTCAATAACCTGACGCACGTCTCCGACTATGTGACATTCGCGCCCGCCATCTCACGAGTGGAGCAGCTTATCCTCGCCGACGCGCAAACATCCGGGGGGCTCTTAATCAGTTTGCCAGAGAGCCGCATAGATGCTCTGCTTGCGGCACTGCATGTGCGCGGAGTGCAGGATGCGGCGCGCATCGGTAAGGTGACAGCGAAAGGGGCTGGGCACATCGAAGTGCAGGTGTGAGTATCAATGGATCTGTTCCTATCGCCAGCGAAGTCCGTCTTGGTGCAGCCAACTCAAGGCGAAGCGAGAAGGCCTGCTAAATCCGGTCAATGCCTAGTGCCAGTCCTGCGTGTAGTGTCTCGAAAACCATTTCCCGCCGAGTCGAATATAATAGGCAACTGCCTTCCGGTAGTTCCACGTCGGCTGATGATTGAAGATCTCTAGGCAAGTGTTCGTAATAATATAGAAAAAAACAGAATTCACACAAAGGATAATGCTAACTATGGAACGAGCACGTATACTCATCATGGGCGCTGCTGGCCGCGATTTTCACAACTTCAATGTATATTTTCGAGACAATTCCCAATACGAAGTGGCTGCCTTCACTGCGACTCAAATCCCAGATATTGAAGGGCGAGTCTATCCTCAGGAACTTGCAGGCGAACTTTACCCCGAGGGCATTCCTATTTATTCTGAAGACGAACTCGATGCCCTTATTCGCGATCAAAAAATCGACCAGGTAATTTTCGCCTATTCTGATATTACCCATCGAGAGGTGATGCACAAGGCTTCACGAGTTCTCGCTGCAGGTGCGGACTATCGCCTGATGGGTCCGAAGGCAACCCAGATAGCATCAAACAAACCTGTGATCTCTGTTTGCGCCGTGCGTACCGGCTGTGGAAAAAGCCAAACGACTCGCCGTGTAAGCGACATCCTTCAAGCTATGGGGAAGCGCGTTGTCGTTATCCGCCACCCCATGCCCTACGGTGATTTACGCAAACAGATTTGGCAGCGTTTCGCTGATTATGACGATCTGGATAAGCATGAATGCACGATAGAGGAGCGCGAGGAATACGAACCGCATATCGACCGGGGGGTCGTGGTTTATGCGGGTGTTGATTATGAGGAGATTCTAAGGCGCGCCGAGGGTGAGGCTGATGTTATCGTCTGGGATGGCGGCAATAACGATCTTCCCTTTTACATATCTGATCTTCAAATTGTAGTGACCGATCCACATCGTGCCGGGCACGAAATTGATTATCATCCGGGTGAGGTCAACCTGCGAATGGCGGATGTTATTGTCATCAACAAGGTTGATACCGCAGACATGGCAGATGTCACCGTTGTGCAAAACAACATTCGGTCGTTCAATCCCAAAGCTACCATTGTCTTCGCCGCTTCTCCGATTACAGTAGAAGACCCTACCGCTATTGCCGGTGCGAGCGTGCTTGTGGTTGAAGATGGACCGACCTTGACGCATGGTGAAATGACATTCGGGGCTGGCACCGTTGCCGCTGAACGTTTCGGCGCCGCGGAGATTATCGATCCGCGTCCCTACGCTGTGCGCTCGATCAAAGAGACTTTCGAGAAATACCCCGATATTGGCGTGCTGCTGCCGGCGATGGGTTATGGTGCAAAACAAGTCAAGGATCTCGAAGAAACGATTGCCAACACCCCTGCCGATTTGGTCATCGTGGGCACCCCCATAGATCTACAACGGGTCATCAAGATCAAGCAGCCCAGCCAGCGCGTCCGCTATGAACTCCAGGAGATAGGTCAACCGACATTGGCTGAAATTCTTGACCGGAAATTTGCATAAAAAGGGTAGTCTGATCCGGGAATTTGTTGCCGGCAACAAATTCCTTTAAGTTCTGAGACTCGAGAGCGGGGGCTGTCTTATAAGGGCAGCCCTTTTCTTGTTGTGCGAATCGAAAGGGTTTGGGTTCACTGTGCCTACGAGAAATTTACCCGACGAGAATTTATATATTCAATGACCATCGGCATCACAGATATTAGGATAATTACGATGATGACAATCTCAAAGTTTTCTTTCACAACAGGGATATTGCCGACGAAATAGCCGCCGAATACAAAAAGAGAGGTCCACAAGAAAGCGCCCAAAATGTTGTAAATCACGAAATTCCGATATTTCATGGTGCCCACCCCGGCGACGAATGGAGCGAAGGTGCGGACGATGGGAATAAAACGAGCCAGAACGATAGTCTTTCCGCCATGCTTCTCATAGAACCTTTGGGTCTTTTTAAGATGCTCCTGATTAAAAAAGCGACGCTCCTTTTCAAAAGCGCGCAGGCCAACTACGCTCCCAATCCAATAATTGACGGTATCCCCCAGTACGGCCGCCGTAAAGAGAAGGATAAAGACGATGATTGGGTCGAGTGAGCCCAGGGCGGCAAAAGTGCCAGCGGCAAACAGCAAGGAATCTCCTGGCAGGAAGGGTGTCACAACAAACCCTGTTTCCATAAAAATGATAAAAAACAGGATTCCATAGGTCCAGCCGCCGTAATTACGGATGATCTCACCAAGGTGTACATCCAGGTGAAGAAAAAAGTCAAGCAGGGTAAGTAGAAAATCCATTAGCAGCCTCTGTAAAGGTTATTAGGTTTCAAGTTTTACATAATCCCGGGATTAAGCGCTCAAAATGCCACGATTAAATTGTCCACTGATCGATTTATGATTAGTGAATGTTTTCGCGTGTGCCAGGAGTTCCTTGTTATATTGCCAAGAACGACAAGTATAACAGCCTAGGGCCACAGTTGGGCGATTAACCATCACGCAGCGCAAATCGTCATGATTATCACCCGGCCCTTTCTAAGTTGACTTCCTGTCTATTGACTATAGGTCATTAGTTGGGTAAAATGCTAATTAATGAAGAGAACGGATGCGCGCGAGGGGCGATCAAGGGGACGCGGCCGGGAGAGAAAGCGGCGGCGGGTTATGCAATTCCTGCAACCCTGCCTGCTGCTTCTACTGCAGCGAGGCGAGGCGCACGGCTATGCCCTGCTGGATGAGTTGGAACGATTTGGCTTCGACCGTGAAAAGGTTGACCCGACTCTAGTCTACCGTGCTCTGCGAGAGATGGAAGAAGCGGGCTGGATCCAGTCAAGCTGGGATGAAGAGAGCCAGGGGCCGCGGCGCCGTGTCTATGCTCTCCATAACGAGGGCAAGCGGCAACTCACAGTATGGGTTGAAGACTTACGAAGAACACGGGGGGAAATCGACCATCTCTTGAGTGAACATAAGGATCAAGAAGACGTGCGCGAACCATGATGCAATCTCAGCAATGGATTTTGACGCCCCTGCCATAGGCGGTGGTGCGTACTTAGAAGACCGGAGGATATAAATGAAACTGGCAATCACGGGGGGAACCGCACAATATGAAACGCAACTTGAACGTCGTTTCGGGCGCTGTGCCTACTTTATTATAGTGGATACTGAAACCCGAGCGTGGGAGTCCTTTCCAAACCCGGCAGTTAACGCCAGGGGGGGGGCGGGCACTCATGCAGCTCAATTTCTCGCCAATCAGGGCGTTGAGGCTGTTGTCAGTGGGGATTACGGACCCAATGCTTTCACTGCCCTAGATGCGGCGAGCATTCAAATGTATTCGGCTCAAGGAGGGCAGGCTGAGACGCTAGTAGACGATTTCCTGGCCGGGCGCCTCGAGAAGGTCACCGGTAATACTGGACCGGCGCACCATGGAGGAGGACGGTCACAAGGTGGTCGCCGGCGATGATCCTCACGGTTGCCAGCGGAAAAGGGGGCACCGGCAAGACAACCGTGGCTACAAGCCTGGCTCTTGCGATTGCGGACAGCTCACCGGTGCTCCTTGATTGTGACGTAGAGGCGCCAAATGCACACATATTCCTGCAACCTCAATTTGATCAACGCAGGGAAATTGGGCTGCCTATTCCCGAAGTAGACGAGGTCCGATGCACAGGCTGCGGTCGATGCGCTGAGGTCTGCCAATACCACGCTATCGTGGTGATGGGGGGCAAGGTGCTCGTATTTCCTGAGTTGTGTCATGGCTGCGGTAGCTGCACCCTCCAGTGTCCGGAGGGTGCGATCAGCGAAGTCCCGAATCTGCTGGGTGTATTAGAAGCAGGACCGGCAAAAGAAGGTATCTACTTCGCTCAAGGCGTTCTAAATGTTGGTGAGCCGATGGCTGTACCGGTCATCCGCGAACTTAAGCAATGGCAACCGTTTCCGGAAGGACGCACAATCATCCGTGATGCTCCGCCGGGCAATTCATGTCCGGTAGTTGAAACGATCCAGGGAGCAGATTTTGTGCTCCTGGTGACTGAGCCGACCCCCTTTGGTTTACACGATTTAAGATTGGCTATTCAGCTTACGCGTGAGCTCGGCATCCCCGCGGGCGTGGTGGTAAACCGCGATGGGGTTGGAGATGATGGTGTTGAAGTATTTTGCCGCAAAGAAGGAATACCAATCCTGATGCGAATCCCGCTTGACCAACGTATTGGTAAAGCAGTAGCTCGCGGGGAGGCGCTTGTCGAGGCTTTCCCGGAATATCTCCCCCAGTTTCGCGAACTGTATGCTCAAATTCAGTCCTTGATCGACAGTCGCCAGGATGAGATTCTTCCGCAGGCGATGGGAACTCACCCATCTCACGGCGCGAAAGCGGGAAGATTATGAAACAGCTTGTGATTTTGAGTGGTAAGGGAGGCACGGGGAAAACCAGCGTTGCCGCCGCCCTCGCACATCTGGCTGCTGAAGGAACACAAAAGATTTCAATCGTGCTCGCCGATGCTGATGTGGATGCCGCTAATCTGGAGCTGGTATTAGCTCCACGCAAGCTTGCACAGGAAGATTTCTGGGGAGGGAAGGTAGCAGCGATCGACCAGGCAACCTGCAGTGGGTGCGGTGAGTGTGCCGAAGTATGCCGCTTTGAAGCCATCCACGAGACTGACGGCGTTTATAAGATAGATCCGATAGCGTGTGAGGGTTGTGCAGCTTGCGTATATGTATGTCCAACTGAAGCTATCTCGATGACGGATCAGATCGCAGGAGAGTGGTACCGATCAGAGAGCCGTTACGGGCCGTTGTTCCATGCCGCACTGCATCCGGCGCAAGAGAACTCTGGCAAATTGGTGACGCTTATTAAACAGCACGCCAAATTGCTGGCATTGGATGACGCCTACGATTTAGTGATCGTGGATGGACCGCCAGGTATTGGCTGCCCGGTCATCTCGGCCGCTTCCGGGGCGGATTTGGCACTGATCGTCGCCGAGCCGTCGGTGGCTGGCGTACACGATATGCGCCGGATTTTGCAGACGACGGCACACTTTGGCGTACAGTCGATCGTTTGTATAAACAAGGCGGATTTATACGCGGAAGGTACAACGGAGATCGAGACCTATTGTCAGGAGAACGGCATTGAGGTGATTGGCTCGATTCCGTTTGATTTGAATATAACCAGGGCCATGGCGTCCGGAGATCCGGTGACAGCCTATGAGGCAGATGGAGATGCCAGCCAGGCGCTGCGAGAAATCTGGAAGCGAGTGCTTTCTGTATTAAAGGAGCAGGGGGGATGAACGAGAGAGCTCCTTCTCCATTGCACGAGGAAGTCATTGCACGCCTGCAAGAGGTCATCGACCCCGAGACGAACGTTGACGTGATGCGGATGAGGTTGATCGAAAATCTCACAGTCGATCGTGAAGGGAAGGTTTGTTATACCTTTCGACCTTCGTCACCGCTCTGCCCTCTCGCTGTTTCCCTGGCCACCCGGATAAAGCAGGCTATCGCTGAAGTCCCGGGTGTCACCGATCAAGAGATTCTAATAGAAGGCTACATTGCCGCCGAGGAATTAACGAAACTTATCAACCAGGAGGTATAAAGATGCGAATTGCCATTGCAGCTGAAGATAACAACGGGTTTGACAGTGTGGTAAGCCACCACTTTGGCCGCTGTCCCTTTTTTGTAATCGTGGACGTAGAAGGAGAGGAAGTTCAGCAGATTCAAGCTATCGATAATCCTTACTTCGCGGGACATGAGCCGGGGATGGTTCCTGAATTCATACACAACCAGGGAGCTGATGTGATGATCAGCGGTGGAATGGGTCGCAGAGCGATCGACTTTTTCCAGCAATATGGAATTATGCCGGCAACCGGCGGTTCTGGAACTGTGCAGGTGGTGTTAAATAAGTACCTCGGAGGCGGCATGACCCTGGCTGAGCCTTGCCGGGAGAGTATTAAGCATGCTCATGAGGGCGGTCATCACCATTAAGAAGGGAAGACTTGAGTAACCCGAGAGACGAGAATATCTATTCAGCTGGAGAAAACAGGAGGCGTAACTATGTTTAGAGGTCGAGGAAGAGGGCGAGGGAGGGGTGGCGGACAAGGACGGAGAGACGGATTTGGTCGTATGGGAGGACCCGATGCAGCAGGTCCTGATGGGGAGTGCGTCTGCCCGAAATGTGGGCATAAGGCGAAACACGTAGCCGGGCAACCTTGCTTCGAGAGGAAGTGCCCTGAGTGCGGCGAGGCGATGATGCGCGCCTGATGGAGACTATGTACTGATCTTTGAGACCTAATCCCTTTGGAAGATTTTCAACAGCGAGCCATCTGAACCGAAAAGAGGGTTGCCCACGTATAGAGATAACAAGATGACGGGAGAGATGTCATGGTCGAGGGCGAACGAACGTTGGCAGGGGATAGAATCGGCGTGTTTGGAAAGGGTGGATCGGGAAAAACAACTACATCGGTCTTGTTGGCCAAGGTTCTGCAGAAGCAGGGGTATGAGGTCTGTGTCCTCGATGCTGATTCCACAAATATTGGTTTGTATAAAATCCTGGGAATTGACCACCCACCTGACTCCCTGATTGATTACTTCGGGGGAATGGTTTTTAGTGGGGGGATGGTAACTTGCCCGGTGGACGATCCCACGCTGCTAATTGGTGCCGAGGTCTCGCTGGATCAACTATCCAACAGGTTCTACGCAAAAACTCCTGAGGGGATCATATACCTCTCTGCCGGGAAGATTGCGGGTATGGGGCCAGGTGCAGGCTGCGATGGCCCGATCAACAAAATCGCCAGGGATTTCAGGTTGCTGTCGAATCGTAAATCCCTGGTTACATTGGTGGATTTCAAGGCGGGTTTTGAGGATTCCGCCAGGGGAGCCATAACCAGTCTGGATTGGGTAGTTGTTGTTGTTGATCCCACCAGTGCTTCGATCCAGATGGCGATCCACATGAAGGAAATGGTGGAAAAGCTAAAAGCTGGCCAATTACCTGCGACGAGTCATCTTGAAAGCCCAGAATTTGTGGAGATTGCGCAAAGGATTTTCAGGGAAGCGGAAATTAAAGGTGTTCTGATAATATTGAACCGCGTCAGGGATGGTGAGATGGAGAGCTATCTGCGCGAGAAACTCTCTGATGGTGGGATTGAGCCTATTGGGATCATTCATGAAGATCCGGCGTTGACCATCTCTAGTCTTAAGGGAACATATTTCAAGGCAACGAAGTTGATGAGTGATGCGGAAAAGATAATCAGAGAGATAGAAGTGGCCAAGAAGCACAGCGCTTCGCAGAGTTAATAAGTAACTCAGAAGGAAGGGCAAATGTGTCAAGCGAAAATAATATTAAAGCGTGACGAACATCAAGAGATCGTCATGGAAGACGTGATCTATTTGCGGATCGACGGTGACGAGGTGGAGGTTTCGCGCTTCTTTGAAGAGCCGGTGGTGCTGCGCGCTTCGGTAAAAGCGTTAGATTTCCTGAAACACACCATCACCCTGGTCCCATTAGAGGGGGAGAAGGATATTGGTTTATGAACGCCAGGACTGAAAAAGACAAGCTGCGCATCCTCCTGCCGCATTGGATCGATCACAATGCTGGGCACGCGGCCGAGTTTCGGGAGTGGGCAGAAAAAGCGGGTGAGGCAAAGCAGCACATTCTTGATGCTGCGGGGCAGATGGAGAGCGCAAATAGCGCCTTGGAAGCGGCCTTAAAGCAAATGGGTGGTGCGCTGGAGGGTGGGCACCAACCATCATCATCGAGATCAAACGCTCGGAGAGGATAGCGCCTGTGCACGGACGTTCGAACAGGCGAATTAGAATCGCCGTGTAGGATGGCCGCGTATCTCCTCCTCATCCACAGGATGAGGAGGCAGCTCTGGAATAAGGAAAACCGAAGGGCAAGTACGGTTAGAAAGTGGGGGCGCATTGAAATGGGAGTGCTATTGAGATGATTGCTTTCGGCCCGGTTCCATCAAGACGCCTCGGACGGAGTCTAGGCATTAATAACATCCCACCGAAGATATGCACGTACGCCTGCGTCTACTGCCAGCTGGGGCGCACCATCAAGATGCAGGTTGAGCGTCAGGCTTTCTATGGACCAGAGGAAGTTCTCGGCGTGGTCCGTGACAAGGTGACCAGTGCTCTGGACCAAGACGAGGCCATCGATTACTTGACATTCGTTCCCGATGGCGAGCCAACCCTGGATCTCAACTTAGGCGTCGAGATATCTGCCTTGCGAGAGCTGGGTATTCGCATCGCCGTTATAAGTAACGCCTCCCTACTATGGCGTGAAGATGTCCGCGCTGAGCTAATGACCGCCGATTGGGTGTCGTTGAAGGTGGATGCTGTGCGTCCTCCAACGTGGCGACAGATAGACCGGCCTCACGGAAGCCTCACTCTGCAAGCTATTCTGGATGGTATGCGGACATTCGCCGATGATTTCAAGGGTGACTTTGTTACCGAGACGATGCTCGTGGATGGGGTGAATGACAACGAGAGTGACCTGGTTGAAATCGCGGAATTCCTCGGCGAAATCCAGCCTGCCACAGCATACCTCTCCATTCCTACGCGGCCTCCAGCGGAGGACTGGGTGCAGGCTGCGGGTGAGGGGTCCATTAATCTAGCCTACCAACTTGTGGGTAAGAGGGTGGATCATGTTGAGCTTCTCCTGGGTTATGAAGGAAACGCATTTTCTTCAACAGGGGATGCCGAGGATGACATATTGAGCATCACCGCAGTACACCCCATGCGTGAGGATGCGCTGCGCCATCTCCTCAAAGAGGCGGGATCGAATTGGGATCTCGTTACCGAACTCATCCAGCAGGGTAAGCTGGTAGAACTGCAGCATCTGGGGAATAGCTTCTTTCTACGGCGCATTCACCCTCATGGTGATAAGAGCCGTTGAGTCTGATAGAAAGCCTTCAACGTATGGCTCTCTGCTGCTTTCTGCGTTTAGCCCCACTCGCTTGTGTGTAGGGATGGTCTGCTCCGTGTATACTGCTGACAAAGGAGGGGCTAAGGCGTTAATCCACAATAAAGGAGAAGTTCATGACTTCGAAAACAAATATCGGCATCATTATCTGCGATCGATACCGTCGATGTGCGGGGGGAAAATGCCTTCGCTCAATGAAGAAAAGGGAAGGCGCATTCAGCGTCTACGCAGACACTGAAATCGAATTGGTTGGATACACCACTTGTGACGGTTGTCCGGGGGGCAATATTGAGTATGCCGGTGAAGAAATGGTTAAAAATGGAGCACAGGTGATCCACCTGGCGACAGGCATGGTCGTCGGTTACCCGCCATGTCCATATATTGAGACTTTTAAATCCTTTCTTGAGCATAGATACGGCGTCGATGTTGTTGTGGGCACGCACCCAATTCCAGAGAAGTATCTTGAGATGCATACGTTTCTGGGTACCTGGGATGAGGCATCTTGGAAACCGCTTGTTGCACCTACAATGACGGACGAGGCAATTCGAAAGGCATATAACTAGTTAATGGTTAGCCTGATTAATACGAGATGATGTCATGGAGAACATCTGGAGCGAACAATCACACGGTTGTTCGCTCTGGGACGTGAGGTTAAATTCAAGCCGACTAAGGATCTGGTAAGAAAAAAATCGGCGCGCGCATGGCTAATCGACTTAATAGATCCTTTCCCGAAGGAAGAACGATTCCCCGTTTGTGCTATTGCTGCTTCTGATTCTCTTCAATGAGCTTCCTCGTTCCAGGGAGCAACAGAATCACAAGAAGAACAGCGCTGATGATTGGCGCGGGCAGGAACATGGAGAAGCGTCCAAGCCGGACTATATCTGTGAGGCCTACAGGAATACCCCCGAAGATGGACATTGAAGCGGCGAAGATACCCACGGGGATCGTCCAGGATTTGCCTTTAACTAAAGCGAAGATAAACACTACCCAGGTTGCTGCTCCCCACCAGTTGACCATTTGGCCCACGGCGTACATTCCAACCATGAAACTTTGCTGAACCGTCTGGTAGCGAGAGATTGCCCCAACACCGTCGATGAAGGTCAGCACATAAGCTAGCCCGCTGAAGAACGCCAGGATGAAAATTTTCTTCTGAACGCCGCCGATAAAAAGCATGCCAAACCACAGGGCGAAGGCAATCAGGAAAACCCAGAGCGTGGGATAAGGCATGCCGATGCTGGCGGGCGGGATCATGGGGAAGAAACCGGCAACGATCTGCATCATCGCCGCTATACTACCCAAACCCCAAGCCCATTCCTTATTATTCTGGAAGGCGTACAATACGACTACCCATAACGCCCCGGCGGTTATTCCCACCCATCCTAATAAGGCGAAGACAATACGCACGGTGATGGCTTCGTCCGGGCGTTCATCGAGTATTTTCCCATCCACGGTCGGCATGTAAATGCTTGCCAGAAGGATGATAAGAAGCACTGTCGTCAAGATGCCGACGATGGCCAGCGCTGTCCCTAATTTATAGTTTCCTTTCATTACGAACCTCCTTGGAAATTGGGTGAAGAGGAATGTGCAACCATGTGAAATGCTCTTGATCTGCTAACGGGGTCGAAGAGTAAGTTCGATGCGCCCCGTCGGGCTTCAGAATACCACCGGGTATTTTAATGGATTACAGGAACCGTGACCAACTATAGATCACGGTTCCTCCTCTAAGCATTATTCTTCGCGAAGTAAATGGTTCTTAAAGTACGGCAGCACGGTGAAGAGTAGCACGCCGAGGGCAAGAAGCGAACCATAGAGGTAATCCAGCGTTTTCGTGCGGAAGATTTGAGTGAAGGCATCAATCGCCAAGATGGCAGTCGTGCCGATAACGGCTAACCACCAGCCTTTGCGTTTGCCAATAGCCAGCAGCGGAATGGATATGAACAGCAGGATGACCGCTACCCAGTTGACCTCACCAGCCCAGTTGAACAGCCACCAGGTGAAATCCTGATACATGGGGTGACCCGGGCGGGTCATCATCGTGCGCTGAGCGCCGATGCCGATCGTGAAGGCATGTGTACACAGCATACCGATGAAAGTCAGGGCGCCAAAGAGTGTCCATTTCTGAATCGCCGCGGCTCTGCGCAGGAAAATGAAGCTCCAGTATCCCGTCAAGCCGATGGCTGAGATGATCATGGGGATCGGAAAGCCGTCAACCCAGCTGACATAGGGCAGGAACATGAACATGCCGCCGATTGCGGGCAGTGCGAAAAGGGACATGGCCAGGGGATAGGTCCATTCTTCGCCCTTCCTGATCTCCTGCGAAATGAGGATCAGGGCAATACCGGCAACAAAAATAATCGCCCGCCAGACCGGGTAAAAGAGATCAAAAAGCTTCAACCCGCTTGAGAAAGCCGGGTTGCCAGCTTCGATATGGATGGTTAAATCTGTTAATACCCTTTCCAAAGCTGTTTGCACGATGAATGGGATGACGGCCACCATGAGCAATCCGATGAGGATTGCCAGGACCGACATGATCGTACGATTCTTCTGTGGGGTATCTTTCATTTTCCTTCTCCTGAGGTTGGTATTAGAATTGCGAGCTTGTGAGAATTGTCACATAAAATCCCCGATAAGTTGTTGCTTTAACGCAAACAATCCCTCAGCTGAGGGATGCTTGCTTAATTTAATGCTTCTATGCTTTGGCAGGGAGAAAGATTTCTTTAAGGAAGGGAGAAGGCAAGCGGTGCGGCTATCGTTGATCGTCGTTGGTTATCCTGAGGCGGTTTTGAATCTGTCGCCAATGAGAGTGGTTGGGGAGTCCAGCTAGAAGTGCGGGTGTCAGAAATAGCTAGATTTCAACAGCTAACCATCCTGATGAGAGCCGGCTAAAACAGAGAGTCCTTCCTGATCTGTGATCGAGAACTCCGTGCGAGTGATGTGGATCAGTTTCTCGTCTGAGAAACGGTAAAGAATCCGGCACACCATCTCACGGGTTGTCCCAACGTAGGCGGCCATCGTATCCAGGGTGAGGTCGCGCGCCACCGGATCCTCACCTGTACCACCATAGCGCTCAAGCATCAAGTTCGCAAGACGTCCGGCGACAGGTTGGAAGGCGAGGCTATCCACGATGTTGCTGGCTTGTTTCATGCGCATAACGAGCAAACCACAAAGCGACCAGAGTGCCTCCCCATTGGCAATTAGAAAGGGAAGCAAGTCCTCGCGCGACCAGGATACTAACGAGCCTGGTTTGACAGACTGTAGGGAGACGGGCATAGCGGAATTTTTATCGAAGAAGCTTAACCCCCAGAAGACATCGCCCTGGGCGAGCGTGAGGACCACCAAATTGCGGCCCTCTTCCGATTCCTTCACCGCGTGTAGTGTTCCCTCCCTCACCAGAATCAGATAAGGCCATAGCTCGCCATGCAAAGTGACGAATTCACCCTTATCAAATCGCCGCCGATGCGCCAATGAGGCGATTTCTGTCATACGGGTATCATCGAAGTGTGCGAAGGGATTCGTCTCTTTTAGCAGCTTTTGAAGGTCACTCAACACATTGCTCCTGGTTTTGTTTGTGCGATCAATATTTAAGTGGACAGGGAACTTTAGCATAAAACGGATACTTTCTCCATTGTATACCTAGCAATGGAATGTTTATATCTTCACGGCTCCCCCCATATTATGGAGTTCGTCTGTGATATGGAGGCAGCGGCAATTCTTATGGAGCTGTCTGTGACTGTCCCTTAAATTGGCTCATGTATAGCTTGTGGTAGAAACCACCTTGCGCTAGTAGCTCATCATGGGTGCCGCGCTCGAGGATGCGACCGTCGTCGATGACGAGCAGCTTGTCGGCGCTGCGGATGGTGCTTAAGCGATGAGCGATAACAAAGCTGGTGCGTCCCTCCATCAGCCGGGACAGTGCTGCCTGGATGCGGACTTCGGTGCGAGTGTCTACACTGCTGGTAGCTTCATCCAGAATTAATATATCTGGGTTTGAGAGAATGGCGCGGGCGATGGCCAGCAGCTGACGTTGTCCCTGACTCAAATTGCTGCCGCGCTCGGAGAGTTGCGTGTCGTATCCCTGGGGCAGTCGACTGATGAACGGATCGGCGTCCGCCAACTTCGCAGCCCTGATGCATTCCTCGTCGCTAGCATCGAGCCGGCCGTAACGGATATTTTCAATCACCGATTCGGAAAAGAGAAAGGTATCCTGAAGAACGATGCCTAATTGGCGTCGTAAACTCGCTTTCTGCACCTGGCGGATATTATGCCCATCGATCGATATTGCGCCGTCGTCAACGTCATAAAAGCGTGTGAGCAGGTTAATCATGGTCGTTTTTCCTGCTCCGGTTGGTCCCACCAAGGCAACGGTCTCTCCGGGTTGCGCCGTTAAATCCATGTCCTTGATAACGGGCACAAGAGGCACATAACCGAAGTCGACGTTTTCAAAGACAACCTTCCCATGGACATCATCCAGGGCGAGGGCATCGGGCTTGTCGGCGAGTTCCGGCTGTACATTGATGATCTCAAAGATGCGCTCTGCACCAGCCAGGGCTGACTGGATCTGGTTGTAAAGGTTTCCTAACTGCCGCAGTGGTGCAGCAAAGCGACGGGAATAAGTATAAAAGGCAACGATGGTGCCGATGGTAGCTAAACCCTGAAGTGCCATCCAGCCGCCCAGGCCGGCTAGGATGGCGATATTGGCATTGCTGAGGATGCCCATCAAGGGCGGGATCAACAAGGCGTATGTTTGGGCTTTAATGCCAACCTTGCGCACCTGCTCATTTGCCGCATCGAAATCGGCAAGAGCGGTTGTTTCTTGCCCAAATGCGATGATGACACGCTGCCCGCTGATCATCTCCTCAAGCTTGGCATTCAATCTGCCGATATCCTGCTGATACTTCCGGAAGCTTTGGCGTGTGCGCTTGCCCACAAAACCAACCAACCAAAGCATAAAGGGGAAAATAATCATCGAACCCAGGGCGAGCCAAAAATTGATCGCAAACATCATCACCAGAATCCCGATCAGCGTAAGCACTCCACCGAAAAGGTTCGTTACATTCTGGGAAAGCACGCGGTTGATGGCGTCCATGTCGTTCGTCAGACGGCTCATCAACTCACCGTGGGGGTGCTGGTCAAAAAAGCTAATCGAGAGTGTCTGTAAATGCTCAAATAACGTTCGGCGAAGGTCGCGCATCGCCCGCTGGGATATCCTGGCCATAACCAGGCCCTGTCCCGATTGGGTCAACCACACGCCAATAAACGCAGCCAGCATCAGCAGAGCGATATTCCGAAGCCCTATCAGGTCGCGAGTGGCGATGGATTTATCTATGGCAACACCGATAAGGTAGGGGGTGAGGAGACTCAGCACCGTGCTTATGGTTACGAAGAGGGACACGGACACAAAGGACCAGCGATAGGGTCGCAGTGTGGCGAGCAAACAGCGCAGCGTGCCCCGAACATCGCTGGCTCTTTCGATCCGCGCCCGCGCGCCTCGGCCGCCTGGGCCTGGCATACCGGTGTCCGCTTGGGGAGCTGGTTGACGAGAAGGTTTGACGGTTGCCTGATTAGACATCTCGCCCTCCACCGTCGCCACCCAATTGGGAATCGTAGATTTCCTGGTAAATGGGGCTGGAAGTTATCAAACCTGAGTGGGTGCCTTCAGCGACGATTTGCCCTCTATCCAGCACAACGATCTTGTCGGCGTTCAGTACGGTACTTATGCGTTGAGCGATGACGAAAGTCGTGCTCTCGGTCATCAGCTTGTTCAGTGCCGTTTCTATCAAGACCTCGGTTTCCACATCTACCGCGCTGGTGCTGTCGTCCAGAATCAGGATCTTAGGTCGAATCAATACGGCGCGGGCGATGGCAAGCCGCTGCTTTTGTCCGCCGGAGAGATTGACCCCCCTCTGTCCTAGAACCGTATCGTATTTATTAGGGAAAGACAGGATGAAATCATGGGCTTGAGCAGTCTGAGCTGCGGAGACGACGTCTTCATCTGGGGCGTCAGGGCGGCCGTAGCGAATGTTGTCACGAATAGTTCCGCTGAAAAGCACCGTCTCCTGAAGCGCGATGCCGGTTAGCGCACGTAACAGAGCCAGCGATAGGTCGCGAACATCTATGCCGTCCAGGGCTACGCAACCTTGTTCAACGTCGTAATATCGCGGTATCAGTTTAACCAGGCTAGATTTGCCCGATCCAGTTGCGCCAAGAATGGCTACTGTCTGGCCCGGCTCTGCCACCAGATTAATATCTCTGAGGACAGGTTCGCCGGAAGCGTGGTTGTAGCTGAAGCAGACATTTTCGAAGGATACTCGACCCTTGATATGGTCCAGTGTCTGTATTTGTAAACGATCCTGCACATCCGGAGTGCTGTCCAGAATTTCATAGATGCGAGCTGCGGAGGCATCGGCAGCGGAAATTGGTCCGACCATGCCGCCCAGCATCAGCATCGGGAAGAGGGAGTAGGATAAATAATTGATCGAAGACACAATCTCTCCCACGGTGAGATCTCCCTGGATGACCCTATGTCCGCCAAGCCACACAACGCCAACAATACCAATATTTACCAGGAACATCATCGTCGGGATCAGCAGGGCCAGGAGCTGCATCACGCGGGTATTCTCTTTCATCAGGTTGATGTTCACATCATCAAAGCGTGTATTTTCATGCTCTGAACGTACGAAGGCTTTGACTACACGGACACCTGCCAGGTTCTCCTGTAAGACCTGGTTTAACTTATCCAGCTTCTTTTGAACTCCTAGAAAGAGTGGTTGGGCTTTTGCTCCGATGATCCAGATCAGACCCCAGATTAGGGGGGTGAGAGCTAGCATTAACAGTGCGAGTTGCCAACTGGTCAGAATCAGCATCACGATGCTACCGATCATCCAGAGCGGGGCGCGTGTGAGCATCCGCAAAGACATCTGCACGATCGTCTGCACCTGGTTGACATCGCTGGTGGTGCGCACCATCAATTGACCGGTTTGGAGGTGATCCAGGTTTCCAAATGAGAAGGTCTGGATTTTCCGCACGATGGTGCTGCGCAGGTCTGCACCTACCCCTTGCGCCACGCGCACCGAGAACACGGTATTGCCAACGGAGAATCCAGCGCCGAGGACGGCTGCCCCGAGCATCAGGAGGGAAGTGATCAGGATGGTGTTCAGGTCATGCTTTTGAATACCCTCGTCAATAATCCGCTGAGTCAAGCGCGGGATCGCCAAGTCTGCGACTACTAGGCCCAGCAGCAGCGCCATAGAGAGGATGGTTTCTTTTCGATAAGGGCTGGCAAAAGACAGTATTCGTCGGAAAGATTTCATGGTTATTTTGGCACGACGTTAAGCACATACTCAGGAATGTCATTCTAAACGACCGCAGGGGTAGCTGAGTCTCGGCAATACCTAGAAATTTACTGCGGTTGGGCTAGATGGTTTGTCGCTCCGCTCCTCAGGAAGACAAGCAACGGGGGGACTGAGCAGTAACGCCGATAATTATAGATCAAGCCCCTCACTACTGGGAGTGTAAAGTCAACCCTTTCAACCAGGAGTCCTGTTCATTCAGCATGGAAGAGAGATTGGGGTTACCGATCGTATTGCCCTTATTGGTTATTACTTTCTATGCCATCCAAGCAGAAGGGGCTGGATTTTCCAGCCCCTTTTGGGTATGTTCTTGTGTTGATCCCACCCTCGAGCTATGAGTGGACCGGGTTGTTAGGATTTCCTCTTCTAGGTTGCAGGATCCTGCTTCCCGAGCAGACTCGCTTTGAAAGCTGGGATTAGAAGCGAGATTGTGAGTAATAAGCCCAGGGTTCCCGCGACTAAGAAATCGGATGTCTGCATTCTGATAAAGTGCGTTGGATAGTTGGCGACAATCACTGTCACGCCGGCAATCAGCCCCAACCACCAACCGGATGTTTTGTGCGAGGCCAATAACGGTATAGCGATGATGCACATCACAAAAGCGATGAAGTTCATTGGCGCTTCAAATCCATAGATTGTTATCATGGGATCGGTGAACATCGGTTTGTCTGGGCGTTCCATCAATCCCTTCACGCCGTGATTAACCAGGACAATGATGTGTGCAGGGACAATGCCCAACATGGTGAATACGAAGAACCGGGCAGTCTTTTCTATGCGGCTGCCCACCTTCAAGAACAAAAATGTCCAGAAAGTAATCAGACCGAGTAAAAGAATAAGCGCGGCTGGCGCAGGTTTCCCGAACTGGACCAAAAACGGTAGGGATGTATAGATCCCGAAAAGTGTTGGAAGCGAGATGCAGCTAAGCGCCACAGGCCATGCCCAGTTTTCTCCTTTCCAAAGTGGATAGGCGATTAGCACGAGGGCGATGCTGGCGACGATATCAATTCCCCGAAAGATGATGAAAAATGTTGGCAATAGAACCCCAGCAAGCACCATTCCTGGTTGTGTGGGAATGAGGCTGGCGATCTTTTCCGTCAAAACATCTAGGGTGGATTGGATCAGGAAAGGTCCGAATATGACAACAAAAAGCCCAAAAACTACAGCTAGAATAGCCATAGTCCGCCGGGTGCCGATCGAGTCACTTACTTCATTCATCTTTTCTCTCTCCTCTTGGAAGATAATTTGGTGGGATATCACCATTTATGGCACCAAAACAGGCAAATTGCATTTCCTTAAGGAAAGATTATTGAGATAATTATGGGGCTCATCTAAAGAGGTTTGCAGATGGAACGGATTACCGAATTGATCGCGGACGTATCTGAATTTTCAGGTCTAAGCAACCAGGAGCAATTGGAACTGGCTCAAATCGCAATTCGAAAAAGCTATGAAAGAAATGAATATATAGCTCATTATGGGGATGTTTGGCCGTACCTGTTTGTGGTTGATACTGGACTAATCCATGTTGTAAAGATATCAACAAAAGGTCGCATCCTGGGCGCGCTCCAGGTTCAATCCGAGCAGGTTTTTTGGAGCCCTACTCTTTTCGATGAGGGTCCCTTACCGGCAGCTCTAGAAGTGAAGGAGCGGAGCTCAATTTATCTATGGCATGGAAGCCAAATACTTCCACTTGTGCAGAGAAATCCAGAAGCTTTATGGGCGCTGTGTCTGATGTTGATGAGACGGATTCGACAGGCTAGCGATTTTATCGAAGATCTGACCTTCCAACCTGTCGCCGGCCGGTTGGCCCGCTTAATCATTACTCAGTTTGAAGATAGCGCCGACCTCCGCATCGCTCGTGAGCAGACGCTGGATGAGATGGCGGCCATGATTGGCACAACTCCAGTGATGGTTTGCAAGATACTATCCCGATTCGCGGGAGAGGGCCTGATTACAGTGAATCGGACCGAATTCGAAATGACCGACAGGGCTGCACTTGAAAAAGTTGCCAATCTTGATAGTGGAGCTAATTCGGAGATCTGAGGATGGCTGTTCTATGGTATTTTGTCTCGTTGAGACCGGGATAGCGATATTAAGCTAATTCCAGCCTATTGCGATAGTTCATCATCATGGTCTTTGCGATTGGCTATTGGGAGCATGATGAGGAATGTCGTCCCAGAATCGTCGGGGCTCTCTGCCCAGATGCGGCCGCCATGATTTTCTACGATTGACTTCGCGATCGCCAGGCCCAGACCCAAACCACCGCTGTCACGCTGGCGCGACTTATCCGCCCGATAGAAACGGTCGAACACGTGTTGGATGTCTTCAGTACCAATGCCTGGTCCGGTGTCTTGGATGCGAATCTCAATCTCAGCATCCCGTAATTCCGCTGAGA
>CAYLOO010000047.1:0-20849 GCA_964385355.1 uncultured Anaerolineaceae bacterium
CTCAGCCGCCTCGCCCACACCAAGTTCGTGAGCAAGGAACTCGGTGAAGCCCTGGAACTTGCAAAAGCCGAAGCAGAGGGAATGGATCCTGATTCAGATGAGTTCTGCTTGGTGCGTAAAACGGATCGAGACTATCAGAAAGAAGTCAGGGTTCCATCTGAATGGGTTGGCGAATTTTCGCGCGTGACTGCTCTCGCCCATCAGGATTGGGAGAAGGCCCGCTCCGAGTCGAATTTTTCCCTTTTCGAACCTCGCCTTGAAAAGATTGTCGACTTGAGGCGTGAATATGCTAAGTTCTTCTCTCCCTACGACCACGTCTACGATCCGCTTCTGGATGACTTCGAGCCGGGCATGAAAGCCGCTGATGTGAAATCCGTGTTCGACACGCTTCGCCCGCGATTGATCGCTCTCGTTCAGGCAATCGCGGAACGAGGCAAGCCCGTCGATGACGCTCCTTTGCACCAGTCCTTCGACGAGAAGAAGCAATGGGATTTCGGCGTTGAAGTGGCCAAAGCCATTGGGTACGACTTCAACCGCGGTCGCCAGGATAAAGCCGCCCACCCCTTCACAACCGGCTTCGGCACCGGCGACATTCGCATCACCACGCGCTTCGATCCAGAGTTTCTCAACACGGCGCTCTTCGGAACCATGCATGAAGCCGGGCACGCTATGTATGAACAGGGAGTCGATCCGAAATTAGATCGCACACTGTTGGGAACCGGCACTTCTCTCGGCATACACGAATCGCAGTCTCGCATGTGGGAGAACCTGGTCGGGCGCAACAAGGGATTTTGGTCAGCATACTTCCCGCGCCTGCAGGAATTCTTCCCGGATCAACTCGGCGGAACCGATCTGAATGACTTCTACCGCATGATTAACAAGGTCGAACGCTCCCTGATCCGTGTCGAAGCCGATGAAGCCACTTACGACCTGCACATCATGCTACGCTTCGAGCTCGAAATTTCCTTAATGGACGGAAGCCTCGCAGTGAAAGATCTTCCCGAAGCGTGGAACAAGAAGTTCGAAGAGTTCCTGGGCATCACACCGCCCGATGATGCACAGGGGGTGCTGCAGGATATCCACTGGTCAGGAGGGATGATCGGATACTTCCCTACATACTCTCTGGGGAATCTGATTGCGGCCCAGCTTTGGAACAAGATCAACGACGACATCCCTAATATTGAAAAGAAGATCGCAAAGGCTGAATTCGGCGACCTGCTTGCGTGGCTGCAGGAGCACATCCACCGTCACGGAGCGAAGTACGAACCCCTTGATCTGCTCAAACGAGCCACAGGGCAAAACCTGGATGCGGAACCATACTTACAGTACCTTGAGCGTAAATTCGGCGAAATCTATGAACTCTAACGAAGTGGCATGCTGATCTAGTGGGAAGAACTTTGAAGAACGAACGGACATCGCCGACCACATTCGTCCTCCTAGAGGGAGATCAGAGCGATCCGGAATCGCGATATGAGTCACCGCACAGTAAGTAGAATGATGAACGAGATGACCACACGCTTCAACCCCCGTTCGTTTGATCAGTGCGCAATCTTTGCGTTTGAAATCTCCGTCCCCATAACGCTCGTAGGGCATGCGCGGTCAGGGAAACACCTTCTTTTGTTCCTGATCGCTCTCATGCTGGCGTCTTGTACATCAAGAACAGACACTCCCATGACGATCATCGCGCCGGATCAAGCGGAAACCACACATTCGGCACAGGCGGCGGTCGATCCCATCGGTGGGGAATCAGTCCCGCCCCCGCTCACCGAGGCAACCCCGGCGATCATCATTGAGCCATCCTTCCCTGAGCCAACCCCAACAAGCATCCCACCCTCTGTTGGCGTACCGCTGGAAGAGCTGAGTATTCTCTTGCCGGGTCCGGGTTCAATGGTCAACAGCCCGATCCGGGTCAAGGGTTATGGCGGACCCAGCCAGAACAACCGGGTGCAGGTACGGTTGATTGCAGAGGACGGGCGCCTACTATCCGAGGGCTACTCGTTCATCTACTCATTCCCGGGTCGCCCGGGTCTGTTCTATATCCAGATGCCTTTCGAGTCCCGGCTTGTGGCTGAACGAGCCTGGCTAGAGGTCCGTTCCTTTGACGATTATTTCGGTATGCTCCGGCACCTGATGACTGTGGAAGTGACGACTCTCTCTACGGGCAGCGACCGCATATACCCTGCCATCCATGGAGCGGAAAAACTCACCATTTTCCAGCCGCGAGAGGAGAAGGTAATCGCAGGAGGAAGTGTACTCATCCAGGGCGCAGGATGGGTGGATCAAGACGTGCCCTTGCGAATCGAGATCATCAATCAAGCCGGCGACGTCTTGGGATCTGGTCAGGTGGAACTTGACGCGCCAGCCGTGGGTCAACTGGGTACATTCTCGGTGGAAATCGCCTATCAAACTTCGCATCAACAGTGGGGCCGCATCGGCGTGTACGAGCTGCACGACGGAGCCCCCGGTTTGGTCCACTACACAAGTGTCGGGGTCTGGCTGGGACCCTGATGGTTGGGCAAGCCGTTGAGCGCTCAAGGTTGCGGCACGAACCTTGAAACCATAACCACAGAGAAATCGCCCTTCTCGGTGCAATAATCCGCATCCTTATGAGGAGATTGTGGAGACGACAGAAGCCTTTAGCCGACGTTCATCAAGGATCATTATCTGGCTCAATCGAGCCCTACTAGCGCTTTTCACGACCTCGATTGTGCTGTTCGCCGGCTTCGCACTGTTTCTACTCGGGACGCGATTATTTCTCTACAACCGCGCCCTGCCCGGTGTGCATCTTCAAGAAGATAACTTAAGTGGAATGTCTCCAGAGGAAATCGTCGCTGCGCTGAACCCGGTTCTAACCTACCCGGAGGACGGCGCCATCGCACTCATTGATTCCGAGCAAACATGGATGGTCAAACCAGCTGAACTCGGTGTTTCAATCGACTTTCATGAGATCGCCAGCATTGCCCTTGCCATTGGCAGACAGGGCACATTCCCGGATCGAATTCAGCAGCAGGTGGACTCCTGGTATCAGGGCTACGCCATATCACCTGTAGTACTCTTCGACCAGGTAGTAGGAGCATACTACCTTCAAGATGTCGCTTCAGCGATCGATCAACCGATGATCGAGGCGGCACTCCAGATCGAGGGGACACAGGTTCTGGTAAGTCCAGGCCACATTGGTCGCTCCGTCGACGTCATCGGAACGCTTGATGCCCTCAAGGAACCTTTCGGCTCCATGCACGACGCAGTCGTCCCCATTGTGGTTGTAGAAACCCATCCAATAGTCCTCGACGCCTCCGCCGCAGCGGAAAGCGCACGTCTACTTCTGGGCAGACCCTTGCGGATCACCGCCGAGGGCACTGAAGACCTCGTGCTCGAACCAGCGGAACTTGCGCCCATGATCCGTTTTGAGGTTCAGGGAGATGCCACCGGCTCGGAATATTCAGTGCAGCTTGATCCCGAATTGCTGGCGGATTTACTCGCCCCTCGCATAGCTGAATTGGAACGCAAGCCCGAGAATGCACGTTTCATCTTCAACGACGAAACCCGCGAGCTAGATCTGCTTCAACCGGCCGTAATCGGAAGAACCCTGGATATCGCTGCCTCGATAGAAACGATCAACGCCGGAGTGAGCGAAGGTTTGCACGCCATTGAACTGACATTCGATTACGAAGAGCCTTTGGTCGGCAGCGAGGCGACCGCGCAGGAATTGGGCATCAGCGAGAACGTGAGCCTCGTTTCGACATACTTCCCTGGCTCAAGCCCCGAACGCATTCAGAATATCAAGACTGCATCCTCGGTTTTTCATGGGCTGCTCGTCCCGCCGGGTGAAACGCTTTCAATGGCGGAGGTCCTGGGAGACATCAGCCTCGATAATGGTTACGCCGAGGCGTTAATTATTTTTGGCGATAGCACGATCAAAGGCGTTGGCGGCGGTGTGTGTCAGGTGAGCACGACCCTCTTTCGTGCGGTCTTCTTCGGCGGCTATGAGATCGTCGAACGTCATCCCCATGCCTATCGGGTTGGATATTACGAGGGGGGACCAGGGTCGCCGGGCCCGGGTCTGGACGCTACTGTGTTCGTTCCCATGGTTGACTTCAAATTCCGCAATGACACGCCTTACTGGCTTCTCATGGAGACCTACGTCTACGGCAACCAATTGCTGTGGAAGTTCTATTCAACATCCGATGGCCGGACAGTCCAGTGGAGCAGTCACGAGTCGGGCAAAGTGGAGGCTCCCAAACCTTTATACAAGGAAAACCCGGATCTGGACAAGAATGAGTTCAAAAAGATCGACTATAAGGCCGATGGGTTAGATGTCATCGTATACCGCACAGTCACCCGGGATGGAGAGACAATACACAAGGACACGATAAGGACTCACTATCTCCCCTGGCGGGCGATTTACGAATTCGGTCCTGGGAGCGATCTCCCGGATGATATCGAAGTGGAAGAGGATTAATACCCTGTCGCAAATATCCCCTGTTTGACAACTTCTCCAACCTCGGCTATTTTCATGCCAACCAAATCATGCCTAGAGCATACGCAGGAGTAGACGATGATTAGCGAAGACCTGCTCGAAATCTTACGTTGTCCAGCTTGTGTGCGCGAGAAAGAGGGGCTCCTCGAGCTTTATCAGGAGACCTGGTTGATCTGCCAGGAGCCGGATTGCGGCAGAAAATATCCAATCAAGGATGATATTCCTGTGATGTTGATCGAGGAGGGGGACAAGTGGGTCGAAGTGAAGAAGGATGATCTTCCTGTTCCCCCGCCAGGAGATTAATGGACTGGAAAAACCACGACCCGCAGACGTTACTTGGTGAACTTCAATCGGGAGACGATGGCCGATCGGAGCGTGCTGTCCACCGGGTCGCCGAATTAGGCGAGCGCATGCTGCCGCTGCTCCTCGAACAGCTGCAGTCCCAGGAACCGGATCAGCGCTGGTGGGCGACGGCAGCACTCACGCACATCGATCGCGAGGAGGCGCAGAAAGCGCTGCTCGAGTCTCTTACCGATGAGGATATTGCTGTCCGTCAGTGTGCTGCCTTTGGTCTGCGCCGCCATCCGTCTGTTGACGCTATTCCAACCCTGATCGACTTGCTCGGGGACCAAGACCGACTGCTCGCCCGGCTGGCTGCTGACGCCCTCGCCGCGCTAGGTGAGTACGCCGTCTCCCCGCTCACTGAATCTTTACGCTCTGAAGATGCCGCGGTCCGAATCGAATCCGCACGCGCCCTCGCATCCATAGACGACCCGTCGGTAATCGCCCCCTTATTCGCCGCCCTCGATGACGATTCATCACTCGTCACGCATTGGGCTGAGGAAGGTTTACAGCGCAGGGGTGTCGGGATGGTTTTCTTCAAGCCCTCCTAGAGCTATTTCATAACAACCCAGGCGATCCAGACGGCAATCATCACCAATCCAAGCAAGAATTTAACGACAAACGAGGCGCCATATCCGGCCCCCATTCCAAACATCGCCTTCAGCGCTTCATCGGTATTTTTATGACGGGCAAACTCCAGCAAAAATGTCCCCAGAAGAAGTCCAGCGATCAAGCCGAGCGGACCGAACACGAGTAGACCGATTACCCCCGAGGCCAACCCGCCAAAGGTGCTCAACCATGAAGCCCCTCCACGCCGAGCCCCCATCCCACTCAAAACCATTTCCGCGGCTTGCCCGGCCAAACCCAGCACAACGATGATGGTAAAGAGCCACCAGCCGTTCTCGCCCCAGCCGACCAGTAAACCGTAACCGAGTGCGCTGATCAGAATCAGCCCAAGGTCAGGGATTGCGGGGATTATCGTAGTCGCCAGTCCTATCAACATCGCCAGGCCCAAAAGAATCGTGATTACGATATCCGTCATGTCGCCTCCGGCGTAATTTTATCCGCCCCGCCCATCCATGGGCGAAGCACCTCTGGTACCACCACGCTTCCATCCTGCTGCTGGTAATTTTCAAGAATGGCGATAACCGTACGCGGCAAGGCAAGACCCGATCCATTAAGCGTATGCACGTGGACCGGTTTCCCGTCCGGCTCTAGCCGGTAGCGGATATTCGCCCGTCGAGCCTGAAAGGTTTCACAATTGCTGCATGAGCTAACCTCTAGCCATTCCCCGCAGCCCGGAGCCCACATCTCCACATCAAATTTCTTTGCTGCCGTAAAACCCAGATCGCCGGTCACCATCTCGATCACCCGGTGAGGGATCTCCAGCGCCCGGCAAATATCCTCGGCGTTCTTTACTATTTCCTCAAGTTCATCGTAAGAGGTCTCAGGTGTGGTGAAATGGTACATTTCGACTTTGTCGAACTGATGGCCGCGTTTAATCCCGCGCACATCACGACCGGCAGAGAACTTCTCCCTGCGGAAGCAGGGTGTGTAGGCCACATATTTCATCGGCAGCTGCTCGGCTTCGAGAATTTCGTCTCGATGAAGATTGGTCAGGGGGATCTCGGCGGTCCCGACCAGCCACAGATCATCTTCCACATCGTGGTAGATATTCTCCTTGAATTTCGGGAGCTGACCTGCACCCCACATACACGCCTCACGCACGATGGCTGGCGTGTAAACCTCGACATAGCCATGCTTCTTGGCGTGGAAATCCAGCATCCAATTGATCAAGGCGCGCTCGAGACGAGCCCCCAGGCCAAAGAGTACATAAAAGCGGCTGCCGGAGAGCTTCACACCGCGTTCGAAATCGATGATCCCTAAGTTTGGTCCTAGATCCCAATGCGGCAGCGGCTCAAAACCGAACTGCTCCGCCGTTTTTGGGTCGCCCTCCTGCCTGATGATGATATTTTCGCTTTCGTCTACCCCGACGGGGACACTCTCGTGCGGTAGATTCGGCACCAGGTACATCGCCCGTTCGAGATCCGCATCTACATCCCGCAGTTCAGACTCAAGCGTCTTAACACGCTCGTTCACAGCGCCCATCTTTTCGATGAGCTCTTCGCGCGGTTCGGCGTCTTTCATCCGCCCGATCTCTTTGGAGGTGACGTTGCGCTCGTGCCTAAGATCTTCGAGCTCCTGCAGATTCTGGCGGCGCTTCTCGTCGAGGATGATGATCTCATCGATCGGCGCTTCCGCCTGCAAGCTGCGGATCGCATCCTTCACATCCTCGGTATTCTCGCGGATCATGCGAAGTTCAATCACGTTGTGCCTCCGTCGATATCATGCCGTTTCACTCACTGCGCCTACCCGGTTGATCTGCGGGAGGTTTATGATTCAGCGTTCAATTTTATACCCAAAGCGAGCCCTTGGCGTCTTCGATGCTTGTTCCATGGGACTATACCATCGAGTGCGAACTTTAGGTGCTGACAATTGGCACCCTGAACGCTGCCGCTGAGGATCAGAATTTCGTGGGGAGGTAGGCGCTGCCGATGGCCTAAGTGCTTATGACATTGAATCTAATCTTTTTTGGTGTATTGTTTGAACTCAGTGTGAATTCAGGTTAAGCTCTCCTAAGCGGTCTTCAGGAAAATGATTTCTCGATTTTCACGCGATGAAGGGCTAAACGGCGCTAATATTCCTGTTACTTCAGGTGATGTGGCGGTTAAGAAGAAATTAAGCTGACAAATATTCCTCCGCTGGGGGGGATATCCATGGAAAACATCTTGAACCTCAGGGGTTAGCCAGCAAATAGGTGAAGGAAGGTACCCATGAATCTAAAGATCGTAATCAGAAGCGAAACCGATGCCGATGTGGACGCAATAACCGAGGTGACTGTTGCCGCATTTAAGACCCTGGAGATCAGCAATCAAACAGAGCAGTTTATCATAGCGGCCCTACGCATCGCCAAAGCTCTCACGATATCGCTCGTCGCAGAAGTGGATGGTCGTGTGGTTGGACATATTGCCTTCTCTCCCGTGACCATATCGGATGCCACTCGAAACTGGTACGGCCTAGGACCTGTTTCGGTGTTACCGGAGTTCCAGCGGCAGGGCATTGGTAAAGCCCTGATACAGGAAGGGTTGTCACGGCTGAAAGATATGAACGCACAAGGATGTTGTCTTGTTGGACATCCGGATTACTACAAGAAATTCGGGTTCAAAAATGTTCCAGGACTTATGCATGAGGGAGTGCCACAGGAGGTCTTCTTCGCTCTGTCTTTCGACGGATATAACCCGCAAGGCACCGTCACTTTCCACGACGGATTCAAGGCGGATGGCTAACAAGAGGGTGCAGGCGACGCTTTACAGCGCGCCTGACCTTCGGCGTTAGGCATCGGTTCTCCTTATCATGAATCCAATTATTCACAAAGTTGCAGCTTATATAACCTACAATCACCAATTGCTCGTCTTCTCCCACGTGGATTTTCCTGAGGCGGGTATTCAGATCCCGGCGGGCACAGTCGAAGAAGGTGAAAACCTGGACGAGGCTGTTCTCAGGGAGGCATTTGAGGAAACCGGATTGGATAATCTGCGGATTGAATCGTTCCTGGGCACACAGGTGTATGATATGCGCCCGATCGATGGAAGGGATGTCGATGTCCATAGGCATTATTACCATCTATCGATCCCTGGACCTTTAGATACGGTTAGGTGGCAGCATTGGGAGGAGAGTCCTTCAGAAGGCGCTGAGGAGCCGATCTTGTTTGAGTTGTATTGGGTGGAGATTCCTGCAGAAATCCCAGAGTTGTCGGGAGAACTCGGGGAAATGCTCGATAAGTTATTCGCCGACGCCTGATCATACGCCGGAACGGACCGGGGATGAAGAGCGATTTGGACACAAAGTTGTAGGATGAGAGTGCGTTAAAAAAAAAGAAGATGAGGGGGAATGTCCCGGCCGCTGAACTCGAAACCGCTAGGTAGCACCTGTTAAGTAGATGTGGTAATTGTGCTCAGCCTTAACAGTTCGCAAACGAGAAAAAGTGATGGTTATGACAAACAATCCCATTTACGAGGAGAGCGTATCTTCGAATAAGACGGAAGCTCTTTTCTTGGTCTTCACAGTTCTCTTCTTGATACTGCTAATTTGGCGTGTGAACGCAGGTGGCCCAAGCATTCTCAGCGCTGCTTTCTTCTTATTATTCACCTTTTTCTTCTTCTACTCTGTAAATTACAGAAAACTCATCATCCGTCTCACCTCGGAATCTCTGAAACTCAGGTTTGGCATCTTTACATGGACCATACCCTTGGACAATGTTGGGGAATGTCGACTCGATGATATACCGGTGTTGATGAGATTTGGAGGAGCGGGGATACACTTCATGTACATTCGAAAAAGATACCGCGCTTCCTTCAATTTCCTTGAGCATCCCAGAGTTGTGATTGCCTTTAGAAAAAAGGTAGGAATTGTGCGGGATATTTCCTTTTCGACGCGCCGACCCAATGAATTAATTCGGCTTCTTCAAAACGCGGCATCAGCGCAAAGTGCCGCCTGACCACTCGCTGCAGCGGATACGAAATCTGCGCAAATTGCACCTAGGGTTGTCGTACAAGGGAGGGGTAGACCCCTACTGGGTGTTTCCCTGACCACGCATCTCAACCCCTTTTGACATGCCCAGGGAAAAACTGGAGAGATGTTTTATCATGGAGAAAACTGAGAAAGCGATATTCGCTGAAGTAAAAGTTGACGCCGATCTCAAATATGTTTAGGATGCATGGACGACCGAAGAGGGGATTAAAACATTCCTCGCACCGGCGTGTAAAGTAGATCTTCGCCCTGACGGTTTGTATGAAGTCTATTTCAACCCAGAATCTCCTCCCGGAGAACGTGGTGGAGAGGGTTTGCGGGTAATGTCCATCCAACCCATGAAAATGTTCTCATTCACCTGGAACGCACCCCCCGCTCTCCCTGAAGTGAGAGGGCAGCGCACGCACGTCGTTGTCCGCTTTTTCCCCGAGGAAGAGGGGATAAGGGTAACGCTCTACCATGATGGCTGGGGATCTGGGGGAGAACGGGATGAGGCATTTGAATACTTCCAGAAAGCGTGGAAGGAGGTTGTATTACCCAGATTGAAATATCGATTTGAGCATGGTCCAGTTGATTGGGATGATCCTCCAAGCAGGGAGACACTATTAACTGGGTCTGCCTGATCTCTAACTGCCGCGCAACCCATCTCCTCCCTCTGCGGGGACGCTGCGCCATCGCCAGGAGCGCAGAGCAGAACGGGAGATCTACAACCGCTCGAGGTCGTCAGGCGGGAATTCACCTGTTTCCCCAGGTCTCATTTTTCTCTACTAATGTTCGTCCAACTGTCCACCAGGCAGCGATTGGTTTATCTCGCTGGATCATGCTATAAAAGCCAACAATATCAAGAAATAAGTTCATCGCCGTCAATTGTTTCCGCAATTCGTGAAAAACCCTTAGGTATCTCTGTGATGTTGATCCAACCACGAGGAAAGTGGAGGAAACGATGAACCCACAACCGCAGTTTGCACGTTTATCCCAATCGAAGATCGAAATGGATGGACGGCGTGGATCCAAGCTCACGTCCGCGTTGCTTATACTGATGATTTTGAGTGGGCTTCTGTTCATCGGTTCCTGCAAACCATCACCGACACCGACGGAGGAGGTCCTGAGATCAGGCCCCTCGCCGACACCCACCATTCCTGACAGCGGTTTCCCTGTAGCCGACGATGGTGCCCCACTTCCACCGCAGTTGGTCGAACAGCATCCTGCGAGCGGAAAGGAACTGTCGATCAGCGGTGAGATCGAGTTGATCTTCAACCAAGCCATGGATGATTCCAGCACCAGAAGCGCATGGCGGATGGTTGGTCCTGGTGGCGGGGCCATTCCAGGGACGATTTCCTGGCCCAACGCGCGCACCCTACGCTTTAAGCCGGATCGTCCACTCCAGATAACATCCAACTATCAAGTCACCCTGGGTTTGGGTGCGAAGACTGCCCAGGGGGTGGCGCTCAGCGAGCCCTTGGACTTCCAATTCACCACTGTCGGGGAACTGCAGGTCAGCCAGACCTTTCCCCTGGACGGCACCTGGGAGGTGACCAACGATGCCGTGATTACGGCCATCTTCAACCGTCCTGTTGTGCCTCTTCTGATCGCCGAGGAACGGGATCGGCTGCCCAATCCACTGGAAATCAGTCCACCAGTCTCTGGGCAGGTTGAGTGGGTTAACACATCTGTAGTGGCATTTCGACCAGACAAACCGCTGGACAGCGGGACTGCCTATACGGTCAGCATCAGGGCCGGCTTGTACGACGCCGCTCGGGAGACGCACCTGACCCAGGACTACACCTGGCGTTTCGCTACGATCGCGCCGAGCATCAGCTTTCTCGAACTGTCAAGCGGCGAGCGCAGCCCGGACCCTGGCGCCCGGAACATCCTGCTTGACGAATCCTTCATCATTCACTTCCTGCAGCCGATGAACGAAACCAGCACGGAGGCTGCGCTCACCCTCTCGCCGAGATCCGGCTCACCGCGAGCGCTGGCGTCAGAATGGAACGAAGACAAAACAAGCGTCACAATCAGCCCGGCGCAGATATTAGCGCTGAACACAACCTACACCCTTAACCTGGCCACCTCAGCGCATGCAGCAGATGGCGGGGTTCTCGACGAAGGTTTAACCTGGACCTTCACCACCATCCCTGCGCCCTCCGTCGTCTACATCTCGCCGCCTGAAGGATCACGGCACGATGTTTTCAGTGAAGAGCTGAATATCAAATTTTCCTCGCCCATGAACATTGAAAGCGTCAAGGAGCGGATCGTCATCACCCCCGAGCCGGAAGGTGAGATCGAGTGGTGGTACAACCAATACGATTGGAGCATGAGGGCATGGGTCCTCGAACCCTCTACCCAGTACGAAGTTCGCGCCCTGGCGGGCATGCTGGATATCTACGGCAATGCGACCACAGAAGAGTACGTTGTGGAGTTCACAACCGAAGCCGCCCAGCCTCGCGCTGGATTGCAAATGCCTTACGAGCCTGCCATCTTGCGTGTGGGTGGTCCCCAGGATTTCTACATAACCCATCGCAACATCAGCTCCTTCGAAGTTGGGCTGTACAATCTCGCTGCCAATCAATTTATTTCCTTCCTGAATCGGAATCTGAACGAATACGACTATTATCCCCCGGCGGCCGATCTGGTCTGGGAGACCCGCCAGGAGAGCACGGGCGCGCTCAACGAGCACGTCCTGGAGCCGCTTCAACCCGTGACGGCCAGTGGAGGCGATCTCCCTCCGGGTTTTTACTTCCTAACCTTCGACACACCGGATTTCTCCCATTCGTCGCGACCTTTCCTCGATACCCGCCTTCTGGTAGTGGTTGATGCCAACCTGACCTTCAAGACGACGACCAACGAGGCCTTGATCTGGGTCACCGATCTGCAGAGCGGCGAGCCGCTGGCGGATGTCCCGCTCACGGTTTATGACGAAAACTTCCAGGCGATCGGTCAGGGTGAAAGTGATGCAGAGGGGCTGCTGATGTTGGCTGTGCCCACCCCTTCTGAACCGTATGATGACCGCTATGTGATGACGGACGGGGGCCAATCGTTCGCCTTTGCCAGCAGCCAATGGGGCAGTGGGGCCAACCTTCACGATTTTGGTCTATGGAGCAGCTACTACGCCCCCGGCGATCAGCCGAAGGTCTATGTCTACACCGATCGCCCTATCTACCGCCCCGACCAGCCGGTGTACTTTAAAGGCATTCTGCGCCTAGACGACGATCTGGCCTACGCCCAGCCGGCGCAGACGCAGGTTCATGTCGAGATCGAAAACTATAAGGAGATGATCTACGAGGCTGACCTGCCGCTCTCCTCATTGGGCACATTTGATGGGCAGCTCATGCTCAGTCCTGATGCTGCTCTTGGGTATTACTCGATCAGTGTGCAGCTCCCGGGGAGGCCTGACGGCATCGGCGGTGTTGGTTTTACCGTAGCCGAATACCACAAACCCGAGTTTCAGGTGCAGGTCGAGGCGTCGCCCGGCAATGTGCTCGCCGACGAGGAGTACACGGTGACCATCTCCGCCGACTACTACTCGGGCGGCGGCGTAGGTGATGCGCTGGTGGAGTGGACCCTGAACGCGGGCACCTTCCGCTTCAGCCCATCCAGCGAATATTCCGGTTACTCTTTTGCAGACCGCGAGAACGATCTCGGCTACTATGGATCGTCCTACGGCGGTTCGGAGATCATCGCCGAAGGCCAGGGTCGCACTGATGCCGATGGCAGGCTTGTGCTGTCGCTGAAAGCCGATTTGAGCGAAGCCGATTCTAGCCTCCAGCTTACCTTCGAGGCCTCGGTCACAGACTTATCCCAGAACGCGGTCAGCGGCAGGACGACAATCATTGCCCATCAGAGTGCGATCTACCCCGGTGTACGTCCCACGGTCTACGTCGGCAGGGTGAACCAGGAACAATCCTTCGACGTGGTAGCCCTGGATTGGGAAAGCAACCCTGTTCCCGGACAGACGGTGACGGTCGACATCGTCGAGCGGCGCTGGTACAGCGTGCAGGAGCAGGATGCCACGGGGCGCGTGCAGTGGAAACCGACGGTGGAAGAGATTCCGGCCACCAGAACCGAGGTGACCACAAATAGCAATGGAAAGGCCTCGGCCTCTTTCACGCCGCCCAACGGCGGCGTATACAGCGCCAAGGTTACAGCTCGTGATGTAAAAGGCAATCCCGGTCGCGCCTCGGCCTACATCTGGGTAACCGGACCGGACTACATTCCCTGGCGTCAGACCAACGATCGCAGCTTCGACCTCGTGGCGGATCGCAGTTCGTATGTCCCTGGCGACACGGCTGAGATCTTGATCGCCTCTCCCTTCCAAGGCGAAAGTTATGCCCTGGTGACGGTCGAGCGCGGCCACATTTACCTGCAGGAAGTGCTGCATCTGACCACCAACAGCACCTTGTATGAGCTGCCGATCACCCCCAACCTGGCGCCCAACACCTATGTCTCTGTTGTCGTGGTGAAAGGCATTGACGATACCAATCCGCGCCCCAACTACAAGATGGGCATCCTCGAGATCAGCGTCGACACGCGGGAGCAGGAGGTATTCGTCTCCTTAACCTCCGACCATAAGCAAGCCAGCCCTGGCGAAAGCGTCACCTATACGGTTGTCACCCGCGACATCAACGATCAGCCGGTCGATGCTGAACTCTCCTTGGGGCTAAGCGACCTGGCTACGCTCTCCCTTGCCAGCGCCAATTCAGAACCCATCCTCGACTTCTTCTACAATCACCGCACGCTTGGCGTGTGGACTACGGTGCCCATCGGTCTGAATCTGGAAGACTACAACGCCAACATCACTGACTACCTCGACGAGGGGGACGGCATGGGCAGCGGCGGCGGGAAGGGCGCCGGCGAGTTTGGCGTGATTGAAGTGCGCCAGGACTTCCCCGACACCGCCCTCTGGGAGGCCCATGTTCAGACGGGCAACGATGGCGAGGCCACGGTCAGCGTCACCTTACCTGACAACCTAACCACCTGGCGCATGGACGCCCGTGCGGTTACAGCGGACACCCGAGTCGGGCAAACGACTCATGATCTCATCAGCAGCCGGCTCTTGCTCGTCCGCCCGCAGACGCCGCGGTTCTTCGTCGTGGGCGACCTCACCCGCCTGGGCGCCGCCGTTCACAACAACACCGATCAAGCGATGAGCGTCACCGTCAAGCTTCTTGCCGCGGGACTCAGCCTGCAAAGTGAAGCATCGGTGCCGATAGAAATACCGGCCAAGCGCCAAGCCTATGTCACCTGGGATGCCATCATTGATAGCGACTCGAGCCGCGTGGACATGATCTTCAGAGCCGTGGGCACTGCGTCGAGCGGTGAGCAATTCGAGGACGCAAGCCGGCCTCCCTTGGGCACGCTGGATAACCTGGGTCTGCCGGTTTATCGCTACGAGGCTTTCGAGACGGTGGGCACATCCGGTCAGATGACCTCCGCCGGAACGCGGTTGGAGGGCATTAACATGCCCTCCGGCTGGACGACTAGCGAGGGCAGCCTGACGATCAAGATTGCGCCTTCCCTGGCGGCGGGCATGACCGACGGTCTCACCTATCTGGAACACTTTCCCTATGAGTGTGTGGAGCAAACCGTATCGCGCTTCCTGCCGAACGTAATCAGCACCCGTGCGTTCAAGGCGGCCGGATTGAGCGATCCCGTCCTGCAAGTCGCCTTACGAAACCAGGTCAACACGGCATTGCAGCGTCTGGTTAATTGGCAGAACCCCGACGGGGGCTGGGGCTGGTGGCCAAATGTGTACCAACAGAGTGACGTGCAGACCTCAGCCTACGTCGTCCTAGGTTTGGTAGAAGCCAGGGAAGCCGGCTATACCGTCAGCCAGGGGGCGCTGAACCTTGGCGTCGGTTTTCTGATTAACCAGATGCAGCCCCTCCCGCAATATGAAAACCCCTCCATCTTGAACCGCCAATCCTTCGTCCTCTATGTGTTGGCGCGTGCCGGCAGTCCGAACGTCAGCGCTGCCGTGCAGCTATACGAGCAGCGCCAAACCATGGCTATCTACGCCCGGGCTTTCCTGGCGCGCACCTTCTACATCATCGACGAGAACGATCCACGCCTTCAAACCCTGCTTTCCGACCTTGCCAGCTTTGCCCACACTTCCGCCACCGGCACCCACTGGGAGGAAGGAGAGCGCGATTACGTCAACTGGAATACCGACACCCGCACCACGGCGATCGTCCTTAGTACCTTGAGCCTGATGGACGTCGACAACCCGCTCAACGCCAACGCCGTGCGCTGGCTGATGAGTCACCGCACCAATGGTCATTGGCGCGGCACCCAAGAGACAGCGTGGACGCTGATGGGCCTGACAAACTGGATGGAGGCCAGCGGTGAGCTGCACGCCGATTACCAATACGCCGTCGCCTTCAATGAGGAACGGTTGGCTGGCGGCTTTGCCAACCAGGAATCCCTGCGCCGGACCCACCAACTGCAGGTCGACATGTCGGATATGCTCGCTGATCAAATGAACCGTCTGGTCTTCGCCCGCGATGAAGGTCCAGGCAACCTGTATTACACCGCCCACCTTAATGTGGCTTTGCCCGTGGACGAGGTGCCAGCGCTGGACCAGGGGATCATCATTTCGCGCAGCTACTATAACTTCGACAGCGCCGAGACCAGTCTGTCCGACGCCGTACCCGTCACGCAGGCGTCGCAAGGCGACCTGCTACTGGTACGCCTGACCCTAGTGGCGCCCACCACCCTGCACTATGTCATGATTGAGGATCCGCTGCCGGCCGGACTAGAGGCGGTGGATCAATCCCTGGAGATCACGCCGCAGAACCTGGAAATCCCGCTCAGCTACAGTTGGGAGGATATGTTCAGTCGTGGCTGGGGCTGGTGGTACTTCGACCACACCCAACTGCGCGATGAGAAAGTGGTGCTATCTGCCAGCTATCTGCCCGCCGGAACGTATATCTACACGTACCTTGCGCGGGCAAGCACGGTGGGTAGCTTCAACGTCATCCCGACCACGGCGATGGAGTTCTACTTCCCTGAAGTGTATGGGCGCGCTGAAGGAGAGACGTTTGTCGTCCATCCCTGAGACACCCCGTTATCGATAAAAAAGAAGTGGGTTTTTGGTCGAACTACGGACTAAAAACCCACTGGTTTTAATTCTTCAGGAATATGTTGAGTCAGGAAGCTCTGCTTCCGGTCACATGCGCAGCCTGCGCCTTGAGGGTTGCGTGGTTGAAAGAATGGATAAACCATTGACGAGGTAATGAGTCGCTTTTTCTTTGCTTCCCACTAAATCCCCCAAAGGGGGACTTATCATCCCGAGCTTATCGAGGGACCACTCCCCCACACCCCCTGGATCAAACACCAAGCTCTCCGTTCACGCCACCTTGAAAATCAGAGGAATCATGAACTCGTGCTCTTTCTCCTATCGAAGTGCAATCCACAGCAGATTGGACAGAACCCGACACGGGAAGTTCGACCCCCATGGCAGAGCAACGGTGGCCATTCGGAAGGGGGTGCGGGGGACGATGAAATGGTCCCCTGCAGCCCCCCAGGGGGGGCGAACGGGGGGTATAGAAAAATGAGAGACACATCTCTCCGTCTTCATCATCGAGATCGGTAGAATCTACGTTGATCATTTCTCCAAAAAGCGCTTTAAGGACTCAATATCCATTGGAAAACGGTTTGATTTCTCGACCATATTGTTGTTGCAGGCATTGCAGTTCCTTCATTATTTATCCCCTCTATTGTCCCCCCAATGGGGGGACGGTGGGGGCAGCAGTCTACCCCCACACCCCCTGACAACGAACCGGCTTTAGGCTTCTAAGGGACCTCTCTACGAAGTATTTGGCAGGGCACATGGAGATTGCCGGTTGCATGAGGCCTGCGGACTGACGGGCCTCAACACCTTAATAATGGCTTGAATTGAGAAGAGACAATCCTCTTGGTCACCCTCACAATTTGGAGGAAAACCTTTTTTTTAGGGTTCTACGGTAAAAATGACATGTTCGCTCAGCACACGCTCGCCGGTTTGGGAGTAGCCCTCTGCCCAGACTTCATGCATCCCCTCGGCAAGCGGCCACCATAGACGATAGGGTCCCTCTTCAAATGTGCCTAGAAGAATTCCATCCATCCACAGTGAAATCTGGCTCAGGCCTGCTTCAGCGACGGCTTCCACAATTATTCGCTGCGCGTCTGCATCCATACCTGGGCTCAGGCGATAGACGCTGCCCTGGGTTGGTGATGTCAAACGAAGGGGCGCTGAGACGTTGGTGCTGGTTTCGTCCCCGGAGGCCGCCAACAGGTCGCTCAGCAGCGTCAAGCCTTCGGCGCGCGCCCAGGTCTGGGCTGCGGGCGGCAGGTCGAGAACCGTCGTCGTGTGCCGCCGCTCGGGAGGCGTATTGGCATCGGCCAAAAGCCCGGATGCCGTGTCGATCTGAACCTGACGGTAGAAGGTATCCGCCTGCGTTGGTTGCGTGCCCTCTATGAACCACTCCCAGCGGCGATAAGGGCAGTCCGGGGTTGGCAACAGACCGGAGAGAAAACAAACTTCCTCCTCGACCATGCCCTGGGGGCGGATGAAGGGCTGTGGCGGTGACCCGGTCAGCACCGTGCGGATGAACTGGTGCCAGATGGGGGCTGCCCCGGTTAGGCCGTTCACCTCGCGCATGGGCTCATAGTTGGTGTTGCCCACCCACACACCGACGGCCAGATCGGGGGTATAGCCCACTGTCCAGTTATCGTGGAAGTTAGAGGTGGTGCCCGTCTTTACAGCCGCCGGGCGGTCGATGCGCAGGGTGCTGTTGGGGCCAAAGCCGATCCGCCGGGCGTCGTTGTCACTGAGGATGCTGCTGATCAGCCAGGCCACACGCTCATCCAGAACCCGTTGGTTAGAAACCAAGGGCGTCGTGTATAGGACGCTGCCCTGCAGGTCACTTACATCCAGAATAGATACCGGTGCCACCTGGAAGCCGCCGTTGGCGAAGGCGGCGTAGGCGGCGGTCAGCTCGAGCAGGCGCACAGCGCCGCCCCCTAGAGCCAGGGAGAGATCGTAGCGCTGCGGGTCCTGCAGCGTGGTGATGCCCAGCTCAGTGGCCTGTTCAAACAGGCCGGTCAACCCAATGTGATCCAGTGTGATGACGGCGGGGATATTCAGGGAGGAGGCCAGCGCCTCGCGGACGAGCACTGGACCATTCTCGCGCCGGTCGTAGTTGGCCGGCGTGTAAGCCTTGCCATCCTGGGTCACGAAGGATGTGCTCACATCGAGCAGCATGGTCGCGGCAGTCCAGGGCGACGCAGCGGGCTGGCCCTCTTGAAGGGATGGAGAGGGGTCCATGGCTGAGGCATACAGGATCGGCTTCAGCGCCGATCCGGGCTGGCGGGGGGCGATGGCCATGTTGATCGCCCCACCGCTGGAGGCATCGAAGAAATCGGGGCTGCCCACCAGGGCCAGGATCTGATTGGTGTGTGGATCTAGGGCGACCAGGGCGGCGTTGTTCACATTGTGCCCCAGCCCGCTCTCGCCCCTTTGCAGATCTTCAAGCTGGCGCTCGATGGCCCGTTCGGCGTGGCCCTGCCAGTCCATATCGAGGGTCGTCCGCGCCACCAATCCGCCGTGCTCGTAGATCTCATCTTGGGTAAACAGGCTGTCTAATTCGGCGCGCACCATCATCACGAAATGCGGGGCCTGGATCGGATAGGGCGTCGAGGCGAAGATCAGTTCTTCGCGCGCCGCCAGGCTGCGCCGTTCTTCGTCGATGAAGCCGGCCTTCTGCATCAACCCCAGCACCACCCGCTGCCGTTCTTTTGCGGCTTCGGAGTCGGTGTAGGGGTTGTAGAGGGACGGCGCCTGGGGAAGACCGGCAATGAGGGCGCTCTCGGCCAGATCGAGTTCGGAGACCGGTTTGCCGAAGAAGGTCTGCGCCGCGGCTTCCACACCGTAAGTCAGGCCCCCGTAGTAAGTTTGGTTTAAATAGAGGGCGAGGATGTCGTCCTTGGAGTAACTGCGTGTGAGCTGCCAGGCCAATAGGGCCTCGCGCAGCTTACGGACCAGGGTGCGTTCGCCGCGCTCCTCGACGCTCAGCAACACGTTGCGCGCCACCTGCTGGGTGATCGTGCTTCCGCCGACGAGGATCTCCGTCTGCTTCCCCTGCAGCCGCAGGTTGAGGTTGATCCACACGGCGCGTACGATGCCCACGGGATCGATGCCGGGGTTGTCATAGAAGCTTCGGTCCTCTGTGGCGACTGTAGCCTGGCGCAGGGCGAGGGGGATCGTCTCCAGCGGGACCACGCCATGCCGACCACCCTCATCGCCCAGCACTTCATACAGGATGCGCCCGCCCCGGTCGGTGATGCGCACACTGGGGGGGTTGAGGCGCGCCGGCAGTGTTTCTAGCGAAGGTAGGTTGCCCAAGAGTCGAACATAAGCGATCCCCCCAAAGCCGACTACCAGAAGGGCAAGAAGCAGGAAGAAGATGCGCCGGCGGGATTTCATACCCCGTATTCTAGTGCAAATTCACGTTTGAGAACGGTGCGGATCGATGATGGAAGGGGGTAGGGAAGCTCGAATTCCATCTGCATGCCATAAAACCTTTTCTGTGTCCGGCTTGAACTCCTGCGGAAATCGGGCTAATCTTTTGGGGGTGGTCTCCCCGGGGGGAATGTTCCATTCGCCCAGTTGAGCAAAAAATAGCGGTTGAATTCCAGAGGATCCCGGCAGGGGGGGATTTCAGGAATTAAACCCGCGAAAACCCTCCTTTTGGGGGAAGTTGGGATTGCTGGAAATGGGCCGGACCCCAGCACCTCCCCACTAACTCCTCTCCTCGGATACCTTCAGTGAGAAAATAAATTGTCAGGCAGTGCTGCGTGTGGTTCCACGGTGAGGTAATGGCATTACCAGCCAGTTGTACGGTGATTGCTTCTGCCTGATAATTGATCCACGTTAAGAAGTGGCTCGCCCCGCAAAGTGATCGTGACTTCGCCGTTCAAAGAGCAAAGAACCTGCAACCTTTCGAAACCGTTAGACTGCAATACTGAGGAGGAATCAATGAATACGAGCATTAAGCGAGCTCTCTTCTGGACTCCGAGGGTTTTGTGTATTCTTTTTGCGATGTTTTTGAGTCTGTTTGCGTTAGATGTGTTCATTGAATATGCTGGTTTTTGGGAAAAAATACTTGCCCTGCTAATCCACCTGGTGCCGGTCTACATTGTTGTCATCGTATTAGTGATAGCATGGAGGCGGGAATGGATTGGGGCAATCTTGTTCATCGGTTTGGCATTGTTTTATCTGTTCCAGGCCTGGGGTCAAGAGCATTGGGGCGCTATTCTGGGAATTTCCGGTCCTCTAACACTGATAGGTGTTCTTTTTCTGCTCAACTGGATATACAGAGCACAGCTGCGAAGGCAATAGTTGCAGCTTAACCCCCGCCGCAGCAAACGCTGGGGAGCCCACCGCTGGGCTCATCCGCTAGGC
>CAYLOO010000048.1:0-1847 GCA_964385355.1 uncultured Anaerolineaceae bacterium
GCCTTTGTAGCTATTCTGCCTCAATACACTTTCATCAGCTCTTCTTACAACAACGATAACCTGGCTCCACCGCTCATTGCAGCATCGATGTTTATGCTCATCAAAGGCTATAAAGATCAAGCGAGGCTGCGGTGGTTCGTGCTTGCAAGCGCATTGGGGGTCCTGGCGATCGTCACCAAGAGAACATCGATCGGGATATTGCCGATCCTTGGGCTGGCACTTATCGCCTATACATTGGTATGGCTGCGATCAGACCGCCACTGGGTCAGGATTACGGCTGTAATTTTGCTGGTGAGTATAGCTTTGCTGCTGATAGCTTCAATCCTTTTTCTTTTACATCCCCCTTCCCTGCCACCCGAGCTCGCACGTCACCTTCGCCTGAGCCCCAGTGCCCTCATTTCACTCTCATCGTTCCTGCAAAATCCGTCTACTGATGGGAACCTCCCTTGGGTTTATTTCGCTAACTTCACCCTTGAAAGCTTCTGGGGATATTTCGGCTGGTTGACCCTCCAAGTTCCCCCCATGTGGATTTCAATCTTCCGCTGGATCACGCTCCTGCTTACCATCGGCTTATTTATCGGGATGGTCCGTTATTACAAAGCATCAAAAACGGAACGGCAGCCTATGCTCCCCTTCAGCATGCTGCTCTTTGGAAGCGGGTTGGTTTTTAGCTTGCTGGTCATGGCTGCTCAATACATCTTGGCGCCGGCATATTACCCCCCACAGGGTCGGTATCTCTTCCCCTTCGTGTCCGGCATTGCTATCCTGGGCACCTGGTCATGGAGTTCGTTCTGGCCGCAATCGGTTCAACAAAAAGCACTCGCGGCTGGATGGTTCTTCCTGGCCATTTTTGACATCGTATGCTGGGGATATGTCATCATCCCAGCCTGGTATTCCTGATGCCGGTACATAAAAAGAACCTCCTGCTTGGTCTTGTTCTCCTGGCGGTCTTCATCTTGGCGCTGTTGCTCTACGGCCTCACCGCACCTATTGTGATTCGCCAGCCAGTGTCAGACGGCACAGCTATTCGATTAGACCCTCTTCTCCCGAGTGGTCAGAGCTTCTATGCCCATTATCCAGGACTCACTCGGATATCGGTGCAAACCGGTGGAATCGAGAATGTCTCACTCGATTCGATCGAATTTCAGTTGACGATTTGGAAGAACGGTACCGAGCGGCTTGTGCTTTCGACTGAGGATGTTCATGTCTCCCAGGACTTGAACTGGATCCACTTTCACTTCCTACCACAGTCCGATCCACCCGATACCCGCTACGCTTTTTACCTTCTACACGAAGGGGGAGCCCCGCTCTCTATACAGGCAAATCGACAAAATATGTATCCAGAGGGAACCTTGTGGGGGGGGAAAGGTGATCTCGTTTTCAAAGCTGGTTTCCGCCCACCAGCCAATAAAACGCTGTCGATTCTCATGACCCGTTTGGCGGCTGATAAACCGGGCCTACTGAGGAACCCCTGGACCTACGCCCTACTTCTGGCGGGTTTATATGCTGCTCTCGTGGGCACTTCTATCAAGCTTATCAGCGCGGAACCGAGCAGAGCTGCACAGCGGCGGTCCAGCGCTGACTCATCTCAACGATAATTTCGGATACGAACGGGGCCCAAGTTAGCGGCCGACGGATATTTACATGATGGATAATGGAAGGAAGATGAGCGAACCAGCCCTGCGCACAACCGCCTCCTCACGTTTCTCTGTGGTGAGAAAATGGATCTGTAGGTATGGGGTGTACATTGCGCTCTTCCTCCTGGCGCTCCTGCGCGGCGCAGCATACGCCAACTTCATGCCCCCCTGGGGGATCATCGACGAGGAACAACATGTCCACTATGTCCA
>CAYLOO010000048.1:1947-20257 GCA_964385355.1 uncultured Anaerolineaceae bacterium
ACTTCATGCCCCCCTGGGGGATCATCGACGAGGAACAACATGTCCACTATGTCCAAGTTCTAAGCGAAGAAGGACGCCGGCCCAATCCGAACAAGGATTATTTATCCTCGGAAATCATCGCCAGCCTATATGAAACTAAACGGTGGGACACCTTCGGTTTCGTATCGCCGCCCTCGCATGATCCGCGCAGCATGGGCCTCGAAGGCTACAGCTACGAAGGCTATCAACCCCCGTTGTATTATCTCGTACTCGTCCCTATTTATAATTTGATCGACGGCGCCATACTGCAGGCGTTGTTTGCGATGAGATGGACCACGGTAGTGCTCTCCACACTGACCGTACTATTCACTTATTTGCTAACACAAACCCTCACAAGGTCCAAGCCACTTGCCTTGTTCGCAGCATTGATCCTCGTTCTCATCCCTGAACGAACGGCGGCTGTCAGCAGGGTCAACAACGACGCACTCTTAGAGGTCTTCGCCGCCGTCTACCTCTGGCTCTCGATACGATCGGTTAAGGAAGGGCTCAATGACAAACGGGCTTTTCTTCTCGGGTTATTCTTGGGCTTAGGCACATTGAGCAAGATGTCTGGGGCGCTGCTTGTAATCACACTGCCTTTCATCTTTCTCGTCAACCGGCGTCAGTATTCGTTGTCCCGTGGGATCGCGCTTAGTGGGGGAACAGCCGCAGCGCTGATCCTCCCGCTCGCCGCCAGCAACCTGCATCTCTTCGGTGACCCCACAGGTTTCTCCGCCGTCGCGCCGATGCTCACCTTTACTGCTCCAGCTTTATCGGTTATCAACTTTCTACAGAGTCTCCTGAGTATCTTCACGAACTTTTGGGTCATCCTCTGGCAAAGCGCGAGTGCAGCGGTGAACCCAATTTTCTCTTTGCTGCACATACTCATGTTCGCATTGACCTGCCTGAGCCTATATGGCCTGGTCCACCATGCACGCGGGCGAAAGGAAAGCAAGCTCAATCGAAGGGAGGCGACAGCATACTGGATGCTCATCACGTTAGTTGCCTTATATGGATTCTTCACTCTCATCAGCTACTGGCGTGGCCAGGTCCCAGTGATTCAGGGGCGTTTCCTACTTCCAGCAATTCCTGCGCTGGTCACTCTATTGATCATTGGATTACGACGAGCGCCCCTCCCCTCTGCCACCTTCTCCTTGCTCGTCCTCGGGCTTGTTCTGATGGACGGCTTGTCGCTTTTTGGGCATCTGCTGCCTCAGTACTACCCACTTGATTCAAACCTACCCGCGAGCCGGATTTTGGAAGTTGGGGTCGCTAGCTCTATCGGTGAATTCATTAGACGGACTGCCTCTTTCAAGCCTGACATCGTGCGCAGGGCTCTTCGTGCTACAATGCTGGGCTACATCGGTGCTCAAGGGCTTGCGATAGCTATCAGCTGTTGGATTGCACGTAGGCTTTCAAATGGAAGTGAGAAAGGCCATCTTCCATAAGCGCACAGAAACATCCCTTGATCCCATGACCATGATACGGTAATGCGAGGATTATATTGCCCACTCTCCAAGCCATCCTGATCGGTGTAGGTATCTTCCTGCTCCCCGGTTACGCAATCCTGGCAATATTCAATCCTCGGGTGACGATCGACCCCGTCGAACGCTTATCACTGGCGCTGGGTATCACACTCGCTGTCGTCCCTCTCTCCCTCTACGGCATGACCCTTCTGGGCTTGAGCCAAACCCCCAACGTCATTACCATAATTCTGCTATTGTTCACCGGGATCACGATCTGGGATCTTTGGCGAAATGTAAAAGCGGGAGGCATCGAAACACTCAAAGAATACCGCGTTACGATTCTTCTTTTCCTTGTGATCTTCCTCGCCGCTTTAATCGCACGACTTTGGGGTGTAGCTGGGCTTGACTACCCTCTCTGGACCGATTCCTACCACCACACGCTCATCGCCCAAATCATCGCCGACACAGGCCAAGTCCCCTCCTCCTACGAGCCCTATGCACCGATTCGGGATTTCACCTACCACTTCGGTTTTCACGCAATCGTGGCCTGGTTCAACCTGCTGACCGGTATCCCGATTCCGCGATCCGTGGTTTTGGTTGGTCAAGTGATAAATGCGCTTGTGATCCCGACGACCTATGTCCTGGCCAAACGGTTATGGGGTAAAGCCTCTATCGGTCTGCTGGCAGCGCTGATCCTGGGCCTTTTCTCTCATATGCCAGCATTCTTCGTTAATTGGGGACGTTATACACAACTCACCGGGCAGATGCTGCTGCCCATCGTGCTTTATTTATATGCCCATGCGCTTGACCAGAATAAGCAGCCGTGGCGCCTCATCGCTCTGACCTCTATCGGTGCAGCCGGTCTCTTCCTCACTCACAACCGCATATCACTTTTCCTCCTCGTCCTAAGTGGTTTGTATTTCATACAAATACTGTGGCAAGAAAGGCGGGTTCCAAATCGATGGAAAGGTCTTCTACTGAGGAGCCTGCTCATCTTCGCAATCGCATTCTTGCTAGATCTCTCATGGATCTTTAACTTTACTAAGGTATTCGGGTCTCAGGTCGCCGACATGGTCCTGGATGGTTATCAAGTCGATAGATTTGGCGACTATTATGCCTGGGGCAGGCAATACTTGATTGAATATGGCGTCCGTCTTGAAATCTGGGTTCTGGCTGGATTGGGGATACTGCTGGGAGCCATCCGGCGTGATCAAAATGTTCTCCTGTTGAGCTTAGGCTCCATCCTTCTCTTCACATTCTCGCTTACACATGTCGTCGGGATCCCACCTTTATTCTCAGCATTAATTGTGTTTATTTGGCTCTATCTGCCGCTCGGGCTGATTGGAGCCTACTTGATCGATGCATGTATAGCCTGGATCCAAAGGCGATGGCCAGGGATGAACCTCGCCTCCCGATGGATTCGTCTAATGACCTTACTTCTGCTCGCCTCGATCACTTACGCAGGGGTGATAGAAATAAGGGATATTACCCTACCAGAAAACGGTTTTGTACGAGCAGAAGATCTCGCAGCCATAGACTGGATCCGAGAGAACACACCTGAAGAAGCTCTTTTCTATATCGCCACCCACTTTTGGACTCCCGTTGTAGCGCATGGTTTGGATGCTGGATACTGGCTCCCCTTCCTGGCAGATCGCCAGACCATTCTGCCTCCGCAAAACTACGGGAGTGATGGTACTCAGCCATATGAAGACTTCATTAATCAGCGAGCCAGGGAACTCAGCCAAGCTGATACGATGGGAAGCCTTCATAAGGTTATGCTAGAATATCGTGTGACTCATATCTATGTCGGTGAACGGCCAACCCATCTGAGTGGAGAGCAATTTGAACTTTACCCACAGCTGTTCGAAAATCAGTATCATCAGGAAAACGTCTGGGTCTATTCTGTCATCCAGCCTGAACAAGAAAACTGAGGTCGAGAATGGCTTTCATAATGATCGAATTTTTATTAAAATACACGACTAGGTAGTATGTACATCGATTGTAGCGGTTAAGCGAAAACCACAAATTCTGGACGATAGAAAGTATGGGATGAATAAAAAAAGCGATAACCTGCGCATATGCATCGTTACGACATCCTTCCCACGCTGGGTGGATGATGACCAGGGGACATTCGTGCTCGAAATTGCTCGAGCTTTAACTCGACATGGTGTTTTCATCCGCGTAATCGGTCCACACGCTCCGGGGGCTAAGACGCACGAAGACATGTTCGGGATAGACGTCATCCGACCTAGGTATGCATGGCCGGAGCGATTCGAAGTGTTAAGAAAGTACCGTGCTGGTTTGCCTGTAATTCTTCGCAAGAACAGCGCAGCGTGGTTTCTATTGCCCCTCTTTATCGTAAGTCAATTTCTGGCCGTATGGAAGCATGCCCGCGACTGCGATATTATCCATACGAATTGGACCCTATCGGCATTTTCGGCAGTAGTGGCCAAGCTGTTCCTTAACATCCCTGTTATTGTCACAGTACAAGGCAGCGATATCTATGAAACCCAGCGTATTTCGTGGTTGCGAAGTGTTACTCGAGTCGTGCTATCAAGAGCTGATCAGATCATTGCACTAAGCCAATCCCTTGCTCAGTTGACCGAAAGCCTTGGCGTTCCCGGAGAAAAGATTCGGGTCATGCCCAATGGTGTCAATATCGATACTTTTAAACTTGCGGGTACCAAAAAGGAACCTGTCATCCTATTTGTCGGATCGATCATCCGCCGGAAAGGGGTCCATCATCTCATCGAAGCCGCTCCGCGGATCCTTCAATCTCTTCCAGAATATGAACTGGTCATCATTGGTGATGGTCCACTTGATAAAGAATTACAGGTCCGAGTGGATGCATTAGGCCTAAACGACAGGATTCGGTTCCTCGGAGTTCGAAGCCCCACGGATGTACTCCTGTGGATGCAGAAGGCCAAACTTTTCGTTATGCCTTCTCTCGAAGAAGGTTTAGGCGTTGTGCTGTTGGAAGCCTTGGCCTGCGGTACGCCTTGTGTCGGCAGCCAGGTCGGCGGAATTCCCGATGTGATCCATCCAGAGGTCGGGCAGCTTACACCGCCGGGTGATCCGGATCAATTGGCAGATGCTATCATCGGACTCCTGAAGGATGAAGCCCGGTGGGAAGATATGCATCAGCGGGCACGTGATTACATCGCTTCCAAGTTCAGCTGGCAGAAGATCACATCTGATCTGCTCGTACTGTATAGTGATCTTATGCAAGAGAAGGATCGGCCATCTACCAGGCTGTCAAAAATGTAGCAAACCAGTTTCCGATCCCATGGAACCTGCGCCTGGACTCGTAGCTCGAAATCCAAAGAGTTTTGATATTGCGTGAGAAAGGCAACTATTCAGTCATGTTATCCCTGATCGAGACAAATCGACGGGCTATCGAGAAGGATCTAGCCAGATCCTCAAAACGCTGGTATTTCTCTCCGGAGAACTACTCCCAATATCGCTGTACGCTTCCCATGGTAGAGAAACACGCCCGAGGGCAGGTGATCGACTTAGGTTGTGGAGAAATGGCGCTACAGTCGGTGATTCAATCTCTGGGGCTTGAATATGATAGCCTCGATCTGATCCCTTCTTCAGAACAAGTGACCTTCGAAGCCAATATTCAAGACATGTCGATGATATCTGACCAATCATATGATACGGCCATATGTTTACAGGTCTTAGAACATGTGCCTGACCCACATAAAGCGGTTCATGAGATCTTTCGAATCTTGAAAACTGGCGGTCAACTCATTCTCTCGGTACCACACCTCAGTCGTATCCACGAAGAACCTAACGACTTTCAGCGCTTTACGGAATATGGCATTCACGTCTTATTGGAAGAAGCAGGATTCCACATTGAAGAAATCCTTACACGCGGCGGTTTATTTTCATTCCTGGGTCACCAGGTATCGAGCATAACCATCCCGCTAGTTTGGCGCGTTCCCCTGTTGAAAGATCTCGTTTTCGCGATCAACAGTATCCTTATCACTCACGCCTGCTTCTATTTTGATCAATTACTCACACCATCCCGACACTATTTTCCTCTGGGCTACACTGTCATGGCAACAAAGCCCGGGGAGTTGGCTTAGAAAATTAATACGAGAGATCGTACATCGAACATGAAAAAACGCGACTACCAACTGGACTTTTACGACTCGTGTGATCGAGTGCGGGATCGCACATCACGCATGGGGATTGCATACAAGGTCCGGTTTGTGTTAGATGAAGTCCTGGGATTGGACACGCAGTCATACACTTGTCTGGATATCGGCTGCTCATCGGGGATTGTCTCAACAGCCATGGCGCCGCGCTTCACCTGTATGGTTGGATTAGACATTGACAAATTAGCTCTTTCGGATATTGAACCTGCTCTTGATCAAAAAAGTGTATTCCTGCTCGGGGATGCAATGCGGATGCCTCTCCAAGGAGAGACTTTTGACATGATTTTTTGTTTACAGGTCTACGAGCATGTTCCTGATGATGAGCGGATGATGTCTGAGATCTTCCGGGTGCTCAAGCCTGGCGGTTATGTAATTTTCAGCGGCCCCAATCGTCTTTTCCCCATAGAGCCTCATTATTTTTTACCGTTTCTTCATTGGCTGCCAGCCAAACTTGCGGATCGATACCTGCGTGTGACGGGAAAGGGCAGCTCCTATTATGAGAGGTCACGCAGCTATTGGGGACTGCGGCATCTCGTGCGTGACTTCAAAATGAAGGATATCAGCCTAGAAATCATACGCTTTCGGATGAGAGCTAGGCTCCCTCAGAGACTGGGGCACATCCTCGAACATACGCCATATTGGCTATTGAAACCTGCAATCCTTCTTCTGCCGAATTACAATTGGATCCTGCAGAAGTAGTCTCGGCACAAATTCACTATGTCGTACGTGAAGATGTCCATGCTCCAAATAAAGATAGCTTAAAACAGAATGCAATATGTAAATGCTCTAGCAGCTCTCACCTTTTTAGCTCGATTCGTCGGATGCACATGTGGTATTCCTGTGTTATTACACCCGGAACCCGCGCGATCCTTCTCAGTCAGAGGATATGAACCTTCGAAGCAAACAGCGCATTGGTTAATTAATGAAATCGGTGGATACTTCTGGGATTGTCATCATAAAGTCGAATGATTGTCGCCGTTGATCTGCGTGCACATCGATAGACTAAGGCAGAATCGCATCGAAGCCATTAATCGATGAGTTCGTCCTTCAAATAGAAGTCTCGTGGGGATTGGATAGCTCTATGGCTTTAAAAAGCAGGAAAGTCCTTTATCGGCTAGGTCTCGCTTTCGGTATCGGGTTGTTCCTGTATCAGATCGTCACAAGCTACAAAGCTTTCACCCATCTCCGTGTTTCCCCGGATGTACTCTTCGACTTTTTCTTATTGTGCTTATTGGCGACAAGCGCGCAGATCCTGCCTACCCTGATCTGGGGTATTCTCATGCGTTCCATTGGCACGTACCTGCCCTGGCAGGAGATCTTACGTGGCTATCCGCTTTCGTTCTTACCACGGTATATACCTGGCAGTATCTGGGGATACCTCAGCCGAAGTGAATGGCTACTTAACCGAGCAGAGATGCATTACATCATATCGACCTATCTTTCAATAGTAGAAATCTGGGTGGTTTTTAGTTCAATAGGCGTTGTTCTATTCTTTAGGTTTTTTCAAGCAGCTAGTGGATTTTGGTGGCTGCGGCTGATCCCGCTGTCCTTGCTCGGGATCTTTATCTCATGGTGGGCAATTCGATATCTTCTCCGCATCCCGCCGATCCGGGAACGATTACTTACCGCCAGTCAAGCCGATGATTTCCCCTCACCTCGCTTCGCATATTACTTACTCGCCGTTTTGATGTATGTCGTCATGTGGATCCTCTATGGTATCGTGTTGAGCGCCACCCTTGCACTGCTCACTGAGAGAGACATGTCGCTCCTCCCAGGTGCGAGCGCATATTTCGCCATTTCTTGGCTGGTGGGTTTTCTGGCTTTGATTATCCCATCTGGACTCGGCGTCCGCGAGATGGTATTGGCATCACTCCTTACAGCATCTCCAACCTATAGCACAGCCAACATGGCGGCTGTCGCTGTGATCATGAGGTTTCTATTGGTGTCTGGTGAATTTATCTGGATCGGTCTTAGCCAAGCTATCTCTGGATGTATACAACGATTCGATAAAAACAAAATGCATAAAGATTCCACAAAGCTGCATCACTAAATTCGATCTCCTTTTTTCACCACCTTCAAGGAGCCACACAATCGCTATCCGTCTTTGGGTGTGACCTATCTCGCTGCAGCCATCAAAAGATGCGGTCAGCCTCATCTACGCAGCGAATTACACATTCAAGGTTCCTTCCGACTGGCGTTGGTTTGAATCAAACCTAAATTCTTGGTCATATCCGTCCTCTCCGTCCACCACGGAAAAGCATTCTCTTCTGCACACTGAGCCAAAGTGGACCCCGAGATGATCATGATTGTTGGGATGTGTCCACGCCGCGGCTGCCTCGCTTACCTGCGCTCACCAGATCGAGGTCGAATACGTCGCCTTTGGCGTGGGCGAAGAGAAGCTCCCGCTTCTGGCGGAAGCGTTGGAGCGGAATCGTGATATCAGTAATATTCCGGGCATCAAAAACTGCAACGATCGTTTAAATCATTCCATTAAACCCCACTCAGAACATTCCTCTTAGTATATAAATTGGAATATAAGGAGGTATAACCCAAAATGATTATTGCTACTTCTTGCATGTAGGCCTTATGATGTAAACATGGTCATGGCGGGAAATCCCGCTACCTACAGCATATTTAGGAGGATTTCATGAAACGCATCAGGAATGCACTGCCCAAATCCCGGTTCTTACGAATTATCATCGTTTCACTTCTACTAACACTTAGTATCGTGCTTGTCGCCAGCGCGGCGTCTACTGCCAAAACCTTAAGCACAAACTTCACGCTTATCAACTTTGGCTCTGCGGAGGCCTCAGTGCATGTCGACTACTACAAGAATAACGGAAGCACCTGGGTTGCGGATGCTGCCAACACAGACTTTACCATCGACGCTGATGGCGGCCAGAAAATTATTCGCCAATATTTCGACTCGACTCTCACATCTGGGCAAGGCTCAAGCGTAATCAGCTCCACTCAACCTTTAGGCTCGGTTGTCCAGATCCTGGCCCGAGGACAAACACCCACCAGCGGTGCTTACTCAGGATTCTCGTCGACAAGCGACACATTCTATGTGCCTCTTGTCGCTCGCAGATTGACTACTGCAAGCGGATTGGCAAACAGCCAGATCATGATCCAGAACATCGGAACGTCAAGCACGACCGTTGATGTCGCATTCGTTGGCACGACGAACTGGACCAAGGTAGGCATCAGCATTCCTGCAGGTTCAACCTACTACTACGACATCGAAGGGGAGACGAATTTATCCGCAAACTGGTATGGCTCGGCAGTGGTTACAGCCGCAGGTACGGATCAAATCGCGGTAGTCTCCAATTTCTTCACAGGCGCTGATGCCATGCAAACCTTCAACGCCTTCCCTGCGGAAGATGTCGGCACATCATGGCTCGTACCACTGTTCACCTCGCGATTGGCGAATAGCTTAAGCACACCGATCACGGTCCAGAATCTTAGTGGTGGATCCCTGGCTACCGGTGCAGTTGATCTCAATTGCATCAAGGATGCCGGCAGCCCTGGCACGAATTTTTCGATGAGCAACACAAGCGCTATCCCAAACAACGGTTCCTACTACTTCAATCCCGTCACTAACATGTCGATCCAGGCAAACTGGTATGGCGCCTGCCGAATCACTTCAACGGGTGGGGTCGTTTCCTTCGTTCAAATGCGATACGTTACAGGGACGAATGCGGCTGCCTACGAAGCAATCAAGGGTGATGGCACGGATAAAAACGCCTTCATTCCACTAGTTGCCAAACGGCTGGCAAATGGCTTTGCCACCGCCGTTACCATCCAGAATCTCAATCCCTCCAGCGCCGCGAGTGTAACGTTCACGTACATTCCATCACCGGATTATACGGGGAGCTCAAGTAACATCGTTGTGGGTCCTTACACCATCCCGGCCGGCGGCAGCTTGATCCACAACCACCGCCTGGCAGGAACGGGCTCCGGAACAGGACAGCACAATCTGCCAGATGGGTGGTTTGGCTCACTCACAGTCTCATCAAGCAATCAGGCCATCCACGGCTTCGTCCAACTGACCAATATCATTGATGCAACTGGGGATACGTTCATGGCTCACAATGCCTTCACTCAACCATAGATCACTACTTTAACCGTATTAAAAGGCCCAGCCATAGCACATCAGGCTGGGCCTTTTCGTAGTTGCCGAAGAGAATGTTTTCCAAGATACTTAAGGTCAATAATATGATTCCTTGCCGATCCTTTCCCATCGTCCTGGTCGCGATTCTCATATCCCTTTGCGCAGCATGCACAGGACAAATCGCTACCCAAACGATGCCCTCTGATACAAGCATCGAGGGTTCGATGAGTTCAGACCAGGAAGCACATCCTCCTGAGCCACCGGCAGAAGCTCCGCCGCCAATTCAGGGAAAGGCTTCAATAAGCGGTGTGGTGTATTCCTACACCGTCGCTCGCATCATACCTAAAACCCTTTTCTATTTGACCCCTGCGGTAGGAGAGGAACAGAATCTTATGCCAAACATGCTGATTGGCCCTGAAGAGCAGAACGGAGATATTCATGGGACAACCGATTTACTGGGTCAAATCAATCTAGACGATGTGCCTCCAGGAAATTACTACCTCATTGTGTGGGCACCTTACAACTGGAGCATCGCTGAAAATTCCCCTAGTGAACAACGACCTCGTTTGATTGAACTTAGTCAAGGAGATCGCAAAGCTTTAGGAGTCCTGTACGTTTCATGGCCGTAAGGATGATTATGAGCCCTTTGAAGAATATCTCAGCACGAGACTTTATTTAGGGGTTGGATGATAGCGGTAGGAAAATCGTATAAATGGCACGATATCGGTAGGTATTCGAACGAAATTCACCATTCGACTCACCACCGACAAGATAGATATATTCACCCAAGGAGACTACACCTAGCTGGCTGGTAGGTGAAACTTCAATAACCTCTGGAGACCGCCATTCATCTGATCGGGTTAAGTATTGCAGCATCACCCCCTCTTCCTCGTTTCCTCCAAAGACATAGATAACATCGGCAATACTGGAGGCACCCATACCCTGGTTCTCAACCGGCAACGGCTGCAAACTCTCCCAGACATCTTGGCCGAGTCGATCAGAATCGGGGTGATACAGGCTAAGATCTGATATCACCTTGCTGCCATCGTATCCACCGAGAAGGTATATTTGATTTCCAGAGACCACCGCCCGAGCATCCCCTCGCGGTTCTTCCATGGCCGACAACTGCGTCCATGAATCGCGAATGGGATCATATGCATACACATGCTCGACAAACTCGCGTCCGTTCCATCCACCAAAGATTATCATCCGGCCTTCATATGCGACCGATGTATAGTCGCTCATCGCCTCGGGTAGCGGAGATCGCCCTTTCCAAGTTCCACTTATTGGGTTGAAAACTTCCAATACGTTCGTTAGCTCTCCAGAAGCAAGTCGACCTCCAGGCACCAGGATTTCTCCGCCAATTACGACCCCCTGTGCACCATCTACTGCAATTGGTTTGGGTGGCAGGGTCTCCCATTTATCTACGATGGGATCATAACGCTCGACCACGCCTGTCATCACTCCCTGCTCTGTCTCACCGGCGATAGCATAAATGAATCCGTCGTGTGCCACTAGTGTCAAGCCGCTCCGCGCTGTGGGCATCGGAGCCAGTTCCTGCCAACGCGCGCGTTCCAGCGCTTCAACATCTATAGCATCTTCTGCCGGCGTCGGCTTGGGACGAGCTAAGAAGCCTAGCGAAACGGCAGCGGCCACTAGCAGCAAACCTCCTATTGCCAGCACCCAACCACGCTGCCACCAGGGGCGCGCTTGGGACTCTACCAGATTCGCCCCACCCGCGACAAAGCCTTCTTGAATGGCATACAGAGTCGCCTCAGTGCGTGAGGCGACTCCCAGCTTGGCGAAGATATTGCGCAAATGGACCTTGACCGTATTAGAGCTGATGTGCAGATGCTGCGCGATCTGGCGATTGCTCGCGCCCGTCGCGACCAATTCAATGATTTCCCTTTCACGCGCTGTCAGTTCTTGATTCTCGGGCATTTTTTCTATCTGTTATATATACACTTATGGAAATGGTTTTATCTTAAAAATGTCATGGTTGGGATTTTAGCATCTTCAGAAGATTGATGCATAGCGGAGTGCATAGTAGATCAAGATCTTTAAGAATACAAGATATCTCAATAGGTTGTCTCGAGATACACAGCAAGCATACGGCAACCCACCGCCAACGGAGGTGTTTATTTAGCGCACCCGGCTGAACGCTCGCCACGATCGCGATCGCCAGCGCCGGGACCAGGACCCATGCCGTGCGTTTCGTTAGAATCCCCCCCCCCACAAGTCCCAGCGCCATCAACCCCCACCCAAAAGTTCTCGTTCTGCCGAGTCGATAGATTACTAGTGTGAGACCCAACATAACGATCGCAGTACAGCTCATCAGCAAACCGTCTCGGAAGAGAGTTTTCGAATACGGCCAGGCCATCGTGCCGAGGCTAAATGCCAATGCACTAATAGTCCCTATAAGGGAGCGATACCCCATCACGGTCACGATGAGGAAAACAAGGACTCCTGTGAGCGCGGTGAGGTAAAGGTTCATAAACATCGCCGCCTGCGCGCCCCCAAGATCGAGCCCTACTCCGATCCTTTAGAAGAGCGATGCCAGAACAGACTGTCCCGGCTCGACAGCGATATCGATGTCCGCCTAGTCGGCGTCCACCAGGGCGAGGTGCTGGATGCGCGCGTTGCCGGATAACTGCGGGAACGAGAGGTCAGCCCACAAGACCAAGCTCTGTGCGCGCGCTGCGATCAGCTGCTCATCTTCTACGCGTGGAATCCCGCTGAAGGTAAATGAATAAGTCGACAGAAGGATCGCCAAGATCAAAAGAGATTGACGGATGAGAACACGGGAAGAACGCTGGCCAGCACCAGCCGAAGCGAACAGCTCAACAGGGCTCACGGGGTCTTCCAAGCGAGAAGGGGCTTGATTGCTTCAAGCGGGCTGGATTCATTCATAGGAGGGTTGTGGAAGAGAGCTTACCCGATTTATTGGGGGCTCCGGGGAGGCACAGCATCCTTGGGTTAATCTCTAGGCTTCGACTGGCAAATACGAATCTGGTCTCGTGGTGCTATGGTGAGATCTCTTCTGGGCAAGGGGCACCTGGAAATTCTGACATGAACGTCTCGCAAGCTGCAGTCTGCGTGGCAGATCCACCTGGAACAACGTCTTTTGGCCCTGATCGCCAGACGTCTTGTGTCTGAAACAGGACTACAGCCCATAGGATGAGGACAATGATAATCGCAATCACGAGTACGATGATGATAGTTCTTCTTCGTTTCGATGGCGTTTGCGCCGTTTGCTCTACGGGGGTTTCAAATGGGTCCATCATCTCTCCTGCAACGTCAGCCTGCGATAAATCTATCGCTCGGACTGAGTGAGCATCGGCTTATGAATAGATGCAAAACTCATCGCTGATAACCTTGATTCTCGATAGCGCATTTTGACATGGAGATTCGGTCTCGTTAAGGTCTTGCTTATTGAAGATGTGAATTGAGCACTGTCCTACGCTGAGATTCCAACAGGTTTTGATGCATAATATTTATTGATTTCCACCTCATTTTTCAACGGGTCTTGGTCGGGATCAAACCCCTAATTTCACTGACCACATCCTCCCTGCAAAACCCTTCACCCGGCAGCGATGAGACTCCAACGACTTCCTTGCCCCAGGAACCCTTTCAAGACCCTAAATTGCACGATCGGAAAAGCTTCAGCAAGGAAGACCATCATAGCAGCAGGTTAGATTTGCTCAACAAGGGATTAGATTAATCCTGTCGTATCTTTCGACAAGGACACAGTCGAAATTCAAGGCGCCATGTCGATCACTCCAGACCGCAAGATTTCACCGAACTGTGCAGAGGATCATGCATCGTGGATGACATGCTGTATAAGCCTTTCGGTTTGCTCACGAGAAGTACGTGTTGTGCCTAGTGTCTTCACCCAACCTTCCAAAAAATCCCGGGCAATGAATGCTGCCATGAAGTAGGTCAATCCCAGGCTTGGTGCCTCCTCAGGCAGACCCGGAGTTTCTGACCTTTCTAGGACAATGGCTGGTTAATCCGCCATCCAAAAATCACCATCGGATTGCATTCCAGAGACATGCTCTCGCGACGTATCCGATGCCAGGATTACGCTTTTCTATGAGTTAGAACGGCGGATTTACTCATCCCTCTCTGGATTATTTATGCGTCGGTCACCCTTCGCATGAGCGCTAGGTTAAACTGAGGGTATCGAGCGCCAAATTCGTCAAGAAAGGCCGAGCAAATCCAGACCAGCTTCGCCAGATGGAGATGTTCGCTGGCAAGCTGGGCTTCGACATCACCCCGGGCCCCCGCCTTGGCTTCATCTTCGTAGAACCTGGCAAGACAATCAATCCGCCACAGATCATCGGCGTCCACCTGACCCACGTACGCAGGACGAGAGCTCCATGTGATCAGATACGAAAGCAGCAACCCTCTATTCAATACCTCTTTGAATAGGAACTCGAGTGAATACTCCCCGCAGCAAGCTACGGGGCTTCTAGGGACAAGCCCAGAGATTGTATCCCCAATCTCAAAACATTGATGGCTGCGTTATGATCTCTGTCGAGAGTGAGACCGCAGTAAGGACAATCATGGACACGAACGGACAAATCCTTCTCTATCAATCTACCGCAGCGGGAACACATCTTAGATGTATTTCGTGGATTAACTTGTACAAAGTTGCGACCAGCATCTTCCGCTTTGTACGCAACGAGCTGTACGAATTGTCTCCAGGCAACATCAGAAATGCCTTTGTTCATGCTCCGCCAGTTGCCATCCATCATGTCTTGAATGTCCAGCTTTTCAAATGCGATTACGCCAAAACTGTTCACCAATTGGCGGCTGAGTTTATGGGCAAAGTCTCTCCGTTTGTTAGCGATACGCTTATGGATATGAGATAGCACCTTTCGTCGCTTGGCTCTTTCTGGTGTGCCCTTCTTAGCTTTGCTCAATCTTCGCTGCGCTCTTGCAAGAGCCTTTTCCTCTTCATTGAAGAAGCGAGGGTTGGAAATCCTCTCGCCGTTAGAGTATGTAGCGAAATTGGTGATCCCTACATCTATACCGACTGTTGTATCAATTTGTGGAAGTGGCTTCAATTCGACCTCGCACGAAAAGCAGGCATACCAATTTCCGACCCCATCCCGCCTGATGGTCAAATTCTTGATTTTCCCACAAATAGGCCTATGAAGTTTGATCTTCACTTCCCCGATCTTGGACAGACGAAGATTGCCATTGTCCAGAAGATTGTATCCGCTTTGTGGGTAAGTAAAACTATCGTATCGAAATTGTCCTTTGAACCTTGGATAACCCGGCTTCTCGCCTGCTTTCACACGACGAAAGAAAGCCTTAAATGCAAGATCGACTCGTGTGCATGTTTCTTGCAGACATTGAGAATAGGCATCGTTCAAAAATTGATGATCTTGTTTCCAGCTTGGGATCATTTTGATAGTATCATATCGGGAGATGGAGGTTTGGTTTTCTTCCCACGCATTCTTCCGAACAGCAAGAGTTTCGTTGTAAACCCACCGGCAGGCATTGAGCGACCTCTGCAAAGCAGTTCGCTGTGCCTTTGTGGGATAGATTCGATATTTATAGGTGCGTTTATACATAATCCAATTATATCAAGCATCAGCATAAACAGTAATTCATCCCCACCGCAAGCAGTGGGGTATTCTTGCTGGGAACTTTATAAAGAATCCACTCTAAGATGAGCAATGGCGTGGAGTATAAGCTCCTGGGTATGGCAGAAAGCTCTGTATAGCGCCCTTGATGGATGATTTTCTTAAGCGATTCTTCAACGGATTGCAGATCCAGCAAATTACCAATTCTTAATCGAGAAGTTCAATAACCTTAAACCGGATCCCTTTCCAAGCTCGATCAATTGCAAGTTTAGCAAACCGATTTGAGACAAAGAACTCTCGAAATGCACGCCTGCTACCTACACCAAACCACTCGTGACTCTCTAGCATATCCGCATCCGAAGGGATAGCATTCCGCCGATAGCTCATCACACCTCTAAGGTGAAACGAATACTTCTTATTTTTGCAATCCGGACATTCTTCAATCTGCATATCCTCCGAAGATATGAGGCCTGGAAAAGTCCTTTTTGATGGCATTATCTGCAGGATTTTCGCTGAAGGTTTCCCAGTGCTGAGATTCAAAAGGCTTATAGTTTCAAATTCATTAATCCCACTATCCCTGAGTTCTTCCTCCACATCATACCTACAAAAAATGGCGCCCGCCCATGTAAAAGTCATAAAGGCAAACTGCCTGAGGTTTGGTTCTGATCTAATATGAAAGCTCGACTTCTGCTCATACGTTCCACAGTTCCTACAGAAGTTTTCATAGTTAATTGGATCGGTGATCCATGTATCCCTGGGCTCTGGAAACCCCGTTTCGTAGCGCACAATTAATCGAAGAAAGTCAGCTTTGAGGATCTCTTCCTCTGAAAAAAAGGTTTCAACGCGGTTAATAGCACCATACATATTGACCAATCGATGGATTTCTTCCCAGTGCTCCGCATCTTCCGAAATCTGGAAGGTGATTAACGTACCTCCGTTTCCTGGGATCTCACTCGTTTTATGGTTGATGCTGAAGCGATTGACTGCCTCTTCAAGTCCTGGATCTGTAAGCGTATTAAATCCAATATGGTGGCGAATTTCCATGGCAATATCCTTAAGGGTTCTTTAGTTTGAGCATGTACTCGCTGACTGCCTCCCACAATTCTGGGTTTCCTGCATAAATCTTTCTGGCAGCATCCCAAATATTCTCATAAGTTGCAGTACTTGTCTTGATATCAGTTAAATGTGTGTCATATCCAATCGCATTCATCCACGTTTTGGTGAACCCGCCATGAATGTCTTTTTTCATATAAACCGATGGGATATCTGAGGACTTCACACCAAGTGCAGGAGCCAGCCTTTTCTCAATCAAGTGGTGCCGCTCGTAGCCTTCCAATCTTGGCAGCTCACGGAATGGCTTGATTTCTCCAAAAAAAACCTTCGCGGTACTTCTCACACCGAACCCAATCGCCTCACCCAACCCAAAGCTCAATACGTTACTAAATAACGCTTCACTCGGTGTGTAACCCCGAACGGCCATATCCCACAGCATGCCGGCGCCTACGTCGATCACGCCGCCGGCTGCGAACGCGGCGAAGCCGGTCAGCCCTAGAGCCTGGATCCAGCCCCCGGTTAGAATCCCCAGGCCGGAGAACAGCAAGCCCTCCGCCGCTCCAAGCCCAACGTCCCACCATTCGATGCAGCGGAACCAGGCATCGGGCCCGCTCAGACCATTGCGGTGATTCTGGATGACCTGACGCCCATATTCGAACCCTCCACCGATCAGCGTGCCACCTACAAGCGCAGCGATGATTAGGGGGAACTCCCCACTGGGGTCTGTATAGAGCAGCGGGTTGTTGAAGGCGTAGCTGTAGGCATGCAGGCTTGCGGGGAGTGCGCGCAGACCCATGAACGGGTCTTTCGTCAGAAAGCGACCCTGGGAAGCGCTGTAGTAGCGCGCCCGCAGGTAGAGCAGCCCGGCGGGGTCTTCCCACTCTCCAGCATAGCCGTAAGCGCTCTCACCCCACCCGGCCTGGCTGAATGTCTCACCAAAGGGGGTGTAACCGCGTGCAAGATCCATCTCACCGTCGGACCCGCTCACGCCACGCACGCTGCAGAGCGCATCTCCCAGATAGAAAGTCCTGTCACCTGCAGTCTCGCCCCCTAACCGGCCGAGCCCGTAAAGGTAGGCGTCCGAGCCACTCTCGAGCACCTGCGTCAATCCGGCGTGTAGATCGAGTGAGAAGTTGATAGGATCGCTTCCATCCGTGCCCTGCAGGCGGTCGCCGAGCCCGTTGTAAGCGAACGAATAGGAAGCTCCAGGGGCACTGAGCTCCGTCAGGCGGTCGGCGTGATCGTAGCTGTAGGACCATTCGCCATCCGCAAGCAGGTTTCCTATGGCATCCCATGTGTATGTCGTGCCGTCCAGCGAGATCAGCCGGTCGGCATCATCGTAGGTGTAACTCTCGGTCCCGGCCTGCGTCTGGCGCGACAGTCGGTTGCCGACGGCGTCATAGGCATAATGGAAGTACTCACCGCTGGAGTAGTCGGCAGCTGTCAGCCGGTTGAGTGAATCGTAGGTGTAGTCGATCGTGCGCGCAGCCCAGCCCAGGACACTCGCAGGCTGCGCCTTTTGACCCCTCTCCACGTAGGGCACTGGCGCGGCCAATTTGCCCCAAGATGCCAACACGTCGGAAGCACTCAGAGGTGTGCCCGTTGGCGTAGGCGTGGAGCTGGCTGTTGGTGTTATTGATGGCAGTTCTGTCGGCGCAGCGCTCGGTGCGACTGTCGCCGTTGGGCTTGGACTCACGGTGGGTGTCGCTGTGTCCAACGCCGTGGCGGTCGGAGACGCTGTGGGCGCTAAGGGCGCTATCTCCGCTTCATCCATAGAGATAGAAGCGGCTGGTGCATCCTTCGCCACAATCGGAAAAAAGACATCGTATAGAGGGTCCTGTACACCCTCGATCGCCTGCACGCGGTTGCCCACGGCGTCGTAGGTGTACGCGAAGGAGGCCAACG
>CAYLOO010000049.1:0-20241 GCA_964385355.1 uncultured Anaerolineaceae bacterium
GATCGTTTAGAGCGCTGCCTGAAAGCACTCCGAGCCCAACATTATCCAGATGACGAGTATGAAATCATCGTTGTCGACGATGGATCGGAAGATAATCCGAAGCAAGCAGCGCAGGCGTATGGCGCGCGAACCATTATCCAGGATCAACAAGGTCCGGCCGCGGCGCGCAACGCAGGAGCGCTTGCGGCCCATGGTGAGATCTTGGTTTTTACTGATGCAGATTGTGCCCCCAGCCGCGACTGGCTATCCAAAATGTTGGATCCTTTTGATGATCCACGCGTCGTGGGTGTGAAGGGGACCTATGATACCCATCAAAAAGCTTTCGTCCCCCGTTTCGTACAGCAAGAATATGAAGCCAAGTACCGGCGGATGGCCTCGCTTCAGAATATCGACTTCATCGATACCTATTCTGCAGCGTACCGCCGGGATGTCTTTCTAGAGAATGGGGGATTTGATACGGCGTTTCCGGTGCCCTCGGTCGAAGACCAGGAGTTCTCTTTCCGCCTTGCGCGCAAGGGGTACCCTATGGTTTTTGCGCCAGCGGCGACGGTTTACCACATCCATGACTGGAATCTGAAGGAATACCTGCAGCGGAAATTCAACATTGGCTATTGGAAGGCCTTCATGCTGCGCTGGATCCCCGAGAAACTGCTCTCGGATTCTCACACGCTGCCCGCGCAGCGACTGCAAATTGCACTTCTTTTCCTAGCCATATTGGCGGCTTTGGTCAGCTTGTTATGGCCCGCTATGGGGCTTGTGGCTCTTTGCGCTATTGTCCTGTTCTTTGGGATCGATGTCCCCTTTCTCTACCATGTAGCCCGGCGGGAGCCTCGATTGCTGATCGCTGTCCCCGGATTGCTGATTGCCCGGGCGGCGGCATTGGGCACCGGTTTGCTGATTGGATTGCTTTTTCCTCCGTCTCTGCAGCCCATGGGAACGCTGGGGCTGCAGCCATTTGAGCGAGGTTTGAAACGCATCCTTGACATTTTTGGTGCCGTTGTCGGGCTGATCCTCTCCACCCCTTTCGTGGCAGCAGCAGCCTTGGCGATCAGGCTCGATAGCCCCGGACCAATCTTCTTCTGGCAGGCGCGAGCTGGGGAGCACGGGAAACCCTTTCAAGTACTCAAGCTGCGCACCATGGTGCTAGGCGCCGAGTTACGTGTCGAGGAAGTTCTCGATCAGAATCCACTCGATGGCCCCGCATTTAAAATACCCAACGATCCCCGGGTCACACGAGTAGGTCGATGGCTGCGTCGCTGGAGCGTGGATGAGCTGCCCCAATTCTGGAATGTGCTCAAGGGGGAGATGAGTCTCGTAGGGCCGCGTCCAGAAGAAACTTGGGTCGTGGCGCAATACAATGACGAGCAGCGCCAACGTTTGTCTGTAAAGCCCGGACTCACAGGTCCCATGCAAGTTGCGGGCCGGGGGTCCCTGGACATGGAGCAGCGGCTTGCCCTGGATCTGGACTATATTCAGCACTACTCCCTCGGGCGTGATGTGAAAATCCTCTTCAAAACGATTTCTGCCGTGTTGCGTGCCGAAGGAGCGTATTAGGTAAGACAGGTAACAGGAAGAGCAGGAAATACAGGTATCAGGTGACAGGAAGAACAGGAAGTACAGGGAATAGGTAAAACAAAAACCTTAAACCTAATACCTGGTTTTTAAAACCTGATACCTGTAACCTGCTTTTGAAACCTGACACCTGTACTTGAAACCTGCTCTTGAATCCTGATACCTGATACCTTTTCTTGATATACTACCGGCTATGGAAAACCTGAATCTGATCGACTGGCGAATGGTGGGTTTTGCGGCCTTGTGGATAACTGGGCTGGCAGTGATTCTCTCTGCGCTGGGCTTCGCCGATTACCACGCATCAAGGGAAGAGCAACGTACTCGAGAACTTTTGAAACGCTCTGCTTACCAGGTTGCCATTAACGGTGGATTGACTCTCTTCTGCCTGGGCCTCATAGGCTCCGCCAGTGAGATTTGGGAAACCCTGCTGTGGGGGTTTCTCGCGATTGCCTTCGCTTGGTTTTCCTGGAGCAGTTGGCGGGAGCGCAGCGAGCACGGCACTTAATAAATCGCTTTAACCATCGGACTTCCCAACGTCAGCCGGGGAGTCCTTTCTATGTCCTCAGACACTGAGCCTGCTTAAGGATCAGCGGTAGGTAGATGTGATTCAATTTCAAGACGCAGATCCGAGAGTTCATAGGTTGGGTCGTTAGGCGAGCCTCCAGAGAACAACCCGTCGTGCTTGTGCTAACGTTACAGCCACCTGTGTCATCCATCATGCCCAGCCGCCTTCGTCAAAAGTAAGGCGCCACGATCAGGTCTAAAATCAACCTGGAAACCAAGGCGGCTGGATGGTTGCCCCACCCGGCTCACCTCTATCGGCGATGAACAACCCACGCACGCTTGAGCCGGTCGCCAACCGGACCGATTGGAACGACACGTTCAATTTCGAGCTGCCAGCCTCCTGGACCAGCGGAACAGTCGAACTGTGGGGCTCGGCCAGCAACGGCACCACCTTCGAGATCGTCGAGGGACCGGTCACGGTAACGTTTACGGAGAACGATCCCCTCAATATGACCGTCGTGCCGTTCGCTTACACGTGCACGACGGGTGGATATGGAACGGTGACGCCTGCTTCGCCGTACGATTACCTTATCGATCATACATATAAAATCTACCAGGTTCCGTCGGTTCAAATGACAACACATGCACCGCTGGCCTATTCTGGGCCTTGCTACAATGGCACACCCAATCTGGAATATGACAATTGGCTCGACATTCTCTATGGCGTGACCTCTGTCTGGTACTCTGATGGATCTCTAAATAATTACTACTATGCAGTGGTCGATATTTATTGCGATGGAAGCTGTATCGTGGGTTTAGGATGGGTTGGTGGGATCAAAGCAGCAGCTGGGTTCACAGGATTTGGGAGCCTACACTCAGGGGCCAGCACGACGCATACGCATGAGGTGGGTCACAATCACGGGCGTGCCCATGAGCCAGGGTGTGGTGCTGGAAACCCGGACGTGAACTACACCTATAGCAACGGATATATCGGCGACGTAGTGAGCCCAAATTATGGCTTCGATCTTTTCAACATGACGGTCAAGCCTCATACAAATTACTATAATGTCATGACGTAACGATTGCTCGTCATAGATTTGCAGTCTATACATGTTTAACAGTTGGGTTCATTGGGGTGGATCCCTACCGCTCCTCGTGATGAAACATGGGTGCGCCAATATTTAACATTCAACTTCCTAATGGCACGCATGAGCGCAATCACTCCGTCTTGGATTGTAGTTTCTAAACAGTTCCGAGTCGCGAAGTCCTGGGATTTACGACAACGGACATACAACATCCTCTCTGGTAGCCTAAAGGTCTCTTGTATTTTTTTCGCGTACGGGCATCATTAAGGATATCGTATGTTGAACAGTTAAGGTTCATATGATTAGCTCGAAATCCTCGAGCTTGCCGAAGTTTGTCAAAACCCAAGTTAGACGGATCGAGGGGGATTCCGAAAACAATGATTAAGGAGTGAACAGCCATGAATAAAAAATTTTTCACCGCAAAGCTTTTCTTGATACTTGGATTTATCTTAATGGCTTTGGTTGTCACACCTGAACCCATGCAGGTCGCTCCTGAAGCAGAGCTGATGGCAGCCTCCACGATGTCTAACCCTGCTGCCGTTTATTGCGAAGATTTGGGTTACGTTTACAAGGTCATCCGTGATCCTTCGGGGGAGGCTGGCGTTTGCTCGTTCTCAGATGGAGTCACCTGCGATGCCTGGGAGTTCTTGAAAGGCAAATGCGGGCAAAGTCACTCCTATTGTGCACTACAAGGTTACGATATTAAAACCGTGAGCGATGGTAAAGATCCCTTCTCGCAAGAGTATGCGGTCTGCATCTCTAGCAGGAGTGAAGATGTGGGCTCTGTGACCGAGCTATCGGGTCTGTCCGAGAAATCGATGGGCTGTGGTGCAGGCAGGAGCATTCAGGCGCCGCTAAATACAAGTGAGAAGGGCTCCGAGGATGAGATTGCCCAGCAGCCAGCTCCGGATGCGGCGCCTCCATCTAGCTTTGACTGGCGTAACATACTAGGCTGTGATTGGATGACATCGATCAAGGACCAGGGTGGTTGCGGCAGCTGCTGGGCCTTTTCTGCCACTGGCGCTGCTGAGGCAGCCCATAACATCGCCGCTGACGACGTTAATCTCGACCTGGACATGTCGGAGCAGTACTTAGTGTCCGATTGCCATATGTACAACAGCTCCCAAACCTGCTGTGGTGGCTATAAGGACGAAGCACTGGCGTATATACGAGACAGCGGTATCCCCGATGAGGGATGTTTCCCATACACAGATGGGACCGGCTGTGAATGCCTCTCAGATGGGACTTGCAGTACAAGCTGTGATTACGATGACATAGGCAAGTGCAGCGACACCACCTGCGAAGATAGGTGTGGCGACTATTCAAGCAGGTTGGTTCATATCGATACAACAGGTTTCACAGGGAGTGGCGAGGCTGCCATAAAACAAGGGTTATTGGATTATGGCCCCCTGGCGATCTCGTTGGGCATTGGATCCCCCTATGGGGGCTGGTGGGACGGGGACATCTACCGCTGCACTGATGACAGCGACACCAATCACGCGGTTGGAGTTGTAGGCTGGGATGATGCAGGGGGCTACTGGCTTATCCGCAACAGTTGGGGGACCGGTTGGGGTACGGGTGGTTACTTCAAATTGGGCTATGGCGAGTGTTCCATTGAATCTTGGCCCTATTATGCAACTGTGAATACATCCGGAAATGACATTTTCCAAACTCCGACGGTGATCAGTTCCGTTCCCTATACCAACACGCAGAATGTGTCGTCCGCTTCCACATCTTGTGACGACCCGATCATCAACACTCCTGACGGCTACACAGGCCCGGGCTACTGCACCATGTGGTTCGAGTATACGGCTGCTGGGCACGGTACACTAACAGTTGATACCGCTGGCAGCAGCGTGGATACCGTGGCGGCTATCTGGACTGGCTATCGCGGCAGTCTCAATCAAGAAGTGGCCAACGATAGCTACGGCGTCTCTCCGCAGGCGAGGGTTGAGCTGTTTGTTTCTGCGGGGACTACCTATTATATTGAAATTGTAGGCAACGGACCTGGGGACTGCGGCAACATCAGCCTGGATGTTGCCATGGAGGACTCGTACGTAGCCTATCTACCGTTAATTATGAAGGATTTCACCCCAGGCAGTTGGGTCACAATAATGAGTGAGACCTTTGAGGGTGCTTTCCCGGGAGTTTGGCAGGTTTCAGATGAATACACCGGGTCTGGCGAGTACTATTGGGCTGCGCGGGATTGCAGGCCCTATTCGGGTAGCTATAGCGGGTGGGGTGTGGGAGGCGGAGCAGATGGTGCCCCCCTGGTTTGTGGTAGCAACTATCCTGACAATTCGGAGTCCTGGATGGTATATGGACCATTCAGTCTGGCAGACGCCACAGCCGGTGATATTAGCTTCAAGCTATGGTTAAACAGCGAGACCGACTATGACGGATTCTGCATATTTGCTTCGATTGATAACAGCAATTTCTATGGGAATTGCACTACGGGGAACACCGCAGGCTGGGATGACCGGGTTCTGGATCTGACGAACGTTTACACCCTGGGAGATCTGATGGGACAGCCGAATGTGTGGGTGGCATTGGTTTTTTCTAGTGATGGCTCGATCACCGACACTGAAGGTGCCTATGTAGATGACATCGTCCTGCGCAAATGCACTACCGGATCGTGCCCCTCTGGCGGCGCTACATTAGTTGATTCAGGCACGCAGCAAATCATCGAGGTCCCGAGTGTTAAAACACTGCGGCGCGAATGACGTAGGCCACGTCAAGTGCTGATTTTAACGAGCCATAGTTACGCAAGTGAAGGGATGGGGTTGGGTATTCCATGTCCAACCCCATCCACTCGCAAATGATTATGGCCTAGCTCCAGGTAAGCGGAGCCGCCATCCTATGAGGATGAAGCCAAACGACTATCAATGATAAGCAGAATTCCCCCACGCGTTCGCTGTTAAGCCAATATTGCATCCACCATCAAAACCCGCAATAGTCCAGTTGATAGATTCTTATTCGCTCTTCCAGGACCACAGTGCAGTATTTCGGTGGGGTGCGAAATATCTCCGCAAGCATGCGCAAAAGCTGCACGTAAATATATCCGTGTGCGGTTTTGTGGAACACTGAAGTCTCCTATAGGAAGCATGTGGTCTATAAAAAAAACCGAACGTACAGTATGAGGGGTGCGATGATAGGATCATTGTCTAGTATTATCAGCGGACCGCGCTTCGACTAGGTTACGATCTTTCATTACAATAAATAGATCCACAAAATACTTGCCCCAAAGTGGAATAAACACTTACACACCACCTTTAGAAATTGGTTCTGCCGAAGGGATACGTCAGGTCAAAGAGAATCTGGGCGCATTCCGAATTTCTAGTGGTGTCAAGAGTAGCTTCCCATACGGATCCTTCGCAGCAATCACAAATGAACCCACTATGGCCGCTGGTGATTCCATTGCTCCACCTATCACTGGCTCGTCCGACCTGGTCGTTCTCAGCCTCACGGCTTATCCCTACCCTGATTGTGGGGTCATCGTACAGGTGGTCGTAGAGAACCAGGGCGATCTCAGCACGCAAAACGGTTTCTACACAGATCTCTACCTCGACCACGTGCCCACCGGGGAGGGGGACTACACCGGCAGCATCCAGTTCTGGGTTAACGATCCTATCGCTTCAGGTGATATAGTCACACTCACTAAGCTCATCACCGACCTGTCCAACCTTGGGGGTGCAGCTCTGGAAGGGGCTGCCGCAATGGAGGAGACCAGCGGCACGCTTTATGCTCAGACAGACTCAGTTGGCTCGATAAGCGAACCGGACGAAACCAACAACATATATTCTGCAGGCGCCGCAATCTGTGTTGCTGCTGCTGGCGTTTATGAGAGCGATGATGGCGCCGAAAGAGCGTCTATCATTAGTGTTGGCCTGACTCAAGCGCATAACCTCGACCGGCCTGGTGATCAAGACTGGATAAAGTTTGATGCTCAGGCTAACACAGCCTACATTCTACGCACATTCAACCTCGGCCCAATATCCGATACATACCTATATCTCTATGACACTGACGGCGTTACTTTGCTTGCATCCAACGACGACTACAGTGGCAGCCTAGCGTCACATATCAAGTGGACGGCGCCGGCGAGCGGCATATACTACATACTCGTTAAGCATTGGAATCCAAATGCCGGGGGATGTGGCGCGACATACGATGTTGGAGTGATCCTGGACCTGACCAATGAAGTGTTCTTGCCCATCATCTTGAAGTAGATGATCATGAACATACACGCATTAGGGCGAATTGCATGTCGCCTTATTCTCTTTTTATAAGACACGAGAAGTGATGATCCCGATTAACTACTATGCTAATGGGTTTGCGACGAAGCCGTACCTTGATCGAACTTACGGCCATGGTGGTTGGGGAGGGCATATTGAAGAATGGCGCATCCCGCAGTTTGTCTATCTGCCGCTGATCATGCGCTAGAGAGATAAGACGAGTGAGGAGTCAAAAGCCCTCGACTTGTATAGGGTCGGGGGCTTTTCCTTTCACCTGACCAGGGAATATAAAAGGATTTCAACATTCTCAGGTCCTGTGAAACGAACCGACTGCATCCTTGGAAAGTGTTGATCCAAATACTTTGTTTCCCGCTGGAGATCAAAGTCGGGAGCGTCGTTTGTTTGAAGGTACCAGAGACGCTCGTTGAAGAGTTCCCTCGACTCGATGAGATTTAAGAAGGCGATGGAGGGTGGAGCCCCGGCGTCTGTCGGGCCATCTGTTGTCCCGGGGATTTCATACGGAAGCGAGTACCAGGGTACAGAGGTTTGCCAATGGTTCATCATGTAGTGCCATAGGGAGGTTCCGTATGAGTCAACGACGATCAGATCCCCGGGCTTAATGCGTGGCTCAATCCATGAGAGCATCACGTCGAATTCAGTGCGATCTCCGCCTACGGCCGGGTCATGTTTATAAAGACTAAGGCTCGGGTAAATTGAGAAGATAAGCGCCATTGCACCAATGGCGGATGCCAGCAGTAGATGTTTTGGGCTTCCCCTACGCCGTTGAAGGATCCAATATAAGAAGGCTGCACTGCCACCCGCGATTAATACAGCGATGATAGGGATGCTAATTGAAAGGGGATCGTTGCCAAGAACGCGGAACCACGCCATGTCGAAGTTTGTAGGGTTAAGCATGGCGGTGATGTGAATCGGGAGCGGCGAGTTGGCAAATTCCCAGACTGCTGCAGGTTGATACGGATCCCATCCCATGTGTTGCCATTCGAGCAGGGGGATATGCCACATAATCGCCGCACCGGCGAGTTGGACGAGTGTGCTGGTTCCGAGTAAACCAACTAGAGTCCATTTCTGGGAGCGGCTGTTAAGAGTTAAAACCTGGTCAAAAATCGGGGTGCAGAGTATGACCATCATCGGCATGGCGAGAAGCATGAATCGCAAACCCCAAACGGGAATGCCAGCCCACATCTCCCGATAGAAGAGTGCCTGCGCTGCTACGAGCAACATTATCGTTACGATAATGAAGGCGTAAACGGTTTTGTGCTCAGGCCATCCTCTGGTCAAGCCGATGGGAGCCAGGATCAGGACAGGTGAGAAGAGGAAGATGCTTTTTCCGGGGCTGAAGAAAGGACCGAGGATCGCAGGCAGCGTAGATGCGCCAACCCCTTCGATGATCCTCATCAACGCGAAGGTGTAATGGGTTGTGGAGTAGCGTGCAAGCATACCTTTTGAGGGGATTGCAATCGACGTAACCATCAGAGCAATTCCACAAAGGCATACTGCCGCCACAATCCTCCCTTGCGTCCGATTCGGTCTCGGTGATGATTTCCAGGCCATGATAATTGCGATAACCAATGCTGGAGCCATGACCCAAGCGGTTCTTTTAGCGAGGATGCCTCCAAAGAGCCCAAATAGGATCAATACCATCCCAGAGTATCCCTTGAGGCGCTCTTCATTTTTCGACATTGACAACCCAAGGACTACAATCGCTCCGCAGAACATGAGAAGTACATCTCGGTAAAGGGTTTTTGCGAATGGCCAAGCCATCGTCCCCAAGCCAAAAGTGAGCGAACCAACGATTGCTGTCTCGATCCGGAACCCCATGGACAGCAAAATGAGATACACGGCCACACCGGTCAAAGCCGTTAGATATAGGTTCGTCGTCAGCCCGGCTTGCGTGCCACCAATTCGAAAAGCTGTTGCCAGCCGATACAGTGATGCAGCAATGAGGGATTGACCGGGCTCAACAGCTGCGTTGAAATCAGCATCAGAGGGCTGGACGGAGGCAAGGTGCCTGATGCGGTCGTTTCCATATAGTTGCGGGAAGGAAAGTTCATCCCAGAGGACGAGGCTCTGAGCGCGAGCGGCGATAAGCTGTTCATCCTCCACACGAGGGACACCGCTGTAGGTGAAGGTATAGATGGCTGTAAGAATGGAAAAGATGAGCAACCCGATGATTGATTTTGTAATCTTGGAATCTAATTGTCCAAGATGGCTCTGGTGAAGCGCGAGTGGTTGAGAGGGTTCGGGTGCTGTTTCCAAAGGGGCCTGGATGGAAAGAATTTTTTTTGTATAACGGCGAAGAATAGTCCTATTAGTTCCAGCCGGATGGTTGGAAAATCGAAACCTTGGATTGATTTACCCCTGTTCAAGATCAGGTTTTCAGGGGCAGTGTGGACCCAGGAATTCCGTTATAAATTCTCGCACGCGGCAGTTGATGTCGCCTGAAGGTCCTGTGAATAACTTGCTCTGAAATTTGTCCTTACAGAATGCTATGTGACATCTTAGATGTGTTGTGAATGGATTTTGTCACGAGCTCAAGGTCGTGTCAAGTGGATCCCGAATTATTATCAATGTAAATTCAAGAGTGGACTCTGTCTTGTGTGCTCGGCCAAAGGACATTAGTCTTTCCGTATCTCCAAACATAGGTATATTCGTGGTATCGATGTGCGGGTTGAATGAGAATCCACATGCTCTTTAGGAAAGAGCTCCCGTTGGTATAAAAATCACCCCGCACCAACCTTGAACGTATAGCCAGTGCCATTTTTATGCTCATCAGCTTGTTATCGCGGCCCAACCAAGTCTGCAGTTGTGTCGGATACTTTCTCACAGGTTCAACCGGTCCGATCTCCCTCGCAAGCGTATTAAATCGTTTTCCATTACGACCCGGATGGGGTGATCCGACCGCTTTGCCACGCCAATATCTAGCTTTCGACTCCGCTTGCTGGGATGAAAGGTGCATGTCACTCACCTTTTTTATAACGGGGAGAAGGAGAGCATGGGAGCTACGAAGGGCGGGAGCGGATATGCGTGGGCGAGAGATAAATTCCCTACACCCATCCAAGCTTACTCCTGGCAACTGAATCCTGATCGCTACTAACTAATGACTGCTAACGGAACCCTACTGCAGGATAATCGGTAGATAGTGATGCTGGTATTCCACATGGGGAACCATCGTTGTCCACACCGGCCCGGCTGGCGAGCCGCCGAAGCGCACCCAGCCGTTGCTGGTGCCGCTGTCGTAGCCGCCGGTGTCGTAGATCACGTCGCTACTGCCTTCGTTGAAACTGAAGAGCCCCAGGGTCAGGCTGTCCTTGGTCAGCGGCTGGATGGGCATTGTAAAGTCCACCAAGTAGCGGATCCATCCGGAGATACGAAGGTCGTCGATCCAGCCGTCGAAAGCTAGTCCCATGTCGTATTTACTGGCGCCGACCAGCAGATTGGGATCATCGCTGCAGTATTGGGTGCCCGATGCACCGCAGGTGGAAGGGATGGCGACGCCATCGGGATAGCTGATGTCATCGCCGGGGCCCACCTCCGTGCCCTGCAGCACGCCGTCCACGAAGAGCCACAACTGGCCGTCGAGATAACCCTGGGAGGAATCATGTCGGTTGCGTTGAATCAAGATGTGGTGCCAACTACCGTCATCGACGGAGGCAGTGCTGCACAGCGTGTACTTCTGTCCTGTAGCCCCCGACACGCCGAAGGCGATGCGGCCGTCAGTGATTGATACGCCCCATTCGTTCGTTCCCGACGAGCGGCTGCGGTCGAAGAGGATATTCCCATCCTTCCAATTGTCATTGGCGCCGCAGGTGATCTCTGGCGTTGTGTTGGCGCCCGGATCGGCTTTCATCCACCACTCGAAGCTGAAGTCAAAATAACCGATATCGACCGGTGGACCGCTTGTCCGTTCGGTATCCAGGTCCGTGACGGGGATGCTCAAGCGGTTGACGTCTCCGCTGCCGTTGCCGAAGAAGCGCAGGCTGAAGTCGAACCCGGTGCCATAATAATCATTGTAATCGTTCGTTACTGTGCTGTACGGGGTCAGCGTAACGCCGTCGCGTTCGATATACCCGCTCGTGTAGGGATCCGCGTCACGAGGTCCTTCATGCAAGGTCCAGCCGGAGAGTTTAACCCCGTCGAGATCAAACAACGCACCGTTATACCAGAGCGTGAAGTGTACGTGGGCACCGGTGGCGAAACCGCCATTACAGGTTTCCGTGCCGATGGCGCCAATTAACTGGTTGCGGCTGAGCAATCCGATTGGGCCGCTCGTCGACCCAATATTGCGCAGGTGGTAGTAGCTGGTCATCCAGCCGTCGCCGTGATCGACCTCCACCCAACAAGGTAATCTGCCGGAATAGGGGGTTCGGATGCGGGCGCTGCCTTGGGCCGCGGCAACCGTGTTCTTATAAGGGAAATCCGGAAAATCAGGCCAAGAGGTTAAAAAGTCAATCGAGGAACGATCTGATCCCAGATTGCCGCCAGCCCAGCTGTGCAAACCCGAGAAGTGCCATATCGAATCGAGTGGGAAGGGCAGCTGGAAGAGGTCGTCAGGTGGCAGTCCCGGGGGGTTGATATCGTTGGATGTATCCAGCGGGTCGACGTCGGGGAAGAAGCTGGCGAAGATTGACCCGAAACCACCCTGGGTTTCAGCGCTTAATAAGGGCTCGGCCTGTGTTGACGGGAGCTCGTTTCCAAGTATGGAGGCCAGGGCGTAGCTGCCAGAACTGGTCCCCGACGCTACCTGCAGGCTAGCCCCATCGGCAAGCGCGATCGAGGGCTGGGCCTGGTTTGCGGTTTGATCGGCGCGGCTGCCCCACTGGTATAGATGCTCATAGAAGGCCAGGTGCAGCGCCATGCTGGTCTCTTCGATCAGCGCGGCCAGGCTTTCAGCGTCCAGCGTCTCAGGAAGGTCGCTAACAAAACCGTAACGTATCTCCAGCACGGTCAGCAGCACGCGCGGGTTGAGGCCAGCATAGGCGGCGTTCACCTCGATCAGGTTGGAATAGGGTAGAAGCGGCGAGGCGCGCGCGGCCAGAAATTCGGTGATATCAAAATCTCCGACGTTTGGCCCCCATACGAATTGACCATCGGAGACCAGCGGTTGACCCCATTCGACGGAGGTGATTGCCGGCTGTGAGAGACTTTTCGCAGTCAGCGTGCTATCTGCGATCGGGGATGGCGCAGGTAAAAGCGGCTCGGGGGCTTCGAGGGTAGGGGTCGGGGTGGGTTGGCCCTGGTGTAGCAGCGCCTCAGGTGCACCCGCCGAGGTCGGACCAGCGGTGAAGGAAAGGGCGCCAATTAAGGCGGTGGCAATGAACATCCCTAAGATCAGTTTTATGCGGGAGTAACGAGTCATCCAGTTTCTACCTATCGCCAATTCGGTTCAACCATCGTATTCAATCCGCGCACTCGCTGCAATAGGATGTCCCATAAGGGATATCCAGTACGCCGGTGCTGGTACAGAAGTGCTCATTGATTCGCTCTCTGATTGGATTGGAGTCATGCAAGAAGTGTTCCATAGGCATCTTTATGACCGGGTTTATCGAACGATCAACGGGAGGAAGAGGCGCGGCGAGAGGAAGATCAGGTCAGAGGTGAACCACTCGGGTCCGTTATCCGGGTCGCCGCCATAGTGCCTCTGGCCATCGCTTGGGATTCCACTCGCCCCGGAGTTGTCATTCAATGTATCCCCGCGGCCTTCATCGAAACGATAAAGTGCGACGGTATCCCCATCAGTCGAGAATGGAGCATTGGGTGGCGTGAAGGGAGTGCCATAGCGAGCGATGCTCGACAGACGGATTTCATCCAGAAAGCCGCTGTAGGAGGGGAAGGCTGTGCCGGCATCGCGTTTTTCGGCGCCGATCACCAGGAAGGGATCGCTATTGGGATAGCTCGTCGAACGCCCATCGCGGTAGCTGATATCGCCCGTAGGTCCTGGTGCGCTCTCATCGAGGCGGCCGTCGATGAAGATCGACAGACTGCCAGATAAGTCGCGCACCACGGCTACATGATGCCAGTGGTTATCAGCTACCGGGGCGCTGCCGCACACAGTCGTGCTGCTCGAACCATTGTTGACGCCGAAGGCGATTTTACCGTCAGCTAAAGATACACCGTAGTCGCCGTAATCCCCGACCCCAAAGATGTCCCGATCGAAGATGATGTTGCCGTTGATCCAGGCCTCGTGGTTCCCGGTGGTACAGCCACTAGCGCCATTCTCGCTCAGGTCGCCTCGCATCCACCACTCCAGCGTGAAGGCGTTGCCCACGTCGGCCGACACTTTGAGATCGATGGGGATCTTCACCCGGTCGATATCGCCCCAGCCGTTGCCATAGAAGCGCAGCATGTAGCCAAAGGGAGGTGGAGGGACGACCGTGGTGATCTCGATCGGGGCGTAGTATAGCTCCAGCATCTCATCCCACGTGAGTTTCTCGTATCCATTGTTGCCTAAAGCATGCCAATAGGTATCGAGTTGGCCGATGCAATCACCCCAGCCGTAGTCCATGCAGCGCTGGTAGGTGTCGAGGTAATGCGGGAGGATCAGACCGTCGTCGCGCGTCAACCGCCAATTCCATGTGAAATCTACGGCGGCGTTGGTGGAATCGTACTCGATGGTTGGATTGTAGACCTGATCGCAAATATCGTCGCGCACGTCCCAGCTGCCCGGGTAATCAACCCAGAACCATCCGTACATCTTGGTCGCCATGGCGCCAGCGCGCAGCGACTCGCTTGGCCAAGCATAAAGCCACTCATTGGGTAGCACGTGCTTTACGTAGTCCTTGAAGTCTATCACTTGCGTATCATAAACCGTGCGGCTGAGGTCGCAGGGGCTGTAGGGTGGACCAAAGACGCGTACGATGATTGTCTCAGGTAAAGGCGGATCGGTCATCTCAGCTGCCATCGTCTCGAGCGCAGCCTGAAGGTCGGATTGGCGGTAAGCACCGGGCGGCTCGGTGCGAGGGGCCAACATCTGGATTAACACCGGTTCAAGCCCGAGTTCGATGTTGAGGATCAGTGTATCCTCCGCCACCAGCAGCACATCCTCGATACGCCACTCGCCGTAGCCGGGCGTGTTGATGGTAATCGTTACGGCAAGCGGGTTTTCGCTGAGGGCGATGGCATTGATCAGGAATTGTCCTTGATTGTTAGAACTGGTTTTCAACTGCAGCTGCTCGATCAGGACCTCGGCCTCCGCGATTGGCTTTCCCGATTCGACCTCCCGAACCATGCCGCGTAAGTTTCCCGACTTGGATGCTTGCCCCATTGCGCGGATAGTCACACCAGCAAGCAAGCTGCCGAAGAGGAGGAATAGCAGCAGGGCGCGGCCTACCGACCGCTGCAACCCGAAGCGACTTATCCTGGATCCATTCCTGACTTCGCCGTAAACCATGCTATGGAAATCCATAATCCTCCCCAGGAGGGTAAACGCCGTGTGAGGAAGCGCCAATGGGAGCACCTTCCTATCGCTCATCCGCATACGGAAGTTTGCATTTTACCCGCTCGGATAGGCTGGGACAGAATCCGCAACATTGAAGTTCAAGTAGTGGGATACGAACAGAGTAAAGCGCCAGTCGAGTATCGACTGGCGCTTTACTACTTAGGATGCGAGTATCAAATCGAGAAGCCCTTATCCCATCAATATCGTTGTGAACGAGTATTAGGGATAGTTTTAGTCTCGCATAATTAGAGGCAGGTATAACCCAAAACTGATAAAGGTTTCGGTATCTCCATCCCCTCCAGGGTATGCCTCCAAGTTGCCTGCGTTATCTCTGGCTCGGACACGGAAGTAATAGGTCTGCCCTTGGACTACGGTTACTGGGCTCGAAGGACCAAACATATCCGAGGTGGTCGTTGTCCCTGTAAGCCAGTTTGTCCACGTCCCCGCACTCCCCACCCGATACTGGACGTCGTAACTGTCTATGCCGGAAGTTGCATCGGTCCCGCTCCAGGTTACCGTGAAGTGGAGAGTCACCTTGCTGCTTGGAGATGATGCACTTGAACTCGGATTTATCGTGTCGAGCATGATCGTGTCGGTATAGCTGGACGAGACATTCCCAGCATTGTCACGGTACTGCACGTACACTGTCTTTGTCCCGTCCCCGCTTAGCAACGTCCACACCTTACTCGCCGCGTACGTCTCCCATGAACTCCAACTCGTACCGTTGTTGGAGAAGTGCATGTCGTCCACACCGGAAAGCAAGTCTATTATCATCGCGTCGCTTGCCGAGAGATCGAGAGTGGCAGAGGTTGAGTTGGTATAGCTTGCCCCGCCATTGATGCTGATTGAACCGGTGCTAGCAACCGTGTCCAATACAATGGTGTCGCTGAGTGAGGAGGAAACGTTGCCGACGTTGTCGCGGTACTGTATGTATACTGTCTTTGTCCCGTCCCCGCTTAGCAACGTCCACACCTTACTCGCCGCGTACGCCTCCCATGTACTCCAACTTGTACCATTGTTGGAGAAGCGCATATCGTCCAGACCGGACAGCGTGTCGCTTGCCGAGAGAGTCAGCGTGGCAGAGGTTGAGTTGGTGTAGGCCGCTCCTCCGTTGATGGCGATGGAACCTGTGGGTGCGGTGGTGTCCAAGGTGATGTTGTCGTGGTATTGGACCGAGGGGTTCCCGGCAGCGTCCCGGTACTGAACGTAAACGCCCTTGCTTCCGTCCCCGGAGATGAGGTTCCAGCTATGGGTGGTGGTATAGGATTCCCAGGGCTCCCAGGTAGAGCCCAAGTTGCCCAAGTGCATGTCGTCGACGCCGGACCCCGAGTCGGCGGCGGATAAGGAAAGGGTTACGTTTATCGAGTTGGTATAGGGTGCACCTCCGTCGACCAGGAGCGAGCCTGTGGGTGCGGTGGTGTCCAGGATGATGCTGTCGCTATAGGTAGAAGAGATCATCCCGGCGTTGTTTCTGTACTGGACGTAGACGGTCTTGCTGCCCTCACCCGTGGGGATCGTCCAGACTTTGCTTGTGGCGTTGGACTCCCAGCTACTCCAGGGGTCACCATCGTTGTGGAAGCGCATCTCCTTGATGCCGGTTTGAAGGTCGGTCGCAGATAGGTTTAAGGTTACAGAGGTCGAGTTGGTATGGACAGCCCCACCATTGATCGAGATGCTCCCCGTTGGCGCACTGGTGTCCGTGTAAAGGTAGAAACTTGTCGTAGTTGTGGCCCCGTTGTTCCAGACCACCAACCCCATCCAATCCGTGTCAGAAGGGTTCAGATAGTTCATGTACTCAGCACCACCTGCACCAGCGGAATCAGCCTCGACTTTCCGCTGCGAACGGCCCTGATACCAACTTGCGGAACTTGCCGGATCCGAATCCATAAGCGCCATGCCCAAGTCAGCATTCCCAGAAGTAGGTACCACTGCGAAGTACTTTCGTGCGGTGTCTGTAAGTTGACTGTCCCATACCCGCAGCACATCGGAACTGGTCATCACATAGGGGCCATACGTTCCCATGTCTACGGTGTCTGCTGAATGCGTTGCCCACTCAGTTGGATAATTCCCCGTGCCAGATACCGCTCTCACTTCGGCGAAATAGTTGCCTGATGGTGCATGGTTGCGATCCACTACAACGAAGTCCACAGCCGTACCAGATAAGGTCGAATCCTCTAACCAATCGTGATCATCCGGATTGCCAAAAGCAGAGCCGGAGTAGAGGTAGATGTTGTAGTTGCTCGCGCTTGGAGAGCGAATACCTACAGCGTTCCAAAGGGTGGAGGCACTAAAGCGGAAGTAATCCCTTGATATGGGGGGTGTGCCTAAAGTTTGCTGCGAATAGGCGCTGAGTACCCGATGCCCTGGCCACCAGGCCGCGCCTACCCACTCCGAGGATGTTCCTGCATCGTAGCGAGAAATCCGCAGCTCGTAGTTTCCCGTCGTTGAAGCGGTAAATTCGACGATCTCGAAGTTATTGGACACACTGGCTGAACCAGTAACGTAGCTCGCACTAGGGCTGTAGACACTAAGGTCGATGTCCGCATCCAGTGTGTCGCTCGAGTAGGTGCCATTGACGTGAGAGTCCCACGCGATGACAGCACGCACGGTCTCGCCGGCATAGGCGTAGACGTATAAGCTGTAAGGGAAGTTGGTTGAAATTGTGGATCTTTGATCATACCATCCTTCGTCGACCACTCGGAAGGAAGCCAACATGTCCACTCCACCTGCGCCATCCTTCTCGCTAAGGCGGGTGCTTCCCTCAATGTTATGCAGGGCTGTGGCCATCAGGATGGGCTTGATCGCTTCTGGCCAAAGACCAGACTGGCGATCCTCGAGCAGCGCACCCGCCCCGGCAACCATGGGCGCCGAGTAACTGGTTCCGCTACCGACATTGGCGATCCACGGGCTGGCCATGGTGGTGCTGGTAATGCTGCTGCCCGATGCCGCCAGCTCGGGTTTTTCAACACCCGTACTTGGATCTATGTAACTGGACGAGCTTGCTATAGCGTCGCCAACCCAGGTCAGCGTTCCCATGTCTTGGTAATTCCCGACGCTGATCACATTATAGCCTCGGGCTGGGCTGCTTACGCGCCCCGAGCCAGTACCTTCATTGCCGGCGGATACCGTGACCGTTTTGGCGTTCATTCGCACGATATAGTCAAGATGGCGATCGTGAACGTTAAGCGTCGTGGTGCCATCGTTGCCGCCCCAACTGTTATTAATGATGTCCACCCCTTGAGAAACTGCCCAGTCCATGGCGGCGGACAGATTAGCATCGCTATAGGTTGTGGCGTTGGCGCTGAAGATAGTTGCCCCTTGCGCGATGCCCTGGTATGTGCTGTGCTGACTGGCGACCATACCAGCAGTAGCCGTTGCGTGGTCGTCTACGTTGGTGGAACCGATAACCCGAGTTGTACCAGCATTCAAATAAGGGTTGTTGAATTGAACTCGGCTGTCCTCCAAAATGGCAACGTCAACCCCTGTGCCATCGAAGCCGAAAGCATCAACGATGTCTGCCTTTTGGGTGTCCTTGGCTATGTCCATGAGGTCGTGATATTCATTAGGCCCATAGATTGTATCGATGTCCTCTCCATTTGCCAGGGACAGAATCGAAGACTTCGTAAGTTCAACGTAGATCAGAGGTGCGATCGGGCTGATATAGATCGGCTCGTGGCCTTGTGCACGCAACTCTTTCAGCAAAGGAGCTTGCAACGTCGAAATCTGGTCTGCGAGATGATCCATGTTTGCGTCATCAAAGGCATCGAGGGCAGCACGCTGGTCCGCCTGATCCGCACGAATCTCCTCGACGCGCTTTGCTAACAAGGCTTTCCCATCTTCTTCTGTGTCCTCCTCCAGATCGCCGACTGTCTCAGCTGTTCTGGGCTCCATCTGTGGAAGTTCGGCATCGCCTGCTTCTCCCCAGGAGGGTTGGTGTCCGATGTCCATGCGCTCCAGAGGGGTCAGCCCCTCGGCCTTTAGCCAGATACCGACTATCTGCGTCTCGTTGTCATCCGTGGTCTCCAGAAGGTCGAAAAGGTCAGGATCTAAGTGGCCATAGCGTGCTCTATGGGCTTGCTCTTCCATAGTTAAGGCATCTTCAAGGCTCATAGCGGAGCCGTCCTCATCTACAGCGAGACTATAGATTTCGCCTGTGCTTGTATCGATGACCTTTGCCTCGTACAAGCTGATACCAGACAAGGGGAACTCCCTGTGGACCAGATCACCGATTTCAAGGTTGCCTTTTGGCATACCCTGGTCACTAGCAACCATATGGAGGATAATATCCTCAATTGGCTCCTGAGCGTGGCCTGGCACTTGAAGCGAAAACAGCGTTACGGTCAACAGAGTGCCCAGAACTGCAATGCTAAGTAATCGATGCTTCATGATGCTTCTCCTCTTAGATCCTTCTTTACGGATTTTATGGTGGTGAGATTTCTTGTTGGCCCAAGATCCCACCTTGATCGTCTTGGAAACTGAAGATCATATAGCCCTTCTTGGGTAAGGCCTCTAGAGTGATTGCGACAAGGTGGAAGGGTAAAGTGCTGGCTGGCTCGACAATTTCATCGGGGCCAGGCGCAGTTTCGGAAAGTTGGACAATAACTTGGCCGCCCTCGAACCGGACATCTTGGATGGTTATGGCATAGCCACTCGTGCCTTTTACCCCAGCGATGGCAAGCAACAGGATTTCGGTTTCTTTAGGTTCATATGTACGGCCAGCCTCTTGCACTGATTCTGGCACTCGTCCTTCCAAGTCGTTCCATTCTTTGGCTGTGGTTATGACAGCATAGAACGGCTCAGCTGGATCATCCCCTAAAGGCGCTCCCTTTGAGATGGTTTGCATAGGGATTGACGCGGCTGTTGGGCTCAGTGTTGCGGTTGGAGGCTTTGGAGTCGGGATGTCATCTGTCAGCTCACAACCACTCATTGCGGTTGATAATACGAAGACAATGAAGGCTATAGTATGTCCGCTTAGAATACGATGATGGTTTCTCATATTATTAATTCTTACCCCATGTGTGAAGCTAGAGGATATTCTGATTTCACCTTCCACTGCGTTGGTTAACTTCGTTCGCGACTACCCACATCTAACAACACGCATAAAAAACCGACCTATATTGAGGTCGGTTTGGTGAACACAATGGTTACTTGGTGATAAAAATAATTCATTTCCCCCTCCTCCTCAAAAGGGCAGAAATAATAACATGCACAATTTAGAATACATTAGGAAACGTAGAAAAGCAAGTTTGAGGTTTCCCTCCTAAGCCTTTGATAACGAGTCTAGATAGCGATTTTCATCTCGAGTATAGACATTTCTATTTTCAGGGATGAAGATGATTTTAATCTCAATGAACCAGGAACTTCATATCTAATTCAGATCTCAGGTTCG
>CAYLOO010000050.1:0-1947 GCA_964385355.1 uncultured Anaerolineaceae bacterium
ACTCAAGGGCTTTGACCCGATTTGACGACCATTGAGTAGAGGATGTCGCCATCACAACCAGGGCCTGGTTGAAGTGAACGTAAAATCCCTCGATATTCAGGCTGACATCCAAGGGGATCACCGTGCCGACTGTTGGGTCCTTGCTGAGCTCGATCTCGAAATCGCTCTGCGCCCTGTAAGCAAGCGCAATACTATCGACAGTGAAGGTCAGACGGCTTGCCTGGTTGTTCACAGCCTCGAATTGCCATCTGCTTGGCCACGCCGTTAGAGTAGCCTCACCAGCAGCGGAGGGGGGCATGGTTTGCACCGGCCTCGGGTTGAGGTCCAGGTCGTTTGAGAAAAGGAATGGCTCGTACATGTGGCCGGTGTCGGTTGAGAGTGATGCCCCTTGAGGAGAAGGGAAATTCGGAGCCGTCGGCACCAGGATCGACGTGACGATTAGGGTTCTTGACGTGTCGGCAAAGACGCGGTCGACGGTCATTTTGATCCCGAAGTGAGTGTCCACCGCTGATCTTGGGGAATAGGCTGGCTGAACGAAGCTCTGGGGTTTCTCGGCAGTCACCGGCTCCAGGGGTATCTCCAAAGACCAGGTCTCTGAAAGTGAGGTTCCGGGCACAATTCCCCAGGGATGAAACGTCAATTGAATCTGTTGAATGTCGGCTGGCAGCGGCTCGTAGGCGAACTGCAGATCATACCCATCAGGCTGGCGAACCGCAGGGCACCCCTCAGATGGACAGGGTGGATAACTCGGGTTTGCCTGGTATTTTGACATACGCAGTCCGTTTCCATGCTCCCACTGTACAAGGACCCTCAAATAGGACAGGCTGGCGTCAGCTGGAAGCCCGGTCACATGGATCTTCACGAGGGTCTGATCGGGTGAAGCCACGAATTCAACAACGCTGAATGTGATGTCCCCCTCGGTCCGTGAAACAGGATGGACAAGGGCACGTGTGCCGACAAGGTTGATCTCGCCCAACCCAGGAACATAACCGATCCATTGCTCGATCTGCGCAAGGACCTTGGTTGGTCCAATGGCCGCAATGGCAGCAAGAAGCACAAGCACAATCGCGGCTGCTGCATAGCGCCAGCGAAGATGAGGCTGAGGATGCCAGGGTGGGCGCGTACTGGACCGGACGTCTGCAGCGGAAGGAAGCAGGGTACGGCGCAGTTGAGCCAGGAACCTTGGGTCAGGCTCATAGGATCGGAAGTGGTGGTGGAGGGCGACTTCGAGCCCGTCTGTTTGTCCGCCGGTGCTATTCATCTTTACCCTCCCAGATTAGCCTCAGCCTCTGGATCAAGCGGATGAAGCTCATTTTGGCAGCCGCCTCGGTCTTTCCGATGACATCGCCGATTTGCTTGTAGGTAAGCTCCGCTGCAAATCGCAGCCGCAGAAGCTCCAGGTCACTCTTGTGCAGGCTCTTCAAGATCTCGTCGAGCCTTCGCTGCTCATCCCGTGAAATGACCTCGTCCAATGGCCCCGCCGAGTTGTCCTTGGGATTGAGGGTCGACAGAGGAAGGGAATCTGAAACTCGAAAGTGGTCGGCGCAGCGACGTCGGGCGATAGTGAAAAGCCAGCCGCCGAATGACCCGTGACGTTTAGGTCGATATCGGTCGAGACCCTGAAGGGCGTCCGTGAAGACGCGGGATGTCACATCCTCTGCGTCAGCCGCATTCCCCAGGCGGTGCAAAGCATAGTAGTAGATGCGTGGTGAGTAAAAGTCGAAGAGGGGTCCGAACGCCGCTGGATCCTCTTGCGAGGAGCGTACGAGGGCATCCTCGCCTTCCGGCAGGTCTGCACTGTGAGGGTCGGTTGCCGGATTCTCGGGCATCTTTTTTCCTGGTTGCCTTAGGGAGTCTCCTAGCCGGGAGACATCCGATCTCACTGATTCTATCGGTGAAACGCCGGGAAAGTAACACGTAGATTTAACTTGCAAATGCAACATGGAA